>NC_007796.1:2255742-2577991 GCF_000013445.1 Methanospirillum hungatei JF-1
CAATGATATCGAGAGGGTTTCCATCCCTCTTGTACAAATTGATCTAGAAAAGGCTGAGGATCTGGTAAAAAGTTATGAAATAATCGGTAAAATTTTTGGAAAAGAGAAAGAAGCCCAGGAGTTTATCGATTATTACAACCAGAAGATGAATACTGTTGAGGAGACCGGAACAAGCATTCCTGAAGACCAAAGAAAGAGTATTTACTTTGGTCAGCGGTCACCGCTCCAGACACTTGGTGATGATTATTATGAAGCTGAAATAGCCCGGATTATTGGAGCATCAAATGCAGCAAAGGGCCTTTCTGGTGGGGATAATACGGTCACCATGGAACGGGTATACGAATGGGACCCAAGTGCTGTTGTCCTTCTTCCCTATTGCCCGGCAAGTGTTGCTGATATTCTGGCTGACCCGGCCTGGGAGTCACTTCCAGCAGTCAAAGAGAAGCAGGTCTTCAGAATGCCGAAATACCTCATGAGCTGGGAACTTCCGGTTCCGGAGTCAATTCTCGGGACCCTCTGGCTTCAGAGTGTCATCTATCCGGAATCGGTTTCATTTGATATCAAAGATGAAATAAAGAGCTTTTATAAAAAGTTCTATCGGATTGACCTTTCTGATGAAGATGTGGAGAACATTTTTTCAGACGACACTCAGATCATTCTGAATAAACCTTCACCATAATTTTTTTCCTGGTGACCAGAATGGAATGCGAAATGTGTGGTCACCGGTGTAGTATTCAGGAAGGAGGATATGGAAGATGCAGGATGTATACCTGCAAGAATGGGGAGATATCAGAGCGTTTCCCCGACCTTTACCTGGCTCTCTGGCCAGGTGCTATTGAAACCATTCCTTTTCTTCACTATACTCCTGGTGGACGTTATCTGCTTCTTTCTACTATCGGGTGTAATCTCTCCTGTGAAGGGTGTGTATCATATGTCCTGGCAAAGAACCAGGATTTATTAACCGATGCTCTGATTCATGCAGAGCCGACAGATGTTCTCCGGATGGCGAGAGATAACGCCTGTATCGGAGCGGTTTTTTGCCTGAATGAGCCGACAGTCTCCCTCGAAACGGTTGCCCGTGTAGCCCGGGAATTGCATGCGGCTGGATTATCCATGGGGTGTGCCTCGAATGGATGTATGTCGGAAAAAGCGCTGGATGTTCTTTTAGACCACATGGATTTTATCACCATCGGACTGAAAGGACTCTCAGATCAGGCATACCAGATCAACGGGGCTCCCTGTAATGCAGAACAGGTCTTTCAAACCCTGAAAACAATCCATTCCAGAAACATACATCTTGAGGTTGCTGCTGTATGCAAAACATCAGACATGGAAGAGATTGTTACTATTGCGCAGCGGATACTGGAGATATCTGCAGATATTCCCCTTCTTGTCATGCGGTTTATTCCCTTTCATGGAGCGGATACTGCGCTTGAACCCTCCGCCATTGCAGCTGAGGACCTGATCTCAGCCTGCAGGAAATATCTGCCATTTGTCTACCTTTTCAACACACCGTCAACCCGTTACCTGAATACGTATTGTCCGAATTGTAATGAGTTGCTTGTTGAGCGTTCATTTAACGGACCGATGGGGGCACGATTTTCAGGCAGGTATGCGCAGGTATGTCCTTCCTGTACTTCTTCTATCCCGATCAGAGGGGAGTGGTTTTCACAGTTCTATCAGGAACCACGGTTCAGAGGAGGATATAGAACTCCTGTTGCGCTTGATATGGTGTACAGTATCCTGAAAGCAGTGAGTATCTCTGACGAAGCCACTATGGGAATGGTGTTAACAAAACTCTTATCTAACGATTACCTGGAACAATTACAGACAAGACTTCAGACTCCAAAGGGATATATCGAATTTTTACAGGTATTACAACAATGGTCGGGGAGTCTCTCATTTGAGCCGGTCATCAGATTTCTTTCAGGAAGAGTCCAGATAATCGAGAGATATTCCAATGTACCGAATAAACCGCGTGTCCTTTCAGTCCTTTCCCATCCGCTCCTCCCCTCATATCCGGATAAGATGGAAAATACACTCATAGCACTTGCAGGAGGAGATGTTTTGAATTATGACCTGGGATATGATGAAAAATCATCTGAACGATTCACCTGGGATGCATTTCAAAAATTGAAACCTGATATCCTTGTTGTCTCAGGCCCCGGTCATCTGACTCACCAGGATTTTGTTGATTTATGCATGAGAGAAGACCTTACTGCTCCTGCAATAGAGGAAAATAATATTTTCATGGTACCTGGAACACATTTGAGCGCTGGTCCATCCTGGATCCTGACCCTGGAATCAATCGCGAATTATCTCCATCCGGACATTTTTGATTTTAACCTGGAGTATGAAAAAGCGGTTCTTCTCAAAACATTACCCGGACTTGAGTGAATACTGAGAAAAGAAAGGGCTCACAATTTTTTTAATATACCTGGCTGGCGAAGTTTTGGGAAAATAACTCTGTAATCAGGTACTCCCAAAACCCATGGATTTGCAGTTCTAAATCGGGATGAAAACTACAAATTACGGTGAAAATGTATCAGGATGCAGTGTTTTCCACGTTTTCCTGCTCCTTTACAATTTCCATAATTTGAACCTTGATTTTTTGCTTCAAAGGTACATCAGGTTTTTTTGTCCCATCCCAGGAATATCCCATAACGTCACAGAGAACGCGATTTCCACCGATCACTCTCTCGATTTTCGTTGCCTCTCCCTTATTCTGGTTGATCTGAAATTCTTTTACTACCGCATTCCATTCAGATGGATACAGCGCAATTTCATATAATTCATTTACTTTAACCATAAGTTAACCTCGCGAATGGCTATACTAGGTAGGTTATTACATTATATATCAGTTCTCATTTTTAGATTAATTTTCATGAAAAACAGCTCAATAATTTGAACACAGAAAAATTATTGCCTACAGTCTGCATAGTTGTAAAAGAAAGTGGTGGTTAGAGAACATAGCCTGATTATTATTGAGGTTACCCGGTAGTCAAAATAACATGATCGGATTGTAAATCATACCGGTCAGAGTATGCTTGAATTTCTCTATGGTTTATTCTTCATTGTGCTGGAAGTACTAACCACCATATATTAATCTGAATTGAAAGTTAATATAATTATTTAATGCCTGCTCATGATTCATTATCCTCATAATTTTGTATAATATCCAGAGAAATTTCCAATTTTCGTGCTTTGAGAGTCATATTCAGACCTTCCATTCCATGAAATTAATCATACAATCCCATTCTCCAAAGCTGACCAGATCATCATTGCCTTGTATATTTCCGACTGTGTGTGGTACATTCCATTTATCGAAGAGTTTCTATAGTATTCCCTGATTTTTTCTTTGTTTTCTTCGGTGAGAACCTGACGAAGTGATAAAAAGTCAATAGCCTTTTGAGCCGCTTCTTCCGGGTTCTGGTCTCGACCTTCCGATTTATGAGTAATCTTCACAATCGGATGAAATCCAAGTGTATACAGATACATGAACGGATACAGAAACCCGGACGCAAAAATGTTATCCCGGGGGATAGTATCCAGAATCCGGGTATAGATTTCACAGGGAATTTTTGCCGGATCCTTCCGGATAAAGTTGCTGTAATAACAGAATCTCCTTGAACAGGCCACCATCCGGTCAAAGGTCTCTACATCCTTGATTCCCGGAGTAAATGATGCAATAACCAGATCAAACGAGTTACGAAACCCCAATGTATCAATATCTGCAGTCCACCAGGAACATTCAACCGGAGTGATCGAAAGATTATCTCGGACCGCAACCTCTTTCAGTCTGTCAAGCATGCCTGATGAAATATCAAGTGACGTGACATCTGCTCCCGCTTGTGCCAGGGGAATAGATAAAGTTCCCGGACCACATCCAATATCGAGAATTCGTGAACCAACAGGGTTGAATCCCGCTTCCTCTAAGAGATTAAAGAAATCGGAATTCTTTTTCCTCTGTCTTTCTTCCTCTACATCTTTTCCAAAACTTTCTGCACGTTTATTCCAACTGGCTGCCTGCTCTTCATCCGACGTATAGTACCCTTCATCAAGGGAGGAACTCCAGCAGTTAATCCAGTTATGTATCGTTTCATTCAGAACCATGAGTACCTCAGGATGAGAATGCATCAGTACAGGAAGGTTACCTGTGCTGTTGTATAAATGATTTGATTGTTTCCGGATTTTGTCAATTATTTTTTATTGATGAGAATTGTTCACAAAAATATCTTCAGTACTTTGTTCATTCATCGCATTTTCCTTCATTTTTCTCCATTACTCATGATTTTTTATACCAGATCGCTCACTGATGATCATCCATAGTGCAGGATATCATTCAATAATTGCGTATGGGCTATTTTATCACTGTAACTACTATTCTCTCCTTTTTCGGATTGATGAGATGCTTTTTCAGGTTATGTACTTTAAATTAATTATAGGTGCCATTAAACAATTTTATGTATATGAATCACCAATACTCATAAGTTACTATAGATTAAACCTGGAGATAACATGAGAATCAGTGCACGAAATTCAATCAAAGGGACTATAAAATCCATTACGAAAGGCCCGGTTAATTCTGAAGTTGTTCTTGATATTGGGAATGGCGTTCTTATAACCTCGGTAATTACCACCCACGCAGTAGAGAAACTCGGACTGAAAGAGGGGAAAATGGCATGGGCATTGGTCAAATCTTCAGAAGTAATGATTGCCGTTGATTAACGAAAGAAGGATGTTAGAAAGAGCTGAAAAGTAAAATAACCGGCATTCGTAGGAAATTCACCTTTTCCAATGAAACTGGTGAACAATTCAATTTTTTTGAGATTTATGAGTGACTTTGAGACATTACTCGAAAAAGCAAAAGCATTCCATGGTGATGCCTGTCCGGGGATCCTGATGGGCACCCGGATGACCATGGCCGGTATGCGTGAGCTGGGTATGAACCCTATGGAAAAGAACCGTGATCTTATCGTCTATGTGGAGATTGACCGGTGTGCAACTGATGCAATTCAGGCTATTACTGGTGTGACACTTGGACACCGAACGCTGAAATTCCGCGATTATGGTAAATTTGCAGCAACCTTTGTGGATAGCAGATCAGGAAAGGCAGTGCGAGTCACAGCAATCCCCAAAAAAGGAGAAAAGGAGCAAGATTTTCGGGCTATTGCACAGAACCTGGCTGTCGTTCCGGAATCAGAACTCTTTACTATCCAGAAAGTCACGGTAACTATTCCGGATGAAGATCTGCCAGGACAACCAACCCATAAGGAGTTTTGTTCAACATGCGGAGAACAGATCCTTGATAACAGGGAAATGAACACCAATGGTATTATCCAATGTAAAAACTGTGCATTCGGGTCATATTACATTGCTATTGAATGAATATTCAATTTAAAACGGGCAGAAAGGAATAAAAATCCATGAACCCGACAACAGAAAAACAAGATGCCATCCTTTCCGATACGATTGATATCCTGAAAACGAGGATACCTGTTCCTTTTTCAGAGATACGACTTGATTCGGTTGTTGTGGGAGTATTTTTTACCGGTGTTAAACTCAGCTCCGGATATGGAGGGATCTGTTTCACCCCGGTTGACCTCATTCCTGAAGCAGTCTGTTGTTCAACCGCTGCAAGTGCAATGCCATATTGTGGAAAGATGCAGGGAGTATCGGTTGAGGATATGCTGACCCACATGTCATCACCGGCACCCCTGGTCAGAGCAGTTATCATTAGCGTTGTGAATGCCCTGTCTGCATGGTTTTTTGACATCTGTCCTGAAGGTACCTATGCAATTGAACATGACAAGGATGCATTTGACCTGCTTGATACTATTGATCCGGCGACTCCTGTAGTGGTTGTCGGGGCACTATGGCCGGTTATTCACCGGTTAAAGCTCAGGGGGGCCCAATACCGGTTATTTGAACTGAATAAGGGCGCTCTCCGGGAAGAGGAACTACCATTTTTTGTACCGCCAGAGGAACAGAATGTAGTGTTGTCACGAGCAGGGTGTGTGGTATTGACCGGAGCAACCCTTGTAACCGGAACACTGGAAAACCTCCTTGCACGAATCCCTCAGGGTATTCCGGTTATCATCGGAGGGCCAACCGTGAGTATGATTCCTGATGCCTTCTTCTCCAGGGGAGTTACTGCCATCGGTGGAGATATCGTAACGAGACCAGATGAAATCCTCTCTACCGTCATGCAGGGAGGTTCCGGATACCACTTCTTTGGGAAAGCAGCGGACAAGATCCTGATCCATAACGTATGATGAGTTCCATGGAATAACGAATGAACACGATGAGTCAGGATCAAAAGTACGAGCCGCTTATCATTTACCCGCAGTATTATGATCGTATATGCCAGGCAGAGAGATATGCATCATCTCTTCTACCCTTTATTCCCCGGGGTCTGCCGGTATTTCAGTCGCATGGGCTCTGTCATTCTGAAACACTTATCAGGTATATTCACCAGGTGCTTGGAACATTGCCAATTTCTCTTAACCATGAGGAGATATTTCTCCTATTCCTGGCTGCATGGTTTCATGATATCGGTTATCTTCATCCCCTCTCCATCCATGACCGGAGCAGGCATGCAGAGTTCTCATCTCTGATAATCAGGACTGATCCTTTTCTCTCAGAACTGCTCACAGGAAGAGAACGTAATCATCTGGCATTCCTGATTGAATGTCATGACAGCAGGGTGGATTTTACTTCGAGAAGGATCACATCCCCTCTCCGGATGCATCTCATCACAGCTCTCTTCCGTCTGATTGACGCTCTTGATCTTGGGACTGACCGGTGTCCGCCAGAAGTCTTCTCCCTGATTGAGGATGGGCTTGATGAACACAGCAGACGACACTGGAAAGCCCATCAGAACGTTCAATCATGCTTTTTCAGGTATCCGGCACTGACCATTATGGTGTATGTTCCAGAAGATCCCTTTTTCAGATTGAGAATTGTTCCCCACCTGGAAGATGATTGTTCATCCTGCAGCCCGGTATTCTTAAAAAGCGGACTCGAACCCTGTTACCTGGCAATAGAGACCAGTGATGGGAAAATGCCGGAGATCTCACCATGGAGAACAGAAAAGAAAATATTTCTCGCCACAGTCTCTTCCCATGGGCAATGACCACAATCAGGGATAACAATACTTGTAAACCGTGGAAGAATACGGGTTAATGGTTCAATTACCCCCTGAACCGGATGGGGATCATAATCACCATGAATCGCGGTCACCGGGCAGGAGATCTGCTGAAAGCACGAAAGAAGCTCCCCAGTCTGTCGCATTTTTGCCGCTTCAGCCCATACCTGTGAGAATATTTCTGGATCACAGGAGAAGGCACCGATTTCATCTTTGTTTTCCTGAATAGGACAAAATGAATCAACTTTTTGAATCAAACTTCCGAAGGTTTTCAATAACCGATCCCTATCCGGACATGCTGAGTCCTGTATCTGCACCATGAGTTCGTGCATTGTTTCCTGTTCGTCCGGAGTGAGACGCTCCATCCGGTTCTTCCATACTACAGCATATTGTTCTTCTAATGGACCTGCAGAGATGAGAATGAGATGGTACACAAGTTCGGGATACCTGCCTGCCACCATTCCTGAAAGCCAGGCACCCCATGAATAACCAACCAGGATGACCGGGATTTCTGCAGATGTACGGAGGGTCTTTGCGAGTTCCTCGATCTGATCATGGATTGTCAGTCCGGTCTGGAATGGTTCGATAATCGGGAAATAATCTGCCAGATATCGGGCGACCGGACCCATTTCTCCCGGTGCACCTGGACCTCCGTGTATGAGAGCGATCCTCTTTGGATCTGGACCATAGGATCTGTATTTCATTTCCTGTCCAAATCTCTGGTTCATGTAAAATTTTAGAATATTTGAATCCTGATATCCTTCTTAAGATTTTTCATCTATTATCCGCCCTCGTTCAATCTCAAGAATCTTTTTGGCAATTCCGGAAATCTCAGTATCATGATGAGATACAAGAAGACAGGGAATTTTCCATTCCTGAACATACCGGCTGATACATTCCTTAACTACCTCCCTGGTTTCCCGGTCAAGGCCGGTGAATGGTTCATCCATCAGGAGCAGGGCCGGACGGGTAACAAAGGCACGGGCCAGGGCCACCCGCTGTTTTTCACCACCAGAAAGGTCTCGGGCAGGCAGATCCCCCATATGAGAGATATTCAGGATATTCAGCCATTTTTTCACATCCACCTCCTTCTCATCCCGGCCATGAGAAAGCGAGTAAAGCCCATACTCCACGTTTTTTTTTACGGTCATATGGGGAAAGACCATTGGATTTTGTAGAATATACCCGATTTTCCTCTTCTGGATAGGAATTTCCTTCTGGGAGGAGACATCACATACCACCATATCACCAATCCTGATATAGCCCTCATCAGGATTGAGCAGGCCTGCAATCATTCGCAGAATCGTGCTCTTTCCTGATCCATTGTCTCCTTTTAGGACGGTTATCTCCCCTTCCAATGCAGTAAGAAAGACATCAAGCTCAAAATCACGAAGTTGTCGTTTCACTCGGCATTCAAGCATTTTTATCTTCTCCTGAGAGGATTCGGACCAATAACATTACAAAAAGGGAAATACCAACCAGAAGTAGTGATATCGTGACGGCCGCGTTCATATCCTTCTGCATGGCAGTATATATCGCAAGAGGCATAGTCTGTGTCACTCCCGGAAGGTTTCCCGCAAACATGATGGTTGCCCCAAATTCACCTAGAGCACGGGCAAATGCCATGATTGCCCCGGATATCAAGCCAAAACTACAGAGAGGAAGAGTTATGGTGCAAAAGACCCGAAACGGTCCGGCTCCCAGGGTTCGTGCAACATCTTCATATCCTTTTTCAAGTTGAGTAAAAAGTGATCTCGCCTGCCGGATGTAGAGAGGGGATGCAACAAAGAACTGGGACATAACCACAGCAAGGGTGGTGAACGGGATCGTAAAACTGAACACAGCCAGATATTTTCCGAGAAGACCCATCCTACCCCAAAGCAGGAGAAGGGCTAGACCAGCAACGGCAGGAGGCAGAACCAGCGGAAGATCGATGAACGTATCAACGATCTTTTTACCCGGATAGGGATATCTGCTCTGGATAAATGCCACGGGTGTTCCGATTATGACAAGCACGATGGTGGTAATAACCGTAGTGAAGAGGGAGAGTGTGAGTGACTGGATGACAAAGGGTTCAGTCAGCGTAAGAAGGATCTCTTCAGGGGTGGTTTTGAGGAAGAGGGCGAGCAGGGGAAGGGCAAGATAGAGAAAAAGGAGGATAAGTCCTATGAATGCAGCAAGATAGAAAAAACCGGGTCGATTTTTCATTCTCTGCAGGTGAAACATCATTAAAAATTAGGGAGCTGGAGAAAATCCATAGGACGCTAAAATCTTTTGTCCTTCCTCACCGAGCATGAAGTTCTCAAATGCTTCTGCTCCGGCTCTGTTCGGGGCGAGGTTCATGGTTGCAATGCTGTAGTACTGGAGTTCATTGAAATTTTCCGGAATCGTGACCATGTTCAAATCCTCTTCCGAGGCTTTGTATGAGGATTCATAGATAAATCCTGCGTCAACTTCACCAAGTTTTACCTTCTCAACGACACCAGGCTCAGTGGTCTCATACGTGGCAGTGTTTGCAAAGACTGCATCTTTCCATTCAGATCCATATGCCGAGTCATTTGCAATCTTGTCAATAACCTTGCGGGTATTGATTCCAACAGGAACTTCTTCGGTGCCCATAGCAATCAGCATACCAGGCTTTGCAAGGTCTGCAAGAGTGGTAATCTCTGCAGGATTGTCTTTCGGAGTTACGATGGTTATCCAGTTAGTACAAAGATCGGTAACTGTATCATTGACAAAGTAGCCACTTTGGGTAAGCTCCTTGGTGTATTTTGCACTTGCAGAGATGAAAACGTCAGGGAGAGCCCCATTCTCAACCTGGGTTTTGAGGGCCTGGGTTCCATCAAGGTTAAAGGTAACCGTTGTTCCCGGGTTTGCTTCTTCAAATACCGGTTTGATCTCCTCTGATGCTCCGGTCAGGGATGCAGCCACAAACACCGTTACGTCTCCGATCTCATCTGCAGAAACAGCTGTAGAGAGAAGGAGAAGACAAAAAACTCCGAGGATTGCAAGAATCCGGGAGAACTTGTAAATTCTTTCCATTATTATAAATTGAGCTTAATGCTATTTTAAAGGAACGATATAAGTAATCAATTGTAATTAACTCTATTCGGTGTGAACACTATCTCATATATACAATTGATAAGTCACACTCCTCAAATTTCTAAAACTAATAAATTCAGGAACGAGATAGCATGTATTACCGAAATGGGTCATTATGAATCTATCTGTATGAATCTTTGGGTCGGAGGGTGATAAACAAATCCTCGATTACCTGGTATTATGTAAAAAAGAGACTGATATTATAAGATAACTTCAATCGAATTTTAGAAAAGTATTGTGCTAAGGAAAAGTTTGGTAGTTAGATTAATCCACAGCAATCATTACTTCACTAGATTTGACGACAGCATATGCCTCTTTACCTTCTTTGAGGCCAAGATTCTCAGTTGCATGTGCAGTAATGACTGAAGTAATCTGAACCCCATTTCCGATATCCAGAACAATCTCTGCCATTATCGGACCCTTGGTAATCGATTTTATGGTTCCTTTTATACAATTTCTTGCACTAATTTTCATTTTTTTCACTCCTTTACCAACCATATCATCATGGCGTACGTTTAATATGATTCAATAATTGATAACTCCTTTTATAAGTTGTTCAATTTAACTTATTAAAATACTGGAGAATAGGATTGATTCTCTAAGAAATGGCTTTTTTTCATCAATTGGGACCTGATGGTCAATATTTCTGCAACCGGACAATACCGATGACTGGTTTTTCCAGATCATGATCAGTTAATTCGTAAAATCCATCAACTTTACATCCTACCTGAAAACACAGATTAAAAATCTCCTGATTCCTATATCGATATGGATTATCTGGAATGAAAATTGTGAGAAGGAGTCTATAAGATCATGGTCAATTCAATGTCTGACTGGAAACCACCACGATTTATCATCACCGGTGAACAAGGGGAAGGAAAGACAACACTTCTCCTGAAGATTCTTGCAGAACTCACAAGTCAAGGAATCAGAATGCATGGTATCGCGGCTCCGGGATATTTCAACGAAGGTATCAGATCAGGTTTTGATGTTCTGAATGTACATTCCGGGAGAACTGTAGAACTCTGCTCGGCAATTCCAACGGTAAACTCTATACAATATGGCAGGTATTACTTTCGGTCAGAAGGCCTTGCCTTTGGGAAGGAGATATTAAGTCAGGTACCACTCCCAGGTCAGGTGGATCTCCTTGTCATTGATGAGGTTGGAAGGTTCGAAATTGCGGGGAAGGTATGGGGAGAGAGTATTGATCATATCATGCAAGCACCCCGCACACCGATGATCTGGACGGTCAGGAGATCCTTTGTTGATGCGGTCACAAAGCGATGGCCGGTCCAGAGACAGAGAATCATTGAAGTCGGGTCTGAAAACTACGATGATTTCATTCATGATGTGATAAATGAGATCCGGCAATCGGTCTGATACATTTCACCGGTGAGGTATACTTTTGTCTGCTGACCAGTCTACACGCATATGTTCAGGGACTCCTCCTCTCATAACAAGGAATACCTCGGAAATTACCGATAAAGCAATCTCCTGGGGGAGGTTTTTTCCGATGCGAAGACCGATGGGGCAGTACACACGGTCATCGATGATTCCACCACGGCCCTGTATGTTTCGAATCAACACTTCAGCCTTTTTCACACTTCCTATCATTCCAATATACGGCAGTTCTTTGATTTTGAGAAGTTGTTCAAGGACGGTTTCATCATGTTCATGGCCATAGGTCATGATTACACAATAACTTGTCCCCGTAAGATGAATATGTGAAAATATATCGGTAAAAGGTTGACATATGAGAGATCTTGCTCCAGGAAACCGCTCTGGATCTGCAAACTCCCTCCGGTCATCATATACCCGGTATGGAACATTCAGAACTTCACATAATTTCCCAAGGGCAAGCCCGACATGACCACCACCAAAAATTACCAGTTCTGATTCCGGAATGAGAGGCTCTATAAAAACGGTGAGAGAGCCTCCACAAACTCCGAGTTCAGCATCTTCGTCGGATGTATTCCAATCCTCCCCATCTCCTTTCGAGACAAATTTCCGGGTAATGCAGGCCCCGGTCTTCATTGCCTCCCTGGCAAGGTGAATACATTGTAATTCTACTCCTCCGCCCCCCACCGATCCTGCAGTTTCACCATTCTGGTTGATGACCATATTGGATCCGGTTTTCCGGGGAGTAGACCCTGCAGAATCAATAATTGTTATCAAGGCACAGGAAATCCCCTCATTATACCATCTTGTTATGTTGTTTAGCCACATCCTATTCACCAGTTTCGTTGATACTGTCACATAGTGAGAGTAACTTCATTTTAAAGGCAGAAATGTCCTTTACCATGTTCACCCGTTCAAGTGCTCCAGGAGGGGAATACGCAATACTGCCTCCCCCAAGTTCTGCATAACGGGCCATGAGTTCCATGTTCTGTACAAGAGTAACCCCGATAAGATCCAGTCCACATGCAAAGAGTGCCGGACTTGGAGGGACAGTCGGTCCCATCATGATCCTGATCTTCGCATGTGGTGTCCGCCGAATCACTGCTGCGAGGGTCTCATTCACAACAGTCAGACCGCTCATCAGTACTACCTGTGCCCTGCTCAGTACTTCATCGGCATCATTCCAATGGATATCACCTGGCCGGGGAAAGAGTTCAACAATATCTACCGGCCATCCCATTTCGCGCCATTCTGCTCCCTCCTTGAAATATCCTACAAAGCAGGTGGGAACGCGAGCTGCTGCATCCCGCACCATATCAATGGCGTTCCCAGGTATTATCGGACAAGGATCCGGAAGGAGCGACTTTAAACATGCCATTCCTACTGCTCGCCGGAGCGTCTCCGTACTGGAGAGAAGTTCTAACGCTGACTCTTTTCCGGGTTTTTGTAGCCAGTCTCCCATCCACGAGTCCATACCTGCAGGATCGGTCAGGCCAGGCATTCCACGAAAGATTGTGGATAATGACCATTTCCCGGCTTTAACCAGAACCCAGTTTGTATAAATGCGGATGTCTTCGATTACCGGGTCCGGATCTGCGGCCCTGGCAATCTCCCGGATGAGCTGATCATAGTGAGGAATTTCCATTTTAATACTGCTTAGTTTTACTTCGATGTAAATTAATTTGAGTATTGAACCAACAGAGAGATTCGCAAAAGATCTGTTCATTCATGAAAAGGGGTATATCCAAATGATCCATTCAGCGAATCTCTGTCAAATATCAGGAATGTCGATAATTATCCATCATCCCTCGGGAGGATTGTATATGCACCGGAGAATTAGTCATTATTGCCAGTCCAATCGAACCATGGAAGCATATTTCAAGAAATGATGACGATTTCAAGAAGAGTGAGCAGATATACCCTGAAGGATGGATGATTCGGACACAGGACATTCCGATTCTGGCATCGCTGGGGAAGATCCATATTAAGGTCAGGAAAAAACCGCTCATAGGCATTATCTCCAGCGGAAAAGAACTGGTCCCGGCAGAAACAATACTAAAACCAGGGGAGGTCAGAGAGGTAAATTCTCATCTCGTCGCAGCCTTTTGCAGATGACAGGGAGCAGTTTGAATGAAATATGGTATTCTTCGTGATAATCCCAAGGAACTAGTTAGTCTTTTGAAAGACGCATCAGACGAATGTGATGCCATCATAGTACGTGGTGGAAGTAACCGGGATCAGAATGATATCACCGCTCAGGTCATCCGTTCCCTAGGAAAAGTGTACCGAGAAGGGATCTCTTTTGCCCCGGATAAACGGACAACAATTGGAAAGATCAGGACAGTCCTGGTAATTGGGCTGCCCGGTCACCTTCCTGCCACATTCATGATGTTAACGCTCGTGATTGTTCACCAGATTCAGGTCATGAAATGAGCACTATGTCAGCGGTTTTATAGAAAAGAAGAGTGGGTGGATTTCATTGGTCATTTACATTCCACCAGATCTTTGCCCGGTGCGTCATCTCACGAAGGACGACCTTTCCATTCTCCCGAATGAGTTTTTTACCCAGGTAGTCGCGAAGGATATCTTCCTGTTCCGAAGTTGTGAGGTGTAGCCCCTCTTTTTGATCAGCGACTGCTTCCTCAATACTTGAATATCGGTGAATACTCTCCTCTTTGCTGATATCAATATTGGCATAAATTCCCATTTGGTGAAGAAGATTGTAGATGATGTTAGGCTTATTCCCTGAAGGCCGGGGAATCCCATATAATTTCTCCCAGATTTCTCCATAATTTCTCTGCCAGGGAGAGAGCATATCTGCAAACCAGAAAATATAGACATATCGGGATGAGGCAGCCACCATTTTCAGGATTCCTTCCCGGAGATCCGGAAAACCCAGCGAGTATGACGCAACAACAACATCATATGGTGGATTTAAATCTTGTTTGACGTCCACCTCTTCCCATTTTTTCGGGACAATATCCACGTTGGTAATAGCTGCAAGAGCAATATTTTCACGAAGACAGGAAAGCATCCCCTCTGAAGGCTCAACAGCTGTGACATGTGCAACAATGGATGCAAGAGGGATAACCAGAGTTCCAGGTCCGGCACCGACATCAAGAATCCGATAACTCTCATCTATGTCCATTGCAGAGACCCGTGCCCTGGATCCTGCCCAGTTATCTTCTTTCATGACATCGTTAAACCGTTTGCATCGATCAGGATCTGACCATCGTCTCCCACAACTGATAAAACCCTTCTTTTTTCCCTCCTCACCTTCAGGTTTCTTCCAGGCCTCATTCCAATCAATTGTATTAACATCAATCATGAGTTAATATTTTCATGCGAATTATAAAAAATATTCAGTTTTTTTCTGGAAAAAAATAATGTGATCTCATTCTCATCGTAGAACCCTTTACAAAGATGCCATGAAACGAGCACCATTTTACCAGAATGGGGAGATATTTAAGTTTCATATAGGTTGTTAATTTTATTAATTGAACTAGGTGCTTCAAATAACAATCTTTTTAACACTTGTAAACATATCATTCTTAACAAGCAGGCAATCTTGTCATGTAAGGTTTACTATGAATTCATCAGAGCATGTAACTCTTAATACCCTATCTCTTCCACCCCATGACATCAACATCCCTCCGGCACAATATAACCTTCAGGCTATTAAAGCATCCTTGCACATTACAACACCTATCAGGATTTTATTATTCCTCCTTCCTTTCGGGGTGATCTTCTGGTCATTATTTATCGGGAGATACGAAGTAGAACCACTTACTGTAGTAAAAATGCTTATTTCTCAGGTCATTCCTATCGAGCAAACATGGACCAATGCAGATGAAACCATCCTCTTTCAGGTTCGTCTCCCTCGTGTTATTGCAGCAGTCATTGTCGGGGCAGCTCTCTCCATGGCAGGAGCAACATACCAGGGATTGTTTAAAAATCCTCTCGTTTCTCCAGATATTCTCGGTGTCTCTTCCGGGGCAGGATTTGGAGCAGCACTTGCAATTCTCTTCTCAACCGCAGCATGGATGATTCAGGTTTCAGCTTTTATTGGAGGAATACTCGCAGTTTTAGCATCGTATTTTCTTTCACGGTTATATAAAAACGGGCAAATACTTGTGCTGGTTCTTTCAGGTGTTATTGTATCAGCATTTTTTGGAGCACTACTTTCAATCACCAAATATGTTGCAGATCCGTACGAGAAACTTCCAACCATCATATTCTGGCTCATGGGAAGTCTTTCATCAGTCAGATACTATGATATCCTTACAATACTCCCGGCGATCATATTTGGAGGAAGTGTTCTTATCCTCATCAGGTGGAGAATTAACCTCCTTTCATTAAGCCAGGATGAAGCAAAAACCCTTGGCATTGATATAAAGAAAATCACCCGTGTCATCATCATCTGTGCAACACTATTAACCGCTGCATCGGTATGCATTAGTGGTATCATCGGATGGGTGGGCCTTGTTGTTCCTCATCTTGGAAGAATGATAACCGGTCCGGACTATAAAAAACTCCTGCCACTTACAATTGTAATGGGTGCATCATACCTTCTCATCATGGATGACTTGTCCAGAACAATCATTGCAACGGAGATCCCTCTTGGAATTCTGACCGCATTACTTGGTGCTCCCTTCTTCGCGTACTTGCTCTGGCGGAGGAAGACCGGATGGGTATAACGTACTCAGCTCATGATCTTCAGTTCAGCTGGGATGGAAAACGGGATGTATTCAGGGACATCTCCTTCTCTCTTCAATCTGGTGAGATTTTTTGCATTATTGGTCCGAATGGAACCGGTAAATCCACTCTTATGAAATGCATGATTGATATTCTGGAATATCAGAATGGAGTAGCCATGATTGATGGGACTGATATCAGAAAAATTGACCGGAAAACTCTTGCAAAAAAAATCGCATATGTTCCCCAGGGCTATCAGGTTGCATTTCCCTATTCAGTTCTTGAATATGTTCTGATGGGTCGGGCCCCATATATTTCTGCCTTTTCTTCTCCGGATGAGAATGATCTGAATATTGCTCTTCGTGCAATCCAGGAAGCAGGAATAATGCATCTCATGCATAAATCAGTAAATGAAGTCAGTGGTGGAGAGCATCAGATGGCGTTAATTGCCCGGGCGCTAGCTCAGGAACCTGAACTCTTACTCCTTGATGAACCAACATCACATCTTGATTTTGGAAACCAGATGCAGGTTCTCTATCTTGTTGAGCGACTCAAAGAAAAGGGAATTACCATTGTCATGACATCACATTTTCCAGACCATGCATTTATGGTATCGGATCTTGTCGGGATCATGAAAAACGGATCATTTGTCACTATCGGACCTGCTGAAAAGGTAATCACCAATATGACCTTAAAAGAGACCTATATGGTTGATATTCACGTTGAATTCGTTGAAATTGCCGGAAGAAAAGTATGTATTCCCATAAAGAACATTCCAGGATGTAAATGCCCAGTACACCCAATATCATCCTTCCAGCAGAATTAATCGACCATCCTGGAAATAATGTTCATGAGAATAATATCCGCTGATATCCCGTATATATCGTCATATTGGGCGGCCTGACAAACCCGGCCAGAGTCATGTTTACTATCTTTGCAAACTCTATTCCTCCGGCGAATGCCGCATTATTCGATATCATCACTGGAATTCCTGCACGGTATGCTTTTGCAACCATATCAACCGGGAGTCTTCCTGAACAGACCAGGTAACACCGGGAGAGATCCGCCCCTTTTAAAATAGCCAATCCGACCGCTTTGTCCACCGTTGTGTGCCTGCCCATATCTTCAACTCCACTGACAACGGTTCCCTCCTCATCGATAATAAGGCTGCAATGCATACCGCCGGTCCGTTTCCAGATAACTGAGTATTCATTGACTTTATCCATGGAATCCAGGATGGTCTTTGCACTCAGAGTAAAACCGTCAGGAAGAGGGTTTTGCATCCCTCCGGGGAGCAGATCACGACAAGATCCCCCAGAACTGTTTTTAGAGAATTTACCGGATGGCACAGAACCAGTCCCGGTTCTCACGGAGATATTCGGAAGACTGATTGTAATCTCCTGAATCTCTTCACTGGAACAGATATAACCTTCACAAATAAGATATCCAATGGCAAAGGCTTCAAGGTCAAGCGGGGTTATCGAGAGATCACCAATGATGCCGCCATTCAGAGTGAAGATTATCCTTGACTCAGTACATACCTCGACGGTAGTTTCCCAAATTTCAGTTCCATGAGCTTTGATTACCTGATATTCTTTTGTTATTTTTTGGGTCGCGTCATTTTGTGTCATTTCTGTCACCCGGGTAGGAAAAGAGAGGGAAAGAAAATTTCAGGCCTCTGTGAAATACTGGAACTAATAGGAAAAAAAGGTTCGGATTATTCATCCGTAAAGATATTGGTGTATATTGAATCGGTGCCAGTTGCATCGAGACGTGCACGTTCTGCCTTTTCCTCAACAAAGGCATGAATTGGAGGCGTCATATCCTGGCCCGGGATATGGCCAAACATCTTCTCTATCTCAACCTGTTGAGAGTGCATGAAAAGGGCATTCGGGATTTCCATTGGACAAAGTTCCTCACACTGACCACAATTGATACAGGAGTCTGAAACATGTGCAAACCTTATCAGGTGGAACATGAAGCTGGTTGGCAGAACACCGGGAGCAATGTACCAGGGCTTCTTGGTAGAACACTCGATACAATAGCAGATTGGACATGCTTCAACACAGGCATAACATTTGATGCATTTTGAAGACTCCGACATCATGAGTTTCAGACGGTCCTTGCCTTTACCCATGCCCTCAAAGTCACGGTGTCTCCACTCATCACCAAGGTTGAACATTGCCTTCTCGACTTTCGCTCGGATATCAATACCCTTTGGATCAGCAGGAGAGATCTCAAGAGCACCCTTTGACTGAGCACTGTTTACAAGGTTTGCACCCTTCTCTGAACAGATCTCAAGGAATGTTGCCTTACCTGCCTTATCTCCGATGACTCCCCAATTTCCTGCTGCAATATCTGCCTGACGGGGGATTTTCATCTTACAGCGTCGGCAGTTGGAACGCCGACCATATCCTTCCTCTTCAAGCTCATCGATCTTTATGCCCTTGTGTCCACCTTCATACTCTATGATGAACTGACCCTTGTCAATCTCTTCCTTATGAACCGTGTCAGGGTCAACACCAAACTTGTTTGAAATCATCTTTCGTGCTGTAACAGGACTTACGGAACCTCCACAGTTGACACCGATCATGATGATGTTATCAAGGTTTATCTGGTTCCGCTTTGCCAGCTCATAGAATGCCATAGCATCACAGCCCTTACAGGTGACTGCGAGCTTCATATCCTTTGCACCGTTCAGATATTTCTTGATCAGTTTAGGGATAAGGAGTGTGCCACAATGCAATGACCCGGCGGTCTGGATGATGTCTTCAGGATTGGTAATGACGGTCGGTACTGCATCATACAGATCTTTGCCCTTCTTGATGGCAACTACAGCATCGACCATTTTAGTTTCAAGGGCATGTTTTAAAAGTGCTGTGACTGCTCCACCACACTCTCCTTTCTTCTGGATTTCTGCGTCCTTTGCCCAAGCATAGAGCATATCACCTTTAGCTGCCATTTTAGTTCCCTCCAACCTTTTCAATTGATATGGCACAATGCTTGAGCTCCGGCATCTTGGACATTGGATCAAGAACGGTATTGGTCAGGTTGTTGACACCATCAGCAAAATGCATGGTCATGTACACAACACCTGGAGCGACTTCATCGGTGACACGTGCGAGTGTTGTGGTCTCTCCACGGCGGCTTTTCAGCTTGATGTACTCATTGTTCTTAATACCAAGACGACGTGCATCCTCAATATTGATCTGGGCATATGATTCAGGAACCTCGCGGTGCAGGTCTGCAGCACGATCCGTCTGGGTTCTGGAATGATAGTGGAAGATAAGCCGTCCGGTCATGAGGGTGAACGGATACTCAGCGTCAGCAACTTCTGCTGGCGGCCGGTAATCAATTCCAAAGAGATTACCCTTGCCGTCTGCAGTAGCAAACTTTTCCCGATGCAGAATTGGGGTTCCCGGGTGCTCCTCTGTTGGACATGGCCAGCAGATCCCTTCAGGCCTCTCAAGTTTTTCGTAGGTTGCTCCGAACATGGACGGAGTTACCGCCCGCATGTCATCCCATACATCCTTTGCAGTCGGAAGTTCAAAACCTTTAAAGCCCATCTTTGCAGCGAGTTCAGAGATGATGTGAATATCTTCTTTTGCCTGACCTGGTGGATTGACTGCTTTTCTGACCCGGTTAATACGGCGTTCTCCACTGGTGAAGGTTCCGTCTTTCTCTGCAAAACAGGCTCCTGGAAGTATGACATCTGCATATTGACAGGTTTCCGTGAAAAATATATCTTGTACAACGAGGAAGTCAAGCTTTTCCAACTGTGCTTTAACATGGTTAGAACTTGGATAGGTTACAACGGGGTTCAGACCGAGGATATACATTCCCTTGATCTCATCGCCGCACTGGTTGATCTGTTCTGTGAGGGTTGCTCCGTACCAGTCCGGGAGATTAGTCACACTCCATGCCTTCTCCATCTTCGCACGGTTTTCTGCAACTTCACATTTCTGGTAACCAGAGTAGACATTCGGGTATGCACCCATGTCACATGCTCCCTGCACATTGTTCTGACCACGAAGTGGGTTGACTCCTACTCCCTCACGACCAACGTTTCCAGTCAGAAGAGCAAGATTACCCATGGATCTAACATTATCAGTACCTGTGGTAAGTTCAGTGATTCCAAGACAGTAGATGATAACTGCATTCTTTGCCTTTGCATATCTGAATGCTATATCTTTTACAACATCAAGGGGAACCCCATGGATTGCTTCTGCATCGGCGTAGTTCTCAACCGTCTTCTTGAGATCTTCAAACCCGTTGACACGATCTTGAATGAATTTTTTATCTTCAAGGCCCTCTTTGATGATCCAGTACATCATAGAGTTTGCAAGGGCGATATGGGTTGATGGATTAAACCGCACATATGTGTCGGCCAAACGGGCAGTCATCGTGTACCGTGGGTCAACGGCAATAATCTGTATGCCTTTCTTCTTCGCCTGTGCAATCCGACGACCTGCCAGGGGATGTGCTTCGACTGCATTTGATCCCCAGATGAGAATTAAATCGGCGTTCAGTGCATCTTCAAAACCATTTGTTGCTGCACCAGAACCAAAGGAGAGTGAAAGACCTGCAACAGATGGTCCGTGACAGATCCGGGCACAATTGTCAACGTTGTTTGTCTTGAATCCAACACGTGCGAACTTCTGGAATATATAGCAATCTTCATTGACGGTTCTACAGGAGGTCTGGAATCCAAGTCCTTTTGGGCCATGTTTGTCGTAGATGACCTTAAGGTTCTTTGCAACGAGATCTAGTGCCTCATCCCAGGATGCCTCAATAAACTTTCCGTCCTTTTTAATCAAGGGAGTGGTCAGACGGTCAGGGCTGTGTATGTGTTCCCAGCAGGTAACTCCCTTTGGACAAAGTTTTCCTTCATTGATGGGAGATCTCTGGTTTGGCTCAACACCAACGACCTTACCATTACTAACAACCAGGTTTAATGTACAACCAACACCACAGTAGGGACAAGTGGTTGCCACATATTTCATTATTTCTGAATTTTCACTCATATTTCACCCGAGTTTGACTGGTGAAAGATACCGTAATTACAGGTACGAAGCCTTCGCTCTTCAAATCATTCTTGCGTTTTGTAACCAGGCACACAGGAATGGACAACCCGAATATGTCCATGGGTGTAATCGCACACCCCCTGATCACAATGCAGAGAAGTATTACTCCACATACTCATATAAAGATGGCGAATTAATCCGGAATTTTGGTTTTTAGTGGTGGGAACTATTCAGGGAATGATTTATTACCCAAATGAGATGGTGAAAAAAAGAGTATAAAAAAATGAGAAAGGTTAGTTTTTGTATGGAGCAGCGCCGAGTTTCGGAACGTAGGCATTATCCCCTTCAACCCTGATGGCATGTGAGATAAGAGCCAGGGGGATCTCAACCGGACAGAGTTCTTCGCATTGACCACAATTTACACAACTGTCAGAGATGGATGCAAACCGGCGAAGATGGAACATTGGGTCTGATGGGATATACCCTGGTCTGACCATATATGATTCAGGCCTTCCCACGAATGGTGTGGAGATACAAACCGGACACTTTTCAATACAGGAGTAGCACTTGATACACCGTGATGTCTCCTTTTTAATGAAGTCCCAGAGATTGTCACGAAGTGCAGTAAACTCCTTCTTACGCCATTTCTCACCAAGTTTAAGCATGGCTCCCTCTGTCTTGCCTCTGATCTCGATTCCCTTTGGTTCAGCAGCACAGGTATCCAGTTTCTTAGCTGATACTGCCTTTGAAACGATATCAGCACCTTTGTCACTACAAATCTCAATAAAGGTTGCCTTCCCAGCCTTATCTCCGATCACTCCCCAATTTCCACAGGCAAGGTCTGCCTGACGGGGGATTTTGTACTTACATCGCCGACAGTTGGAACGACGTCCATAACCCTCTTCTTCAAGTTCATCGATTTTGATGCCCTTGTGTCCGCCTTCATACTCGATGATGAACTGACCCTTATCGATCTCTTCTTTAGTAACCTTGTCTGGATCAACACCAAACTTTTCCTTGATCATCTTCCGGGCCTGAATTGGATTTACAGAACCTCCACAGTTTACACCGATGGTAAGGACATTGTTCATGTTGATCTCGTTCCTCTTACCTAGTTCAATCATGCTCATGAGGTCGCAACCTTTGACTACGACACCCACTTTCATGTTCTTTGCTCCGTCCAGGTATTTCTGGATAAAGGTGGACATGAGCAGGGTACCACAGTGTAATGACCCAGCTGTCTGGTCAAGATCCTTTGCATCGGTTATGGCAACGGGAACGGCATCATACAGATCAAATCCCTTCTTTACTGCGACAACAACATCAACGATCTTGTTTTCTAGTGCATATTTTAAAAGGGTCGTTACTGCACCACCACACTCTGCCTTTTTAGCAATACCACTGTCAGTTGTCCAGGCATAAATCATGTCGCCTGTTGCTGCCATATTAGTTCCCCCCTATCTTTTCAACTTTCACAGCACAGTGCTTGAGTTCCGGCATCTTGGACATCGGATCAAGAACAGTGTTCGTCAGGTTGTTGACACCTTCATTAAAGTGCATGGTCATGTACAGGACACCAGGTCCGATCTCATCGGTTACATGGGCGATGGTCTCGGTTTTTCCACGTCTGCTGGTGATCAGGATCTTCTCATGCTGTCCGATACCGAGGCGTCTTGCATCTTCGTTGTTGATCTGGACATATGATGCAGGCACTTCGTAATGAAGAGCGGCACTCCTGTCGGTCTGTGTCCTGGAGTGGTAATGGAATATGAGCCGGCCTGTCATCATGGTGAACGGATACTCAGCATCTGCAACCTCTGCTGGTGGGCGATATTCAATACCAAAGAGGTTACCCTTTCCATCTGCACAAGCGAATTTTTCACAATGGAGGATCGGGGTTCCACAGTGCTCGAGAGTTGGACAAGGCCAGACAATAGACTCAGGTTTTTCAAGTTTTTCGTATGTTGCACCAAACATGCTTGGGGTACAGTTCCGCATATCATCCCAGACGTCTTTTGCAGTCGGGAGATCAAAACCCTTTAGACCCATCTTCTTTGCAAGTTCTGATATAATCCAGATATCTTCTTTTGCTTTGCCTGGTGGGTTGGTTGCTTTTCTGACACGGTTAATACGGCGCTCACCGCTGGTGAAAGTACCATCCTTCTCGGCGAAACAAGCCCCTGGTAGGATAACATCTGCATATTGACAGGTTTCTGTAAAGAAAATATCCTGGACAACGAGAAAGTCGAGTTTTTCAAGTTGTCTTTTCACGTGGTTGGAATCAGGATAAGTGACAACCGGATTTAAACCAAGGATATACATCGTCTTGATCTCATCCCCACAGATGTTAATCTGCTCAGTAAGGGTCTGTCCATACCAGTCCGGAAGACCTGTCACGCCCCATGCCTTCTCCATTTTTGCACGGTTTTCAGCAATTTCGCACTTCTGATATCCAGAATACACATTTGGATATGCACCCATATCACAAGCACCCTGTACATTGTTCTGCCCACGAAGGGGATTTACACCAGTTCCAGGACGGCCGACATTTCCGGTGAGCAGGGCAAGGTTACCCATAGACCTGACATTGTCAGTACCGGTGGTCAGTTCGGTGACTCCAAGACAGTAAATGATAACTGCACTCTTTGCTGATGCATACTTATATGCCAGTTCTTTTACGGTTTCAAGTGGGACGCCATGGATGTCTTCAGCATCTGCATATTTTTCAACCGTCGCCTTGAGTTCTTCAAACCCGTTCACACGTTCTTCGATGAATTTCTTGTCATGTTTGTCTGCTTTGATGATCCAGTACATCATCGAGTTTGCCAGAGCAATGTGTGTTGACGGATTAAACTGAATCCACTTATCTGCAATCTTGGCTGTGGTTGAGAGACGGGGGTCAACTGCATAGATAGGGATCCCTTTCAATTTTGCTTGGACAAGACGCCGCCCGGCAAGGGGGTGTGCTTCAAGAGCATTCGATCCCCATACAAGGATAAAATCAGAATTTAGAGCATCTTCAAAGCCATTCGTTGCTGCACCAGATCCAAATGATAGGGAAAGGCCTGCTACTGATGGCCCATGGCAGATACGTGCACAGTTATCAACATTGTTTGTTTTAAAACCGACACGGGCGAATTTTTGAAAGATATAACAGTCTTCATTTACTGTTCTGCAGGATGTCTGAAATCCAAATGCTTTAGGTCCGTATTTGTCGGATGTTTCTTTCAATTTCTTTGCGACAAGGTCAAGAGCTTCATCCCACGACGCCTCGACAAATTTCCCATCTTTTTTTATGAGAGGTGTCGTTAGCCGGTCAGGGCTGTGGATATGTTCCCAGCATGTCAGACCCTTTGGACAGAGTTTCCCGTCATTAATAGGGCTTCGCTTATATGGTTCTACGCCGACGACCTTTTCATTCTTAACAACAAGGTTCAGAGTACACCCGACACCACAATAGGGGCAGGTGGTTTGTACATACTTAACTAGATTGCTTTCGCTCATTCTTTCACCCGAGTTCTCAGGGTAAAACAAGCCATGAGGACTGGTTTCCTTCCAGTCCCTGAGAAGAACGTTCAATACCGGGAAACCACACTAACCCTGTATCGATCAGAAAATCTCATCCAATTTGGCTGTTTTAACCGGTTTGGCGAATTAATTGTGCTCTCATCCGGTGATGAGATGACACTGGCAATTCTCACGCAAAGATAATCAGTATCATATCATGTATGTTCTGATTATCTCATTTTCGAAGGTTCGAATCATGGTAACGTGATTCATATACTGTGAGGCATAACGAATCTGCCTGAATACCTGTCCCTTCAGGTATGAATGCATACTGATTCATGCGTGTACACAGTATAGTTCATCTGTTCCTGATATCAAAGCATAAATCTTACGAATTGAAATTTTGAATTCTACCTAAGAAAACGGGGCATATATTTCGCGATATTCTGAAAATTCGCCGATTTTCATTTTTATGATAATTGTATCATAAGATTACTTATTTTGTGGCATTTCTGTCACATAAATGAAATTCAATTAATTTCTAAATTTCTTAACGGAGTATAGTAATCAGAGAACCTGTCTTTTCAGGCGCGATTGAAATAAGACCAGGTACAAATGAATGAAAAGGATATCATATGATATTATGGACCCTGAAAGATGGAAAGGTGTTGGTGACCATCTGGTCTATTGTGTGTGGTTTTACCCTTTCCCGGTTAACCCTGAGAGATCCCGTATCTGACAAGGTCCATCCTCATTCTACCTCATCATATATGCGGTATTCATGAGTACTAGTTCGTTGTTTTTTGTCAGATATAATATTCTGATATTTGGCGTCCTGATACCTAAATTTAATATATAAAGAGAGATCGAACGAATTTTATCATCGAATTTAGTATAATTGTTACATTCTGTGTTTTTTTATATCCCAGGTAATTCCCAATATCAGTCCGCTGAATCTTGAGAGATTATCGAAAAAGTCTGGATATACGTTCAGGGATCAGATCATTTTCTTCAACCTGATCTCTACTTCTGTTCCTTTCCCCAGGCCCTCACTTCGAATATATATTTCTCCCCCAATAGCCATGATTAATCGTTTTGTCACAGAAAGGCCCAGACCTGATGATGAACGGTCATGACGGGAGGGATCGGCTTTAAAAAAAGGTTCAAAAATCCTGGATAAATCCTTTTCTGTCAGACCCACTCCATTATCCTGAACACAAATCCTGACCATCTGTCCAAGGTCTTCGGTATATATTCTGATGGTGCCCCCTGCATATGAGTATTTCAGGGCATTTGTAATGACATTATCAAAGATGGATATTACATGGGGTAAAGAAGAGTTAATGCAAATCGTATCAGGGATATCTGTCAGAATGGAAATATCTTTTTTATTTGCGGCGATAGAATGGACATTGAGCAAATTATCGATTAATTTTTTGAGATTTATTTCGGATTCATCTTCAACCCGGTATGGTGATCCTAGGTCATTGAAATGAAGAAGTGTCTGTATAATTGATGCAATCCGAGTGGCATTTTTCTCTAGAATTTGAATTATTTCAGTTCTTTTCTGTGTATCATCCTCGTTTTCAAGTAAGGGGAGTAGAGCGATAAGAGGAGTAAGGGGAGTTCTCAGATCATGAGCGATAGCGGTAATGAGGAGATTTTTCATCTCCAATAAATTTGCGATTTCCGCAGTCCGTTCTTCGACTAGTCTTTCAAGGACCTCGTTCTGATTGATACTCTTATTTAGCTGGCAGATCAATGATTTTTGTTCGGTAATATCCAATCCAATAAATCCGATAAATGTCCTGTCATCTTCAGAGATGGGGAAGAAAACTGCAGATAAAATTCTCTCTCCCTCTTTGAGATCTATCCGGCACTCCTGAACCGAGGGCTGTCCTTTTTCTATAACTTCCCGAAGAATCTTTGAACATTCTGTCTCCCAATCTGATTTAAATAACTCATGAATTCTCCTTCCATTTTTTTCTTTATCCGGATTGCCATTCTTTTTTGAGAATGATCGGTTCGAAAAGACGATGAACCCATGTTCATCAAGAAGTGCTGCAAATATTGGAGAAGAATTCGAAATATTCTTGAATAACCGCGTCATCAGAGATAATCCCCGTTCAGTTTTCTTTCGGTTGGTAATATCTCGAGCGGTAATCAGAATACCCTGAATCGCCGGATTATCAATGCAATTTACTCCTACCCCTTCCAGGAGAACATATGAACCATCACGTTTTAGTGTTCTGAATTCTGCAGTTTCGATCACGGAAATATTGTTTATAAGTCTGTCCAACCTGGATTTTACAACCGGGAAATCATCGGGATGGACAACCTTGCCTGCAGGCCCAATGACCTCTTCTGTAAGAAAACCCGTTAAAGAAGAATGATTCGGACTTATATAGGTCACTTCATACTTGGGGGAGACGATCATAAAGATGTCTGAAGATTGGGTGACAATCATCCTGAATAACTCCTCCCTGTTTTTCAGATCCCCAATTAAAGACTTATATTCGGTAATATCCTGCATTGATCCAACGATTCCTGCAATATTACCAGCATGATCATAAAAGATACTTTTTGAGACGATGATATGATGAGTTTTTCCAGATTTATCGGTGAGTTTTGAGGCTGTTGCACAAACACAAAAAAAGCTTAATATAAATTATTAAAGCTTAATTATATATATTATTAAGATCAATATATTATATGTCTCATCGCTATAACATGATTAGAGGATATGGTAATGAACAACAATTTTTACTCCCTGTCAATGCGATGGACTGGCTATCTGAAAATGATATTACTTATGGCATATTAGAAATTCTTTCGATTCTCGATATTAGTCCATTTATTAATAAATATCGTGACGATGGTCGCGGTTCTGCCTTTTTTGATCCTCGTTCAATGCTTGGAATAATAATTTATTCAATGATTCGTGGAGAAAAATCTAGCAGAAAAATTGAGATGTGCTGCCATTATGATATTGGATATCGGATCGTCGCCAATAATCTTACACCTGACCATACAACGATCTATCGTTTCAAGAAGAATAATTCAAAAGAAATCAAATCCCTTTTTAAACAATTATCTCAAATTATCGTAGAATCCGGGATAGCAAGAATCGGTGTCCTAGCCCTCGATGGATCAAAATTTGGCTGTAATGCCTCTTTATCAGCCAATAAAAAATTAAAATACCTTGAAGCAGAGCTAGGTCGGCTTTTTGATGAATCACAGGAAATTGATGAGTTAGAAAACGATGATATAAATATTCAGGATATGGAGATTAACCGACTACCTGAGCATCTTTCAACAAAAGAAAAACGAAAGGAAGTTCTTAATCGGGCTAAAGAGAAATTAATTGAACGACATGATATCGAATCTAAAAAACAAGAAGAAAAGATTCTGGACCGCGAAAAAGAAGAATTAGAATCGGGTAAAAAGAAACGAGGTAGAAAGCCTTTAGAGCCTAAAAAAGAGCCATCTTCAGATTCAAAAGTAAATCTCACTGATCCTGAAAGTCAGATAATGTCAACCACCAATGGCTGGATTCAAGGGTATAATGGGCAGATTATCGTTTCTGAAAATCAATTTATCCTCGCTGCAATGATATCAGATGAGCAAAACGATAAAAAATTATTAATACCTATGCTAAATGAACTCGAAGACCTTTTTACGGGTATTCATCCATCAATTTCGCCTAATATACTACTATCTGATGCAGGTTATTTCTCATACCCGAATTCTTTAGCAGAATTGGATTATGGCATTCAACTCATCATCCCTCCTTCTAAAGAAAGAAAAATTCCAGAATATTCAGATAATGATGGGTATATCTCACGAATGGAAATGATATGTCGGGCGATTTGTATGGGAGAAATAATCACATTTCCGGAATTGCAAAGTATCGGGACGTTTGTTTGGCAATCTTTTATGAACAGAGAGAAACAAGCAACAACTCAGGAAATTTGTAAACGAGTTATGGAAGTACGTGTGAAATCCCCCACTGGTAGAGAGTTATATCGAAAACGAAAATACATGGTCGAACCAGTTTTTGGTAATATGAAACATAATATGAGGTTTAGGAGTTTCTCTCAAAAAGGGAAAGAGAATTGCGAGGGAGAATTCTTTTTAGCTGCATTAGTGCATAATATAAAAAAACTTATCAGATTTGAGGGTATAGTTAAAATTAAAGAATTTGCTACGAATATTATAAAACCGTCAAGAGGTTCAGGTTTTTCCTATATTTTTGCAAACACAGTATGTAAAGTGGGAATTGATACATGCAGGTTCATACATCAATTAGTCTATTTTGGTTGATAGCTTAAGGGGTAGAGATCGATCATTTGTGATCCTGCATGATATTGATCATTGGTGCAACACCCTCTTTTATCTGATATTTTTGAACCGGATTGTTATGAATTAACTCCTGATCGTGGGTTATTGTCTCAAGCGATATATTGTGGTCAGGCCATACCTCATCAATTGTTTTTCCCACCAGGTCTTCTTTTGATATCCCCATATATGTACAATATGCCTGATTGCAACCCATAAATCTGAAGTTCTTATCCTTCCAAAAAACCGGGAGAGGGAGTGCATCAAGAAGGGCGTCCGTGAATTTTTGTTGAGATAATAATCGTTTAAGAAAGATATCCCGCTCTTCTTCCAACTGTTTCTTTTGAGTGATATCACGGAATGTGACATATATTGCATCTGCCACATCCATTTGTATCTTTCTCCCCTGGGTCTCGATCCAGATTTCACGGTTTTTGCCAGTGATGAGTTTATACTGTGAGATGTATGAATCATTTCCTGATCTTACCTGTTCTATATCATGCAAAACCAGGTCATAGAAATCAGGATGGACATATGTCATCACGTTTTTTCTTGCAAGCACTGTATCCGCAGATTCTTCTTCAACCATCCGGACACCGGCAGGGTTGATATAAAATATTGTTCCGTCAAATCCAATGATGAGAATAGCATCCCGTGAATACTCGGCCAGAACCCGATATTTTCTTTCATTCTCCTCTATCTTTCGTGCAGATTTTTTCACTTCTGTTATATCACGAATCGATTCAATATATCCAGTAATGTTCCCCTCATTATCATACAGAGGACAGGCCTTTATAAATAGTGCGATCAAATCCCCTTGTGTATTGACATACTCCGCTTCTGCCTGAATTACATTTCCTGAACGTGAAATGTTGGTATAATACCTGGATAAGACCTCATTGCTCTCATTGAGAAGATCAATCAGAACCGGATGACGATGCCCATAAAGTGTAGCAGCATACTCATAGTTTCCTTTCCCAAGCATTTGTGATGAGGAGTAACCGGTCATCTTCTCAATTGCCCGGTTCCACGCAATGATCGTGCCAGACCGATCTATGGCAAAGGTTGCATCAGGAAGAAAATCAATAATATCTGCAAGTTGTTTTTGTGAGTCCTTTAGTGATTTTTCTGCCCTTTTTCTCGCGACCGCCTGTTTGATTTTATGTGATAATTCAGCAAACTGGGATTTTGGTTCACCCCCTTTTTGCAGATAAAAATCTGCCCCGTTATTAATTGCTTCAATGACAACCTCTTCCCGACCCCTCCCGGTAAAGAGTATAAATGGTATATCATTTCCCTGTTCTCTTATTGCTTTGAGAAATTCAATCCCATCAATAACGGGCATCTGGTAGTCAGAGATTATTGCATCATATTTTTGCAAAAAGCCGGGAAGAAGAACTTCTCCAGCTGATTGAACAATATCGACGGAAAATTCCCCCATTCGCTCAAGGAATCGCTTACCAAGATGGAGAAGTACCTCTTCATCATCAACATACAATAATGAGATCTGATTTGTAGAGACACTGTTATCTGTATCAATCATTTTTCAGACCAAATAATGACAAATATACTTACAGGACACTATTGGTAACGTTTTTATTTAAAAGTTCTGTATTCTCAATCGAAATTTTTCTTTTTTTGAATTTTTTGTCTGAAGATGGAAGAAAAGAAGTTATAGGGGGGTGAATGCGATGACCTTATCATATATAAGTTCCGGATATGCCGGTCCGACATTGGTCTCCGGTTCCAAATATGCTCTCTACCCGATCCACATCTCCTCATCCAGCGGTATTCCCTCGAGATATGGACCTGTTGGAACGTTCATCGTATATGGCTCATCTGATTCTGTTCTGGTGATCGTGTACGCATACAGCATCGGGGCATTGGGATCATCAGGAATATATCGGGATGCTCTCCCTTCAAACTGGGTATTATCTCCAGTGACCACACCGTTTATCTTTTCAGCACCATATGCGACGATATTACTGTATACTACCTTCCCGAATGCTGCGTGATTGACACCGTAGCTCACAGCAAACTGTCCTTCCTTCAGGGTAAACTTTTCACTCCCCAGATATGTGGCATCCCTGTTCTCTCCATATGCCTGCTCATTATTCTGCATCACCTGACTACTTTCAGGGAATGATATCCCGGTCTTCATCTCCTGGTATGTGTATCCCGGATATGCCGCTATGATGGCATCACGTAAGTGGTTCACCGGAGGCATCAGGTCAAATTCTGTCTTTCCTGTCCCCCGTATCCGGAGATCTGATACCGGGTAGGGGTTTAATGGTTGAGACTGGTTCGGTGTCAGCCGGTAAACACGATACATAGTGTACACATCGCTCATATACTGATCTTGCACCTTCGGTGTATCAAATACCCCGACCCTGATACCAAATCCGAAAGACTCATCATCCTCCTCAAGTCCCATATTCACCATCGGAGACGGTATCTGCTTGATATGATTCATGCTCGCAGGGTATCCTGCTGCTATTGCAAAAGATTGGACCCGTTCTGCAATCGTCTTATCTGCCGAATAGATGATCATGAGAGGCTGATCAAATCCGTCTGTTCCTGTTTCTGCCTGTATGGTGCCGATATTTAATGAATCACCAAGCCCAGCAAATATCATTGCCCGCTCTGATCCAATCGTCCGAAAGACCATGAATGTTGGGTAATTGAAAAATTTTACCCCAGACGGGGTCTTTCCGATCATCAAGCGGCCTCATTTGGTCTGAGTCTGACATTACCACTCATCCCATTGGGGAATTCATGGTCATTGGCAACCGTCTGGCCTGGTGATCGGGGAAGGGCGAATGCATAGTAGGGATTATCTGCATTATTTCCCTCCGCATCGGGGAGAACGCCGAGTTCGGTTAGTTTAATGAGATCTAATTTTTTTACTGCTCCCTGCTGGACTTCAAATCCTTCATCAGATAAGATGGTAAGGAATCGTGCATCTGCTTCAGATGGTATGGGTTCTGGCTCAAAGAGCTCATAGAGTGTCTCTTTGTCTATCTCCATGCCTGCCGGGATCAGATCCCGTATGTCTGAAAGGTTCTCTGTTTCGGCTGATGCTCCGGTAAAAATAAGGGATAAAACGGCAATAAATAGCCCAATAAGCAATCCTTGACATACCAAAGGATATTCCAGGTATTAAAATTTAAAAATATTATATTTGAAGGTATTGTCCCTCTGAAAAATCTCAATTTTTGAACGAAAAAGAAAAAATAGGATAAAATTAATAGAAAATAACGTGAGGCTTAGTATTCATCTATTGGCAGGATCTCTGCCATGATATCGGCCGGAGGAGCGAAATACATCCATGAAGTGACCAGCACATCTGCCCCTGCTTTTGCATACATTCCTGCATTCGAATCATTAATAGCCCCGGCAGCTATCATGCAGATATTCGGATTGATGGCACGACACTTTCCTGAACATTCAGAAAAGATTTCCTGTGTACTCTTGTCCATCTGAACTGCATCCGCTCCGGATTTAGCTGCAATCAATGCCTCCTTCAGGCTATGTGCTTCTATAACGATTTTTCTCTCTTTCATCTTCTCTTTGACTGAGCGGATAACCTCTGGCAGGCGTTCATATCCGCCGGTAAATAACAGATGTTCACGGAAGATGAGGATGGTATCAGAGAGCCCGGTCCGGTGTGGAACCCCTCCTCCTGCCATCAATGCTTTTAATGCCATTTTTTTAACAAACGGGGGGTGTTTCCGGGTCCCTGCCACTGATATTGAAGGATTTTCTTTCTTTGCTGCCATTACCAGTTGATTTGTCCGACCTGCAATACCTGAAGCAAACTCGATCATCGCACTTCCCGTCCGCCAGATAATATGGATTGCAGAGGCCTCTCCTTTCGCTTCAATCAGTCTGTCTCCAGGTTGTAATCTGGTACCTGATGCGACAAAATCTCCAACCTCCAGTCCTGCTTTTTTATAAAGCCGGACTGCTTCTTCAGTACAGCAGGCTATCATCTCATTTCGGGCGATCAATGCAATAGATCCTTTCTTTCCTGCGAGATCTAACAGGAAGGTTGTCATATCTCCAGCCGGTAGATCGTCTTCTATCAGTCGGTCAATATCTGCTTCAGTAAAATAAATCATTCCAATTTCATTTAACTTTGGAGTTATATTACATGTATCCAATTGGATCCAGAGACCTGCCCATCTATAGGATGAAGATAAGAGATCAGAATACGCTTCTCACCTTCAGCGTTCAGACCCCTTTTAAGGGGATGACTTTTTTCTGTTGAAAATATGTAATAAATTAGTGATTTAGGTATATCTGATAATTCTGCTGATGTACAACCTGACCCAGATATACCCGGTAATTCCACCAAGAATATCTCCGATAATAAGTCCCCACCAGATGCCGTGTTCACCATAACCCAGAACAACGCCGAGCAGATATGAGGCAGATGCCATGAATACTATCTCTCTGAGCACATTGAGAAAAAGTGATGACAATCCCCGCCCGGTTCCCTGAAAGACAGAGGATGACATAATTCCCGGAGATACAAATGGATAAAATATACACATCGTCGCAAGGAATGCTGCTATTGATGGCGCCAGATGTGCTCCCTCAGCTGAGTATGAAAATATAAACGAGATCTGATCTGCAAAAAGCCAGGTCAGAATTGCAATGATGGTAGCTATGACAATGCCTAAGAGAACAGAAAAGTTATGAATAACCGGAAACTTTTCAAAATGCCGTCCTCCAAATGCTGCACCGGTAACTGCTACAACAGAGGTGGATATTGCGACAAGAGGAATGATTGCAAACATAATAACCCGCCATCCTGCTGTATATACCGCGACAGCATCAGTATTCGCTACCATGACCAGCAGTATATTAATAAAAACAGAGAGAATTGCCATCAGAAAAAATTCACAACTGGCCGGAAGTCCGATTGCCAGAACATCTTTGATATGCCTGGTCTCATGAAGGTTCATATCTTTTGAAAAGGTAATATAAGTATCCTTTTTGATACAGAACCAGTATATCTGGACAGATGCAATGAGAACCAGCGATACTATCATACCCCAGGCCGCACCGGCAATACCCCAGTTCAGATAGTAGATGAAGATGGGATCAAGAACGATGTTGATAATGGATGCTGCTCCCATCACGTACATCGTCCGTTTGGTATCTCCTTCTCCCCTGAGAATGCCATATCCGACATTTGTGAAAAGGATCAGGATGGTCCCTGCAAATACGATATTTCCATACTCTACTGCGAGATCTACAGTATTTCCTGCGCCAAACAGGACCATCAGTGGTCTGCTGAATGTAATTAGCACAAGAGATATGACAATCGATATCACGATGCTCAGAAGAACTGCCTGAATTGCAGTTGTATGAGCTCCATTTCTGTCCCCTGCACCGATCCTTCGGGAAATTACTGATGTAGCTCCGGCTCCAAGACCATTTGCCAGTCCGATGAGAATCATAAACAGGGGAGTGATGAAACCAACTGCTGCCAGGGCATCTGCCCCAAGTCCGGCCACCCAGATGGCATTCACCAGGTTATAGGTGGACATGAGCAGCATGGCCACTATCATCGGAATAGAGAGTTTGATAATGGCAATTTTCGGATCACCTTTCAGAAGGGTGACTCCGGTTGTATCAGGTTGATGATCCATGTAAGTACTTCACCATGATGATGTGATTCGGCTTTATTCTGTCTATTTTAAATCCGTACTGAGTTCTCCCGGGTCTTCTTTTCTCTGACAATGACCGACAGTATGAGTGCCAGAACTGAAAGGATAAAACCCGCAGTCATTGAGAGGTGAAATCCGTGTAAAAATTTCTCCGGATCAAGATCAGAGAATGCTGAAATTCCTGTTTCTGCGCTTCCCAAGGTAAAAAATGTTGCAAACAGAGCGGTACCAAGGACACTTCCAAGGTATACTGCAGTGACCATGAGTGATGTTCCAGTACCCTCTTCTCCAGGAGGAGCATTTTCTACAACCCTGCTGGCAACCGGTCCGCCAAAACAACCCATAAAGAGACCCATAATGAGAAGGCCAAAGATAAGTGGAATAAACCCGGTTTCCGGAATGATTATCATAAATATCCCGCTCGCTGCAATAGATAATACTGCTGCTGCTATTGCAAATGGTCTTCTGCCGATAAGATCAGACCATCTTCCCATCGGAATGCCTATTATTGCGGTTATGAGCGGTGGAATGAGGAGAAACAGTCCGGCCATTGCCGGGTCATATGCCATCCCTGCCTGGAGGAAGAATGGAAGGAGATAGAAAATACCCATAGATACACACCCGTAAATGAGAAATGCAAGGAGTGTTGCGGTAAAGTTCATGACTGAAAACACCCGGATATGTATCAGGAGTATGTGGCACATCCGCTCACGAATGTAAAAGGCAATCAGACAGGCAATACTGATGCTCCCACTGAGCAGGATCTGCAGGTCAGATATCCCCAGGTGAGAAATGCGTTCAAGACAATATACGCATGACACCATCAATCCAAAGAGAAGAATTGATCCGTACAGGTCAAATGGTTGAATTTCACGAGGAATATCGGGAGGAATGATATACATACCAAAAGCCAGAATAAGGATGCCGACAGGGACATTCATGAGAAATGCCCAGTGCCAGGAGAAATACTGGGCAATAAATCCTCCGATTGCCGGACCGGTTGCTACCCCGACTGATACTGACATGGAAATCGCTCCAAAGGCCATCCCGTACATATCCTTTGGAAGGTAGGTGACACAGAGTAATGAGGCGGTTGCTGCAAGCATAGCTGCTCCGATTCCTTGTAAAATCCGGGCAGCCAGAAGAATTTCGAGGTCGGGGGCAATTCCACACGCAGCAGATCCAGCAGTGAAGACACACAAACCCAAGAGGAATATCTTCCTGATATGTCCTCGTTCGGCAATTTTTCCTATGATGAGGATTAATCCTGCCATCATCAGGAGATAGGTGATAATGACCCAGGAAGCTGTCCCGGTATCGGTGTTGAATGATTCTGAAATCTGTGGGAGAATTATTGTTACAATCGAGCCGTCAAGCCCGTCTAAAAACATTCCGACTGCAGCGGCCGTTAGAAGAAGTCTTTGGTGGAGTTGATTGGAGATGATTTGGGACATGGGGTAACAGATTGTGTCAGAATTCGTGATAATAGTTATGATAAAAAATTAGTCCCATTCAGGTTAATACTCCCATAAAATATCTTTATAATAAAAATCAATTTGATATTTCCTATGAGTAATTAGCATCGTGAGTAGAATTACGAAATTATTTGGCGAATAAGAGTTACGAGTTCTTTACATCCCTGTGATACATTGGTTTGTTTCTGTAGGCATATAAGTGAATCAGGTATTTGATGACAAAGAGAAATCTCTTTCCGGCTTTTACTTGAGTAAATTATAAATGGGGTAATGTGTCCTTCAGATCTTACTATCTTATAGAAATCAATACCGTTCAATTCAGGCATATCATAGTCTGATATTATTACATTATGAGAATATTGCTTTAGCTTTTCTAATGCCATTTTTACTGATGAAACAGTGTCAACCTGAAATCCTTCATATCGCTCAATAAACACCTGATTTACATACAGCAGGTCTTCATCATCATCAACCAAAAGAACACGATACTTGGACTTCTGATTTTTTTCATAATTGGAACACTGAATAATTTGTGATTGAGGTAATGGAGAATGAATAGAACTCCTCATAATAAATCCTGGAAAATAATGGTAATCTGGTTGAATAGAATGTATCAAAAATTTTATACAATAAAATATGCAACTGCTTTTGATACCTGTTCAGTTCCTGAGTTTACTTGCTGAATTACCTGCTTTAATTCATCTATTGAAGCTGCCGATTCCTCTGCGATTCCGGCAATATCCACAGCTTCTTTGGAATTTCCTTCAAGAAGGTTGGATATCTCATTCACACTCGCAGTAACCTCTTCCACCCCGGAAGCCTGTTCCTCAGTCATCGCAGCAACCTGCTCTATATGCATGGAGATGCCATTAACTGATTCGGCTAGTTTCCCAAAGACCTTCAGTGTGTCACTCAATGCCACATTACCATCTTTTATTGCTTCTGCAGCAGCCTCTGCAGAATTTCCGGCATTCTCTGATTTTTTCTGAAGTGAAGAGATCATTTCAGCAATGTTTTCTGCGGATGTTCTTGATTCAGTCGCCAAGGCTTTTACTTCTGCAGCAACTACCGCAAACCCTCTTCCTGCTTCACCAGCCCTTGCAGCTTCAATAGCTGCATTGAGTGCAAGAAGGTTAGTCTGATTCGCAATATCAGAAATCAGCCGGACAATTTTTCCTATTTGACCCATATCCTGCTGAATTTCTCCAATTAACCGGTTCATATCCTCTGCACTCATTGTAATGACATGCATTCCATCCTCAGCTTTCTTGGCAAGAGATGTTCCTTCCTTAGCAAGGTCATTGGCATTCCGGGAATATTCTGATACTTCTTCAGTCTTTTTAGAGACTTCAGCAACCGTAATTGTCAAATCTTCCATTGCCTTGAGTATCTGCTGAACACCAGAATTGCCCTGTTCTGCATTGGCAGATACCTGACTGGCACTATGTGCCATCTGTCCTGCTCCCTGTGCTATCTCACCTACGTTGACATTGGCCTGATCCGCATTTAATGAGAGATTTTTCACCTGCATGTTTATTGTTGAGATCGCTTCTGCAACCTTATCTCCAATTTCATCAAGTGCCTCTCTGAATGATATCCAGTCTCCCTTAATATTCAGTTTTTTATCAAACCGGGCGGTAAAATTATATCCGGCAAATTCTTTTGCAATCCGCATAGCTTCCATAACCGGAATTTCTATTGATGCCTGAGTCTGATTCATCCCTTCGATTACTTTTCGATAATCTCCCTCGTGTACTGTCTGATCCACACGAAAAGAGAGATTTCCTGCAAGAGCAGCATTTGCAATCTGTGTTGAATCGAAAACAAGCCTGGCTATTGCATCACGTGCAATATTTACTGCTTGATTTATCTTTACAAACTGCTCTTGTGCTCCAATAATCTCCCGGTCAGCATCAAGAACAGTAGACGTAAAACTTGTATTTCCATGAGATAGGGATAATATATTCTCATACAGATTGCTGATAGATTTTTCAAGATACACAACCATCTTTTTGATGGTCGTAATATCGATGTACATCATAACAATTTTGGTGACATTGTTATTGACATCAAGGATGGGGATGTAGGTATAATTCAATATTTTTGTTAATGAGCCGAGATCAACAGTAATGGTCCCAGTTCCATATTTCTTTGAAGAAATGATTTCATTTAATGTCGATCCCTTCCGATCAATGACATTAATATCTCGCAGACTCATCTTAGTCAATTCAGACTCAGATAACTGAATAATATCCTGAAATGCCTTGTTTGATGAGAGAATTTTCCCATTTAGATCTGTTGTAATTATTCCGGCAGGACTATCATTTACTAAAGTCTCTGATTCATGTAATTGTTCCACAAGATTTGTCCGATCCAAAAAAATCTCAATGACTTTGTGAACATTTCCCCGTGGATCCTTAATAGGTATATAGAAGTAATCTACATGACGGATACCAACTGGGAATTGTACGACCATACTTCCCCCTTTGAGTTTCCCTGAATTTATTGCATCAGAAACACTCGGCCCATCTCTTTGTTTGACGATGAAATCCTGTAGTTTCATTTTCAGAAGTTGCTCCGCTGAATATCCGCTTAATTTAGAGAAAGCCGGGTTTACATCGGTTATCTGTAAATCAAGATTTAAAGTAAATATTGCATACGGGTTTTCAGATACAAAAGTTTTATTCTCTTCTATGTATGTTTTCAGATCTGTTAAATCATTATATATGCACAATATTTTTTGTATCGCATTGTTTACATCCAGAACTGGTAGGTATGTATATTCCAGGACTTTAATCCGGTCACCAAAATCCACCACCATAGAACCATATCCCGGTTTTTTCGAAGAAAGAACATCTGAAAACATCGCCCCATCTCTGGAAATGAGCTTGAAATCGGCAAGGTTCATCGTTCGTAATGTTTCTTCTGGAATCTGGGTGAGATTCATAAAAGCCTTATTAAATTGGAGGAAATTCCCTTTGAGATCAGTGGAAATAATACTTGTGGGATTTTCTGATATAAGTGTGTCTGATTCATGCAATTGTTCCACAAGGTTTGTCCGATCCAAAAAAATCTCAATGACCTTATGAACATTTCCCCGTGGATCCTTAATAGGTATATAGAAGTAATCTACATGACGGATACCTACTGGGAATTGTACGACCATACTTCCCCCTTTGAGTTTCCCTGAATTTATTGCATCAGAAACACTCGGCCCATCTCTTTGTTTGACGATGAAATCCTGTAGTTTCATTTTCAGAAGTTGCTCCGCTGAATATCCGCTTAATTTAGAGAAAGCCGGGTTTACATCGGTTATCTGTAAATCAAGATTTAAAGTAAATATTGCATACGGGTTTTCAGATACAAAAGTTTTATTCTCTTCAATGTATGTTTTCAGATCTGTTAAATCATTATATATGCACAATATTTTTTGTATCGCATTATTTACATCCAGAACTGGTAGGTATGTATATTCCAGGACTTTAATCCGGTCACCAAAATCCACCAACATTGTCCCTTTTTCCGGATTTTTAGAGTTTAGTGCATCAGAAAATGTTGCTCCTTCCCTCGATAATAATTTAAAATCAGCAAGATTCATCGTTCGTAATTGATCCCCCGGAATTCTGGTAAGATCCAAAAAAGAGTTATTAAATTGGAGAATATTGCCATTAATATCAGTCGTAATAATGCTCGTGGGGTTTTCAGAAATCAGGGTTTCTGATTCATGAAGTTTTTCGAAAATGTCTGTCTGATCAGCGAAAATGTCGTATATCTTTATTAATTCCCCATTGGCATCAAAAACAGGAATGTAAGAATATTCCATATGTCTGATACCTGTTGGAAATTGAACGATAATTTTTCCGGATACTGTTTTTTTATTCTTAATAGCCTCTTCAACGGTTTGACCATCCCGCTTTAAGATAGTAAAATCTGAAAGATTTTTAGAGATCCATTCTTCACGATTATATCCGGAAATCCTGGAAAATGCCGGGTTGACATCGGCAATGGTCAAATCTGGATTGAGAACTATGAGAGCATAGGGGTTTCCATTTATCAACGCTTCGATTTCCTCTTCTAAAACATTACCGGTGTTATCAATAACTGTGGCAAGTACACATGTTTCTCCCTCATATATCGACGTTGATAACGTTACTTTTGCAGGAAATATGTCCCCGTTCAAGCGTTTATGATCCCAGTTAAATGTAACACTGCCATTCTGACATGCTAAAAGTATCCATTTTTTTATTTCTTCGTTGCTATTTTTTCCATTTCTTTGAAACGGTGGAGAAATTATCTCGGGGCTTTTTCCAATTATCTGATCAGGGTTATCTAAATGAAAAACGTTTAGACAAGGTTTACTACATTCAATAAAGATACCGTTTGAATTTAGAATGAATATTGCACAAGGGATCTCGTCAATAAGTCTCTGAAGTGTGGAGACATCTTGTGATCGGATCATTGAATGAGTGGTTATGGTCATTTCTTCAACCCTTTCTTACTTTATGTCTGATTTTTAGTCAGTCGTATGAAATATATATTCATACAGCTTATTATAGCATATCTTAATGGCGCCGCCATACATATATTTATATATTGATTTGTTGGGTATTTATGTATGGATGAAATCCAAAAAAAGATTCTCTCTGCTCTTTCTCATACTAATAAACCACTAATGATTAAAAACATTGCAGAAATAAGTGGGATTAATCGTCATACAGTTGCAAGAAAGGGTACTGGCCTCCTTTAGAACTGAACATGGTAGTTTAAAAACTCACTCCAATTCCAAAGATGATCAGTAATACTTTCTAACATTGCTGGAGACTTGTGACTACTTTTTACTTCGATAAAATTATGCACAAATTGAAAGATATTTAGCGCTGAAATGAATCTATTGAGTTTTTTTGAAAAAGAGGCAGTTTTCCTTCCAAAACGGCTCAATCGTTGTCTGATTTTATTATTGTAGCCCTCAATGACTGAGGTAGAGATTGCTTTACTATCTGGATTTCCCATAATTTTCTCTCGAATGACATAAACAAGTTTATTCTTCTCTTTTACTTTGATCACCTGACCATAATCCAAGCATGGCTCACAATATAATTCAGGTAAACAAATGCTATATTGGACGTTTCCATCAGTAAAAATCGATATTTTGTTTTCTGGCGTTGGAAGTTCCATTCGGTTAAAAAATCGAACTAACATATCTGCACAAGTATCAATATTTCTTTTTCCAGATTCAAATGCTAAAAATAATCCAGAATCCCTTTTAAAACAAGTATAGGACCAACAATCACCTAATTCTTCAGAGTCAGTTGTTAGGAGATTCTTGTTTTTTTTTGAACAAACTCCCAAATTTCATCCATCTCACAATCCCCCGCGGAAATGTCATGAATAAAATAATCGTTGAGTTTTTCAGCATGTTCACCGATTAAGTGATAATATCGAGATATAGTGTCGCGATGGTGTCCGGTAACTCGAGATACTCCTCGAATTGAAGTTTTTTCAGTCGAGTGTTTCGCAATTATGAGAACAGCAGTTCGTGGTAAACGAGAATCATACAGAGGAGTATTTTTAGTTTCAATAAAAAAACGTCGACAGTGATGGCAATAGTACTGTTGATTGCCTGCAGAATTATGCCCATTTTTAGTAATATTCTTTCCATCTTCAATTTGAAAATAAGTACAATCCGGATTTTGACACGTAATCAATATAGGACCACGTTTTCCAACCATGAAAATAATTATATCTAAACTTATATTAATTTTTAGTACATAAAATTTAATACTTTATTTGCACTTAGTATTACCAGCTTGCTAACAGGGCACTACCCAAGAAAGCTGGATACCTTAGAAATTCTCGGAAGAGTGCGAAAGATCGAGATTGGGTGTGCCAAAAAATATATGCTTGTAGAGACCGTCCCTGTTTCAAGTCTGATTGATATCAGTAATGACTTAATCATTATTTTGAATGAAAAATGGGAGGTGCAATATATGAATAAATCTGCATTAATCTTTTTTCACCAGTCTGATAAAACAGTGATTGGGAAAAGGATAGACTTTTTGCATTTGGAGATTTTTTCATCTCCTGAATTTATTCAGGGATTGAAAGAATTCTCTTTCCAAAAAGTTAAAAAAATGGAACTTGAAATCCATAAAAATGAACTCTCTCATTGGTATGAAATAACAATTATGAATATTTCAATTCGGCCGGGCTCTCTTTTTATTGCAGTAATTGCATCGAATATAACGGAAACGGTAGTAACCAGAAGTAAAATAATGGAAAATGAGGCAATGTACCGATCACTATTTGAATATGCCCCTATTCCGATTAATGAAGTTGATTTTTCTCAAATTAAACAATATTTTGATGAATTAAAGAAAATAGGCTTAGAAGATATCAGATTCTACTTGGATCAATATCCGGATGAATTGATAAAATGTTGTAACCTTGTTAAGGTCCGACATATAAATATAAAAAGTAAGAATGATTATCTAATCACCGGGGGTGATTACTACAATGTCATGAAATATCTGACACCCCTATTCACAAAAGAAACAATGAATAATTTAAAAGAATTGTTTGTTTCCCTATATGAAGGCTTGGATTATTTTTATTTTCCTTCATCTGTTATTACTTCAAATGGAAAATTTCGGTATTTCTCAAACTATGTTTCGGATGCATCACCAAACAATGATCTTTCGAGAATATATATATCTTATCTGGATGTAACCGAACAAAAAACCCTACAATTACAATTACTGCAAAATAATAAAGATCTCATCGGGGTAACCGAAGAAGTAATTGCCCATGATGCAGAAATTAAAATTCAGATCGATGATCTGAAAAATCAACATGATGATGCTCAAAACCGGACTATTCTCTATACTCAACTATTAGATGCCACTCATATTCCTGTAATCATATTTGATTCATCAATGATCATCACTTGGGCAAGTACTGAAATGGCTCGATTAATGGGATATTCAGATAATGATTTATATGGAAAAAATATCAGAATATTATTTCCGGATACGAATGGGTTCAAACAATTCTATCAGTTTATTGTTCATAATGAATCTACCGGTAAATATGGTGAATTTTCAATCTTACATCAGTCCGGGATATCTTTACCGGTTCTGTGGCTTCATGTAGAAAATATTACATTATCTGATGGAAAAAAGACTTATGCGACAATAGTTCAAAAAATTAATTCATGAGACAATTGAGTATTCTCCAGTAAAAAATCCGAAGACCATTTCTGACAGTTAAATTTATAAAATGCAGAGAATCAGATTCATCTTGACTTCAAATGGATCATTCAGTAAAAAATTTATGGCAATACATTTCTCATCCGGAGAGCAATTTCAATTACTTCAGTTCTTTCAAGAAAGCCATTTCCGGGATCGAGAAAGAGATCTTCGTCATCGACATCCAGGATAGAAATCATATTCTCCTGAATAGTATCTCTTCAGGTTCATTATTGGGTCCGAATCAGATAATTCTTCTGATGATATGATTCAGATTTGACCTGAGTTCATCTGGCAGGGTTAGTCGCCATATACCTCATCAAGGTACTCCTGTAATTCCAAAAGTTGCTTTTCACGAAATTTCATGGCATTTAATTCATTCCTGACCATCTCCAAGACCAGTGATGGATTCGCATGCCAGACCGGAGCACCTCTTCGGGGAGTCTCTTTTGTTACCAGACCCTCTGCTTCCAGCTCCTTTAAGTGAGATTTAACCGAACCTTGAAAAGAGAACTTGAATACATCCTTCATGAACTCCCTGATTTTTGGTTCTCTTACACCATCCGGAGAACCGGAAATAAAATAGAGTATCTCTCTTTTGGACAAATTTCTGGATAAATCACGCCATATCGTCCGGTGATGATGATCCTCTTCTCCCTGATTCATAGGTTCGTAATGATCAGATCTAGATCCGTATTAGAACTTGTGGTTCCATATAAATCAGATTTGGTGATATTGTCGTATTTCTGAATGATCTCCTTTAACCGGGTGATATGCTGCTCTATCGGGCCACATTTTGATATATAGTGAACATACTCTTGTTTGAAAATATCTGCAGATATTTCTTCATGGTTGTTAGAGGTATAAAGTATAAATGGTGTATTAATTCCCTGGGAGCGGAGATGTAAAAGGAACTCAGCCCCATTCATATCAGGCATTTCATAATCGGATAATATTAAATCCATAGGATGGGTTTTTAAATATGAAATGGCATTTTTTGGGGATAAAAATGTCTGAACATCTATTGTTAGATCTCTCTCCAAAAAATGTTTCATGACATCAAGCATGAGATGATTGTCATCTACATAAATTAATGAAAGTTTCTCTCTATCCGAATATGATTTACCTATGCAGGGACGATTATGCACAATGTGAGTTTTTCTTTAGTATACTTAAGACAGAGAACAACGATAAGCTATAACGGGAGTTTTATATAGTGATTCATGTAACTATTTTCTGACAATGCAAAAAGAGAAGATTGAGATTCTTCGTAATACATTGCAGAATGTCAAAAAGCCTCTTTCTATTGCAGAAATATCAAGGTTGTCTGAATTATCCCGAATTACTACGGCACGATATCTTGATCAGATGTACCTGTCAGGTCAGGTGAAGATGTTTGAGATTGGTAAGGCTAAAAAATTCATCCTGAGCTCTGAACAATATACACATAATCTCTATGATCTCTCTACTAATTTTGTATTGATTCTTGATCAAAACCTTCGTGTTGTATTTATCAATGAATCATACTTGAAAAAAATCAAGATTTTTAAGGACAATATTATTGGGAAGAGGATACAGTCATTAAATCTGGACATCTTTTCTTCTCCGGAAATTCTATCATTGCTACATGAGTTTCGTGGTGAGGGTGTTGCGCAGCATCATGTTACTATTGAAATAAATGATGCATCTCATGTGTATTCTGTTATAATTGCAAAAATTTCATTTTTAACAAATTTTCTCGCAACTGCCATCATTGCTCAGGATATTACCGAGAAATTCAAAAGTGATGAGAAACTCCATTTTTTAGCCTCAATGGTCTCTTCATCTGAAGATGCAATTATTGGTATTGATCTTCATGGAATTATCCGGTCCTGGAATGATGGTGCTCATAAGATATTTGGATATAAAAATGATGATGTAATTGGGAAAAGCATTTCCCTGATTTTTCCGCCTGAAAAAGAGGAGGAATATTTAGATCTTTTATATAAAGTAATGGCAGGGGAATTAAGTGTTCTAAAAGGAACCTATCTGCTATCCAGAAATAATGTCGATACAGATATCTCGTACACGATCTCTCCTGTAACCGACGATAATGGAAATATTATCGGGTTATCAATTATTATCAGGGACATTACTGATTTAAATACGATACAAAAAGCATTAATCGTCTCCAAAAAAAAGATCAAGATTTTATCAGGCATTACACGACATGATATCCTGAATCAGCTTCAGGCACTTGATGCATTCTCTGACCTGATAAAGCCATCTCTAGTGAAAGAACCTCAGGCTTTAGAATACCTACGTCATATATCAACCTGTAGTAATAAAATCAGACAACAGATACAATTTACACGGGAATATGAGGAAATTGGTGATAGTGTTCCTATATGGCAGCCTTTAGATATGGTGGTAAAGGCCGCAGCTATTGATTTTTTGCCAGAAACGATTGTTCTCAACCTTGAGATTACAGATTATGAATTATTTGCAGATCCCATGCTGATGCTCGTTTTCTATAATCTGATGGATAACTCAATTCGTCACGGGATTCATGTTACAAAGATCAACATCTCTCTCGTTGAAGATGTATCTGGGATGGCTGTCCTTGTTTATGAAGACAATGGAATTGGCATTCCTGATTTATTGAAAAATCAAATCTTCGAAAAGGGATATGGCAAAAATAGTGGTCTTGGGTTATTTCTGGTCCGTGAGATTCTGGAAATCACAGGATTTGAGATTAAAGAGACTGGCAGGGAAAACGTTGGAGCACGATTTGAGATCACCATTCCTGCACGGGCATTCAGGAAGAATCGAACATGAATAGTGTAATTATCGTACTGGTATTCTCATGGTAATAGAACTTTTATCCTATGATGTCAGTCCTATCAACAATCTCCTGAAAATAGTGATTACAATCGGGTTTGCATTGGCAACCTTCATCCTATTTCAGTGTCAAAAAAGATATGGCGGATTATTGCATCAGATATCCATTCTGCTTTTCATATCCGCTATTGCTGCAACATTCTCCTCCTATTTTAGATTCCAGGGTGACTTTTATACTTCCTATAAGTGGGGAGAGAGTATTGTCGGCTTGATTTTTATTGTCCTGTCCCTTATTATTGCATTAATCATCCGAAAAAAAATCCAGGCCATTGTCCATCTTTTTGAAGAAACTAAGGGTTCAGAATGATAGATTTAGAATTTATGGACTATTCAACTAGTCCATTCAACCCTCTATTAAAAATAGTCATCTTCATTTTTTTTTGTGTAACAGTTGTGGTATATTATGATGCCAGGAGAACAATTGGTGGGGAAATCCGTAAAATAATAGATTTACTTCTCATATTTTCCCTCTTTATGGCTCTCGGTTCCTTCTTCAGATACTTTGGTCATGGCACTGATTTTGGTTTTAATTCAGATTATTCATTAAAGTGGTTCCAGAGTATTGCGTATCTGTGTGCTACACTCTGTTTTATTTACGCTTGTGTGAAACTGAAAACTTTGTTCCGGAGGAGATATGAGTAATATTCATGATGAAATTATTGACATTCTCACTCCAATAATCGGATTCGGTCTTGCCCGTACTGCCGTTTCTACACAATGTAAAAAGATGGGTATTCTCCCGGAAGAGTTATCAGAAAAAAATATTCTGGAATTTTCAGAAAGATTTGAGAAAGTCCTGGTAATTTTTGCAGGAGATGAGGTTGCCTTGACTATCACTCATCAGATAAAATCTCTGAAATAATAAATTATCATAAGAAGATATAAGATACTGGAAGATATCTATCTTTATCTATCTGATTAAAGATATCTGGACTCTTTCCCCTTTTCTATACCCGTTGCTCCACTCCGGAAGATGGAGTATGCCGTCTGCACTGATGCCGGTTATGTATCCAAATTCCCATTCAAGAGGGAAAATACGTATAACGCCATCTTCATATCGCGTTCTGACAAGATAAAAGAGATCATATCCAAAGAAAGGCTCAATATCCCGGGTTATCTCTCCGATGACATGTTTTTTCGGAGGTATGGGAACTCCCCAGGATTTGAGCAGTGGGAATACAAACTGGAAGAAGGATAATAAACAGGCGGCAGGAGAACCTGGCATGCCAAGAACTGGTTTTCCCATTACAGAACCACAGAGCACCGGCTTTCCCGGCTCCATGGCTACACCGTGAAAAAGAAGGTTCCCGGCCTTTTCTATGGCATCAACAGAATAATCCTTTGTGCCGGCAGAAGTTCCCCCTAAAACAAGAACGATATCACAAGTATCACATGCAGAGAGTATCCGGGATGCAATAAGATCAGGTTCATCAGGTGTTATTGGAAACCCTTCGGTGAGTACGCCAAATCCCTGAAGATATCCGGATATCATTATCGTGTTTGTATCAACGATCTCACCAGGGTGTGGTTCCTTTTTCGATGGAATTATCTCATCCCCCGTGGCAATCATCCCAACCTTCCAGTGCCTTACCGCGACGTCCTTTACACCGAAATGAATCAGTGCTGCAATATCATACGGGGTCAGTACATGATCTGCCTGCATAATTATCTGACCCTTTTCAGCTTCTGATCCTTTCGGTATGATATGCTGACGGGGAGAGATCGGTTTTGAGATCAGGTACTGGCCTTTTTCAGTTTTTCGAACCTCTTCAGGGGAGATGATCGTGTCATAATCATCAGGTACAGGAAGGCCGATATTTACGGAAATCCCGGAAACTTCACGGAGGTGCTCATTCGATGCCCCCCTCGTCTCTTTGCTTTTCAGAGCGATTCCATCCATTCCTGCAAGGGTGACCGGAGGGATGGTCCTGAATATACTGACGGGATCTGCAAGGGTATACCCAAGAGCATTTTTTACCGGAATGAACCTGCTTTTTGTTTGATTTTTAAATGAGGATAAAATAAGTTTTTGGGCTTCCTTCATTGAGATCAGGCTATCCGGCGAAATTATTCGGGGCATATTCTAATCCAAAAGTTATAATTAATCTATTGACAAACATAAAAAAGTAGCTGATTGCTGGAATAATGTGAGAAGAGACGGGATGATGTATCCAGGTCATCATTGATACGCCAATATCGATACCTAAGTTCCTGAAACCGATTTGTCTCTCTGAAAAATCTAATATTCATAAATTTAAGCATACACCTGCATATCATAGTGTTGTGATTCTCATGCCTTGAATACCGTCTTTGATGAATCGAAAAAATACCAAACTCTGTTCACTCCATACACTTTAGCGATAAGAAACCGGTTTACCATATTGCAGAACGTTTTGTGTATCCAATACTGTCTGCTTTCTATCAGGGCGATAGCCATAAATTCTGAACATTCCTTCACTATGTGAGGAGTCAGCGCCCATGTGTTATACAGGGACTTGAAGATTCACTGCTCACAGAATTCAACAGATATAGGAGTTTTCATGGGGTTAAATGCGAAAATTGGTTCAGTTATGGTAGTACTACTCTGCATCTGGTGTGTTTCAGCTCACCAGGAGATTATCATCGGCACAATAATCGATGAACAAGGAGACTGTGCTTCATATGCAGCGGGAGTAGAAGCGGCAATAGATCTTGCGGTTTCAGATTTAAATGACAGTTATGCGAAATCAGGCCTGGATACCACAGTCACGATAATAAAATCTACCTCCAACGGGACACGGGAGAGTGCTGCACAGGCAGCTGAAGACCTAATCAGTCAGGGTGCCAGGGTAATAGTCGGTCCTTCTTCTTCAGAAGAAGTATCCGGCGTTCTCCCAATCCTCACTAGTACAGGGATATTCTCGGTAAATCCATCGTCATCGAGAGCCCTCTCTCTCCCCGGCGATCCGATGGTAAGATTATGTCCTGATGATTCAAACCTGATGAAAGCGGTATTAAGATATCACCAGATGAACCCGCAGGACTCTCAAAGAACAATGATCGTGATTCTTGCACGGGAAGATCTCTATGGTAAGGTATTGAGCGATATGTTCTCATCATCTGAGCAGATGGCAGATCCTGTTACCTACCCGGCTCATACCCGCGACTTTACCCAGGCCCTGAAAACTCTTGATTCAATTGTAGATCCGATGATTGCGGAGGTCGGAGAGAGGAATGTTACCATCATCGTCGTCTCCCTGGATGAGACGGGTGATCTTCTGGCACAGGCATCCGCCTATCCAGGCCTTGACAAAGCACGGTGGGAAGGTATGGATGGTGCAGCACTTCATACAACCATCCTGGAGAATGAAACCGCTGCAGCGTTTGCTTATAAAACCGGATTCACCGCTCTTTCATTTAATATCGCTCAGCCGCCGGTATCAGATTATTGGCGGGTTTTTGATGCAGTAAAAGATGCAAAAGGGGGGAAGGTCCCCTGTATCTATGAGATCCTTGCATATGATCAGACCCTAATGGCTGCATGGATAGAACAGAATAACCCTAAAAATCCTGAAGAGATGCTCTATATCGCTGATAATTATGGGAAGTATTCCTATGCTGCAACGGGTTGGCTGAAACTCAATGAAAACAGTGACCGGGAGTTTGGGGATTATTATTTTTACACAGTGGATAAATCCGAAGATGGATATTACTGGAAGCCGGTCTATGTATACAAGTATGAAAGTGATACTATTCAATCCCTGAATGGTATCAACAATACGTTCATGGAACGATTTTTGGAGAAATAAACCTCCTTTTTCTCAATAGCGATAACCCTTTTTTTACATGAAAACCCCGTGGTTTCGATCCCTCGATAATATTCATATACCCTTATGACATCTATACGTGTGTGAGCAATCATGTTCTGTCATCAGTGTGGAGCTGAAGTATCTGAGGGGAGCAAATTCTGTGAATCTTGTGGAGCACAGGTCAACCAGGATTTTGAATACAAATACGAAGAAAAACAAACCGGGCAGAAAACCCACTATACCTTATCTGAAAACCAGAAGAATCCCACCCTTGCTGCCATCGCAAGTTTTCTCTGGTCCGGGATGGGGCAGGTCTATAACGGAAACCTGTTCAAGGGGTTTGCCTTTCTCATTGGTGCTCTGATTGGATCAATGATATTTCTTATACCAGGTATCATCATCTGGATCTTCGGGATTTACGATGCATATAATACTGCGAACCAGATGAATCGTGGAGAAATTCCCTATGTGGAACACAGCATGGGCCAGATCATCATATTTGTTCTGGCAACGCTTGCATTAATTGTGATATTCTTCATATTTGGCCTTGCCATCGCAGGATTCTGAAACGTGAAATCGCAAAGGGGTGGTGATCGTATGAAACATTATTTCATTCTGGTAGTATGGTGTGTTTATCTCGTATGTGCCGGCTCTTCGGGCTGGGTTCCGACTCCCACCCCTGACATGGATCAGCTGGAGGCAGAATACCGGGCTGAGGAGTATGTCCTGTCTGAATATCACAACCTGACCGGCAAGACCGATAAAGAGGCTGATCGTCTTATGCTTCAGGGGCTTATGCTCTCACAATCGGGCAGGTATGCAGAGTCCAAAGAGTATTTTTCAAAGGTCACCACACTGACACCAGACAACCCTGATGCCTGGTACTACCTGGGGATGAGTGAATACCGGCTCAATCAGTCAGAAAACGCAATAAAGGCCTTTCATAAATCACTTGAGATAAATCCGGACTTTGCCTATGGGTACTATGGTCTTTCATTGGTCTATGCACAGCAGGGAGATATCTGGAAACAATCAGACGCACTATCTCGTGCACTTGAGATAGAGGAGAAAGCCGGAGTTGAGTCCCATAATCAAGGTGCCCCGGTACAGACAACTCCCGCAATACCACTCTGCACGGCCACTGCAATAATTGGTATTCTCTGTGCAGGAATCTGGTTTGAAAATCATAAACGGTGATCGTATCATGCATCAAAACCATACCGGGGAATGTGATCCATGACAATACCCAAAGGATATCTATACGGGCCTTCTCTCCTGATTCTCCTCTGTTTGTTTTGTTTAATGGTGCCAGTATCTGCTCAAAGTGATTTTTGTCCTGGCTCTGTGATGACAGATGCATCAGCCGCCTGCCTTGAGTGTGCGAAGACAAAAACCTGTACCCAGGATGAACGGTGCATGAGGGCACAATGCTGTTTGTGCAGATGTTATCCCAATTGCTGTTTCCAGCAGGCTGAAACTGACTGCTCCCGATTTTCCTGCTCCTGTAATGACGGAGGGTCAGTTTCCCCTGATGGTAATGGGGACGGGACTTTTATTATTCTCATAGGCGGACTGCTTGCTGCAGGGGGAATCGGAGCTGCTGTACTAAAGGCCAGGAATAAACCTGCTGCACCGGTACAGAAGGGTACGGCTTTGAAGAAAGAAGAGGAAAAGGAGAAGAAGGCGGTCAGGTATGTTCTCCAGTTATCAAAGGACATGGTCCGGGTATCAGGAGATAAACCAGACTCATTTTCCGTCACCGTCTGGAAACTACTCGAAACCGGCGAGTATATAAAGCAACCAGGAGCCCCTATTCAGGTATCAGGTCCTTCAATACCCGGACTTACAATCCGGCCATCCTCCGGCATGGGAACCCTTCAGGTCACAGTCTCTCTTTCAAAACCTGTACCGGTTACATCTGCTGAACTGACCATATCAGCATCAGCCGGAGGGATGACACAGAAAGCTACGGTGCATGTCACCATAGAGCAGTCATTACAGGTCGGATTTGAGTAGGGTGGTGAAAAGGGATGAAATTTTCAAAACCAATCCCATATCATCCCGACACCAGAACACTTGGCCCGGTCAGTATGAAGATCTGGTTTTACCTTGCTGATAACAAGCGGGTGAAACTCAATCATGCATCCGCCTCTCTGACTCCAGGTTCAGGATGGGAAGGACTCGTTGACCTCAAAACCCGGTACATCCTGGATAACACAACCTTTCAGATTGATGCATCGCTGAAAAGGCCACTCAGGTTATCCGAGTATCAGGGCCTGATTCTTACAAAAAGATCCATTCCCATCCAGAGCACCCTCACCCCCGAAGGTTCTGTTCCAGGTATGGGGATACCGGTCCCAATTGGTGGAGCACCGGTCATCGATCAGATTGATCTCACCATTCCTGATATCCCGCATCCAGAGCTCATAACAGACGTTTACTATGCCGGGAATGATGAATCCGGTCATCCTGTTGCAGTGGTACAAGCGACAGTCAATCTCCCCTTTACATTCACCGAAGAGGAGATAGCAGGGATTACCGAGTGTATTTCAATATCGGTGACCGATGGGAGAACTGCTATCACTGAAGGTCCGGAGATAATCGAAGGGCAATATAAGAAGCGATTCATTACCGGTAATGCTCCACCTGATGTGATGCAAAAATCTGGGGTAATTGTTACCGTTCGTTCGTCGGTTGCCGGTCTTTTACTGGCAGAGGAGGTTTCTCTCACCTTTGCCCCCTCTCTATCCTATATCCTCAATATTAAACCCTCACGGTCCCTTTTCGTAACCGTAAAAGATCCTGCTCATCTTCATGCCGAAGTCTTTTCGCAGGATGAATCAGGAACGCTCCGACAGGTACCAGATAGCGAATTACATCTGGATCTTCCGTCAGGCATATCAGAATTTTTATCAGTCTCTCCCATAACAGCCAGGGGTGTCCTGAATGCAGCCATAACACAGACCCGTCCGACCAATCTGCAAGAGATCGAGTTCTCCCTCAACGCTTCGGTTCATGAGGACGCCGTACCCCCACAGACGATTACGGTGCATTTCAACGCCCCTGCATCCCGATCAATCGAGACACGATTCGAAAGTGACAAAAATGCCATCTCTCCCTTTCTCATACCTGATCGTGCAATCCTCCTGGTCAGGTTCAGCACAGACGCCCCTGAAGCACCGATCTGGACCTTTGAACGGGCACAACCGGATGGATGGCTTGATGAACCCAGCACCCCCGTTGATTATGGTGACGGATGGACTGCGGTTGCTCTAAAGGCCACTCCTCCGGACCCTGAGTACACCGGTGATCCTCCGGCATCAGAAGATATCATTATCACCGCAACTTCAGGGAATACCCGTTCAGGGCCCGTCTCTGTCCCGGTGCTGCTCCTGAAAAGGCCAACAATCGAGGCAGATACCTATCAGGTCACGTTGGTGAAAGGAATTAAAGAGACTGTGAGAGTTCAGGTCCGTATTGACCATGGCGGATCTGAATCATGGGTGTTTGCAATTGATCCTGAAAAAACGCTCAAACGTGTCAATGCAACCATTACCGGTCTGGATGATACCCATGCAGAGATAGCCATGACAGAGCAGGACTCCCCTGATGAGCGGTCAGAGAGCCTGTATGATTCAGAGACTGTCATCGTCACCGCATCGCCCCGGTCAGGAGAACTCTCCTTCCCTCTGGAATGCCATATAGCCGTCATTATCTCAAAAGAGGGCCTTTTCATAGATACCATCGCCAGACGGAAGGATACCGGAATGTATCATGTCCCGGTGCCGAATTCACAGATGGATTCTTCCGCTCTTCTGGATTTTTACTACCTGGTCCTCACTGAAGATAATCAGATAATTTCTCATACTTCTGCCATCACCGACCCAAGCCCTCTGGATTTTACCACCATGGAGGATGAAAAGACAAAACCCTATAATGCAGCCAAAGGATCTGGTCTTACCTTTGTGTCCTCAGGAGTGAGGCAACTCAATACTCCATCAGCGGTCTATTCAGTCTCGATGATTCGTCCGATACCCTTTGACGGAACCCCGATTCCGGTCAGATGCCGTGCAACGGTCCAAAACCATGCCGGTTCTGAAGAGACCGGGTATTGTGACTTCATTCTTGCCCTTGAGACTGATAATGTCAATCCGGGGAGTGCCAGCTGGGAGATTGAAGTCCGCCGGTGTGAACGCATCATCAACACCATGGCACCAGAGCAGGCCAGACCAGAACTTCATACACTCCTTTCCAAACGTAAACAGGTCCTCGGCGTTGAGGGGCTTGTTCAGCTCAGATGGATGATCTATAACCGGGCGTACCGGCTCTGTCTTGAGGAGGCACAGGATTACCTGGATGCAGCAAACCGGTATGATCAGATCATCGAGGCCCTGGAATGGGTAAAGTGGGCCGGAGATCTCGCCTTCAATGCTGCCCTTGGAACGGTGGTCGGACCCTTTGGGGCGATCGCCATTAATCATGTAAAGGGGAAGATCCTGGGTGCTCTTGAGGCCTACCAGATGGGAACACCTCCGGAGTCTTTTATCAGTTTCGATGATATCAAGGGCATAACCGAAGGAAAACTTATCGATCCGGATCAACTGGCAAAACTCACCGGTGAGCGGAGATGGCTTGCATGGGGGCTGTTTGCCGGCTATCACTTCCTGAAAACCCTCATTTATGGAGACCCCCCGAACAATACCGTTGTGGGAGCTGCAAAGGAGACCGCACGACAACTGAGGGATGAGGTCATTGCAGACTGGCTGAATAGTACTGTAAAAGATCATGGAACAAAGCAGGTATCGGGTATCATAAGAGGCGGGAAAGAAGAGACAGGCGGAAAGAAGAAGCCAGATCTGACTCAGAAAAAACCCGTACCGGAGGGAAAACCAGGAGATGAAAAAGCAAAGGAAGAGGGCAAAACGAAGCCGGATGAAGTGAAGCAAAAAGAGGAAACCGGAAAAGAGAAGGAAAGTCCGGAAGGGAAGGATAAGGAGGATAAGAAGAAACCCGATGAGAGACAGGCAAAAGAAGGGAAAAAGACAGCAGATGAAAAGTTAAAGGAAGCAACCTCTGAATATGATCGGCTGAAATCTGAATATGATGCCATAAAGGACAAATCATCCAAAGAAGCGAAAGAAGCAGCGAAAAGACGTGATAACGCACGACTGGCTATGGAGAAGGCAAAGGCTGAATCCCTGGCAGATAAGAACATCGCCGACTCTCAAAAGGAAGTGGATGCACGGGAGAAGATGAAGTTCGAAGAAGGGAGGAAGGAAGGCCGGAACAAGGTCAATGAGCTCAAAGATGCCTGGGAGAATCTTCAGAAGAATCCGGATGATCCTGCTGCGAAAAAACGGTTCTCCGAGGTCTGTGAGAAGGTGCAAAAGGACAAGCATGCCATGCATGTTCTCAATGATGAACCCCACATACTTGATGGTAAAACCAGAAAACCCGGTGAAGAAAGTCCGCTCCGACGAGACTTCAATGAACACTGGAAACAGACCTATGACAATGTGGACCGGAGGGTTAAGCAACGAATCGCAGACCAGCTGAATCAGAACCTGAAACCAGGTGAGAGACCATATGGTCCGGATGATATTGAGATTGCAAAGATCACCAATGTGAAAGATGCGACACCCAGAACTCCAGACCAGGAGAGCACGAAATCCACCTTTGACCGTGATGTCACCTACCGAAAGCCAAAGCAGCAGATGAGGATAGATCCCCATACCGGAAAGGCAGTCATAGACATGAAGACAGGCCAGCCGGTGTATGATCCTGTCATCGATCCCAGGACCGGTAAACCGGAGATGGAGGATGTCAAAAGCACGAATGAACCGGTCAGGGATGTGAAGGGAAATACACGGACGGAGAACGGAAAACTTGTAGAACAGGAGGGAACCGGCTCACGGGATATCTACAACCAGGAATTTTACCGAGAGCGACATGGAGAGTACCCGTATAAGACTGATGCAAGCGGAAGAGTCATCACGGGGCCTGACGGGAAACCGGTCATCGATCAGGCAAAATGCAATGAATATGCCGAACATATGGATCAGACCGTTACCGACCGGTTCCATACCGATGCATATGGAGGAGGAAAGGAGGATATTGGCCCGGCAACACGGGGAGACATGAAAGGAAAACCCTACAAGGATCTTGAAGCAACAACCCGTACCATGGAGACGAAGGTGTATGAGTGGTATGACCGGGCCGAAAGGGCAATGAAATCTGGAGATCCTAAAGCTGCCGGGGCGTACAAGGAGGAAGGAATGCGACAACTGACCAAACAGTTTAAAAACCAGATTGAACCGGTTGTAAATAAATACAACGAACTAGCCGGGTATCCGGATCCTCCCATTGCACGAATCCCGGAGAATGTCCGTGCCGGTGTTGAGATCATGAACCGGGTTGGAAAAGATGGATTTACTCCTGCAGATGCCGAGGCAGCCCTTGCCCATATGGGCGAATCCCCACGGAGCATCATTCAGAAGATGTCAGGAATCCTTGAATCAGGTCAGAAACATATGTCAGCAGGTCAGAGACAGCAGTTACACGAATATCTGAAGACTCTTCCCGATGAGTAGAGGTACTCTATGACTACAAAAAAATGTCCGGCATGCGGTCAGGATAATTCACAAGGAGCGAAGTTCTGCAGATCCTGTGGTACTCCACTCCAGACTGGATCACACGGTGTTGGTCCGGATGTTGGCAAAAGCACCGGTGATTCCTTCCAAAAGGCGACTGAGATCCTTGATACCGTCGCATCCACCGCTTCTAAAATAGAATCAACGGTGACAAAGGCTGCACAGATTGGAACGGCTGCCCAGGAGATATCGCAGGTAATCATCCGTCCCCCGGCTGAATGGCAGGTTGTTGTCGGAGACATCCTTCCTGCTGCAGGTGAGAAGATCGTGGAACAGGGAATGGAAACGGCAGAAGAGAGAGTTAAGCAGGTGGTAAGCCAGAAGATTACAGACGTTCTTTCTGACACCCCTCTGTCCGGAAAAAGTGAGCCTGATCGATTTAATAATCTCCCTGAAACCTTTGTTCCGGTTGAAAAACCCCTAAAATCAGGAGCGAACCTTCTCTGCCCCTCCTGTAAACAACCGGTAAATCCTGGTGCGAAATTCTGTAAAACGTGCGGGGCCCGGATTCCTGTCAAAAAACCTTCATCCCCGGTTCAGACCAACGGGATAGATCCAAATCTCCCTGTCTGTACTTCCTGTAAAGCGCCACTCTCCCCAACTGAGAAGTATTGCAGGCATTGTGGAGAACCAACAGGGTCCTTTGCCCGCCACGGCATGGAGGGATCCGTGACACACTGCCCCTCATGTGGGAAAGACCTGAAACCAGGAGCAAAATTCTGCAGACATTGTGGAACAAAGATATGAACGGATATCATCAGAACACAGGTGATAATATGAACAAATGTCCTCATTGTGGATCAGATCTCCCTCCTGACAGTGCATTCTGCCAGGAATGTGGAAAACCGGTATCAATTTCAGAACAATCATCATCGGACTCGATGGTCTGGACCGCCCAGATACCGGTGATTACCAGTTCGGTTGTTGTCAGACAACTGGGTATGGCTCTGGGTGGAGGGTTTCTTGTGGTGTTTGTCATCATCCTGTTCGCCCATCCCGGAGCTGCACTCTCTGTCGCACCCATCCTGTTTGTCATCTGGGTCTTCTTATTCGGACTGTCCCTGTTCATCGCCGGAATATACCAGAAGGCAACGAAAGGGGGGCCTGATGCAGTCTTCGCCGTGACCCCTGAAGGAATTGGCTATGCTGCAGGGGAGACTATCAAAAAGATCAACAGGCTTACTGCCATCGGATCTGTTGCCGGCGGATCACTCAGCGGCCTTGGAGGCAGCATGATAAACATCTCCCGTGAGATGGATACAATTCCCTGGGATGAGATCAGGTCCATAACGTACCAGAACCGGGAGCGGACCATCGTTGTGTATAGAAAAATTCTGATCTCTCCTATCATGCTGGCGTGCACGAGAGAAAATTTCAACCAGGTAAAAGAGCTGATATCCCGGTATGCACCGCCCGGAACGATCAAAGAATAATGATTATTCCCGGTACAATACAAATACCAGAATCCGTGTACCAATATATCCGGTACCTGCCAGAATGAGAGCTACTTCCGCATCATGCAGAATCAGTGAGCCAAAAAGCATGCCGGAAAGGGCCACCAGACATACCACGAGGTACCGAAGGGTTGCCCACTGAATACCAAAATGCCATGCTCCCCTGATCTTCATATATCTGCATTATCAGAGAACCGGTTAAAAGTGTTGGTAAAATGATGAGAGATTCCTGATGTTATCGTACAATCTTGGTGATCGGTATCTCCAGGATATCTTCAGCCCCGGCAGCCTTCAATTCTGGTATCAGAGTATTTACCTTACTCTTCAGAACCACAGTCTCAAGGCTGAAATAATCGATACCATGGAGCTTTGCAACGGTTGGCTTCTTTAATGCCGGAAGGTTTGCAACGATTGAATCAAGTGATGCTGCCGGGACATTCATCGAGATGAGCACTTTATTCCTGGCATCGATAACGCCCATAAGGAGGGTTACTATCTCTTCAATCTCCTTTCTTTTGACCGGATCCTCAAAACTTGCGATATTTGCAATGATGGTCGTATATGATTCCATGATCTGCCCGATGATCTTCAGACCGTTCTTCCGAAGGGTCGTTCCGGTTTCAGTCAGGTCAACAACCACATCCATAAGGTCAGGAACCTTTGCTTCACTGGCACCATAGGACGGGAAGAGACGGACCGGTATGTTTAACTTTTCGAAGAATTCCTTGGTCAATTTAGGATATTCGGTAGTTATCCGGCTATCAGGGCGAATTTCACTCACGGTTGAGATAGGCTCACTCTGGTGGACGGCGACGACAATTTTGACAATACCCGGTCCTGTTTTGCTATAGTTGAGTTGTGCCACCTCTTTTACCTGTGCTCCTGATTCATGGATCCAGTCAAGGCCTGATATTCCCATATCAAAATATCCCATCTCGATATAGGTCGGTATCTCCTGGGGTCGCAATATTTTGACCTTTCCTATCCGTGCATCATTGATTTGAGGATTATAATCACGGTCAGTTCTCCTGACCTCAAGGTCGGCTTCTTTAAAAAGCTGAAGGGTCTGTTCTTCAAGGCTCCCTTTTGGGAGTGCAATGTTAATCATAGAACAATAGAAGGAGCGATATGAATTAAACCCTGACGGTTTGCATCTGTGTTCTATCTATCCCTGAAGAAAATGCTGAATCATTATCGAATATAATGTTCCACAGAGAATTTTCGGTTGTCCGCTTGTCCCTGTTGTTCCTCTTCTCTAGAAATATCGTTAATCCACGATAAATATTGAGTTATAAGAATGTTCGGGTGAAGAGGGATCTTTAGTCAATGCATACTTACGATGCATACTTATTATGTTCCTGAATATGTTACTGAATACATACTAGATTAGCATTAAAGAGGTGTTTCTATGAACATTAATCGGGAGACCATATGAAGAGGCCATCAGGAGGATTATCGATAAAGGGTATGCGAGGAATCAAACCGAGGTCATACGACAGGCAATTCTCGCATATGGAAAAATGCTCGAGGAGGAAGAGATGATGCTGGTCAATAGAAGTGAAACAATGTCGCCATTGAAGTTTGGACCTCTTTGATATTCTTCCCATGAAGGTTTTTGTAGCTTTCTGGCTATTTTTGAACTTGAAATGAATTGTGAGAGGATATATTGGATGTAATCCGCCAATAGTCTGATATATAAGATGACATTTTTTGCCTTTATTAAAAAATGAACAGATTTAAACCTCATCTGATCAAACTGTACGAGTATACTTCTTATTCATGTACCAGAGAGATGGAAACCATACAATGATTACGATAAAATTTGACGAAAAGGGATTGGTTCCGGTTATTGCGCAGGACAAAACAACTAAAGATGTACTGATGCTTGCATATGCCAATAAAGAGGCTGTGGACCTGACCCGGTCAACCGGATATGCACACTATTACAGCAGGAGCAGGAATAAACTCTGGAAGAAAGGAGAGGAATCCGGTCATCTCCAGAAGGTTCATGAGATTCTGGTTGATTGTGATGAGGATGCGGTCATCTACCTGGTGGATCAACTCACCGCAGCGTGTCATACCGGATACCGGTCATGTTTTTACCGAAGGCTTGACGGGACCGTCTCTGGAGAGCGGATGTTTGATCCTGATGAGGTCTACAAGAAAAGTGAATAAATTCATCTGACCATTTGGTGAATATGGGAGGGTCATTGAATCGACCTCTTTTTTTATGAATTTATGACCTGCATTTTTGATGCTTTTTTTCAGAGTGGCAGTATTCCAGATATGGATCTTGTCAGATATCATCCCAGACTCTCTGGTGAATGTTTTTGCAATGGCCAGATAGTGCTTGTCACGACGTATCCGAAAGATGTTACTTTAAAGTATGTTATTCTGGAGTAACTCACGTGAGAGTAACATGTTGTCTTTTGCCGGAAAGAGGAGATCGGATAATGGTTATCTGAAAAAGCCCTGTTTCAGTTATTATTTTGACAAAAAATAATGCCTATTCTAACCAATACTGAATATGAACCGGAAGATCCCCGGAACTCTGGGCCTCATTTTTGGAACCATCGCCTTCCTGGTTGGAATATTTTCATTCTCACAGGTATCTTATTATCTGGCCGCAGGATATCTCCTCGTCTGTCTTTTTGCAGGAATGCTTATTGTCAGAGTCTTTTGTGCATCCTGTCCGATGAAGGGGACATGTGTTCATATTCTTCCCGGTTATGTGGCACAGTTCTGGAACCAGCTACCCGGACCATATTCTTCCGGGAAAATTATCCTGACCGGGATTCTCTTTGCGATAATAATTCTCATACCCCAGCTTGTTCTGATCAGATCACTCTATCTGTTTGTGCTCTTCTGGATCTGTATCATCATTGCGGCAATGAGCAGTTATCTGGTCCTTTGCCCTGGATGTGGCAATCAGTACTGTCCGTTTCGAAGAGAAAAGAAAGAGCAGAGATGACTCGGAGATTAATTCAGCCTCACTTAAGTTCATCTCTGCCCGTTATCCAAACCCTGCCTGATATGTCCCGTTCTGTGAGCAGTACAGCCAGTACCCGTGGTATGGTCGTATTGGCCGTTCATCGCTCTGGTGACCGGTTCCTCCCCTGATTATCGGTTCTTCGTACTGCTGCACGACTGCGTCATACCCGGTGGCATATGACCAGGCATTCATCAGGGTGTGGAATGTCTCTTTCGCTGAAAGATCCTTCTCCATCCAGCCTCCAATCGATGACCATCCTACCGGAATCTCCCGGGAAAAAGGAATAATCTGGTCTGTAAACCTGACCGGGACAGTTATGGTATTGGTTGAATAGATCCAGTATCCCTGGAGGGGAACCACCGGATCATTCATTGAGAGCGTTCTGTATCCGGTGGTATTATTCACATATACAAGGACTGAATGGCCGGATGAGTTCACCCCGGCAAATATTTGTGCAGTATCATATCCTGGGTTGAGTCGCCTGGGGATGGATACATGATTCCATCCCGGATAAAGTGGGATTCCATCGGACTTCTTCAGAGACTTCAGGGCTGCAGAGAGGTTTACCCGAGCACCGGTGATGGTTTTATCCTGCAGTGACGGGAGTGGGTCAGCGGTATCCATGATCACCTGTTTTACTCCTTCTGCCGTAAGATCAGGTTTTTTCCCTTTGATAAGACCGGCCATTCCGGATACCATGGGAGCTGCCATTGATGTACCACTCATGTACTGATATTCAGGCTTTATTGCTTCACCCCGGTATCCGATCCTTATATTTCTGATAGAAAAGTCTGATGTAACATCTCTCTTAAACAGGATATAGGTATATCTGGTCCTGAATCCTGATTCGGTATAGACAGAATTAAGCGGGATGAAGAGTTGTCTCCAGTGATCTTCGTGAAATTCTGTATCAAAATCCCACAAGGATGTCCAATTTACAATATCATTTGAGTATTCAATTATCTGATACCCAAAAAAATCACCTTTTACCTCCCAGATCAGATGAGGGATTTTATTTTCTTCAGAAGGGATATCAACAGAGGTATTCATCTCGATGACAAATGTAGAAATGTCAGGATAATCTGAGAGAACTGCCTGTAATGACACGGGCTCTCCTGGCATGGTTCCAGGAATGCGGGTCCAGTTCCCGGTAAGCGTAAAATTCTCCTTTGCAAATGTGGGGTCTTCAAAGAACGAAGTATAGGAATATCCGGATGGAATGGTACTGTATATATCAGTACCCGGAGCTCCAACATGGACCGTCCGATTGCCAAAATTCGAAAACCACGATAGTTCATCCTGTGGATCAGTGGCAGCGACCGCTATCACATTACTGAAGTTATAACATGCCGGATACTGGGGAAACATATTCAGATCCCCTCCATAATTTCCTGCTGAGCAGACAAATAGTGCAGGAGACTTTCGGATAATATCCTCCATTGTCCGGCTGTACGGTGTTCCAAACGAGCAACTGATGATCGAGGCATTATAGAGCGTGGCATACGCCATGCCAAATGCCAGATCTGATAGTCGGCCATGGCCTTTGTAATCAAGGACTTTAATCGGCATGATAGTAGCATTCCAGGCTACTCCTGCCCCTCCAAGGTTATTATTCCCAATCATACCAATAACCCCGGCACAATGGGTTCCATGACCATCATCATCCCAGGGTTCAACCGCTATTTCCTCCAGAGCGTTTAATCCATGCAGCACCAGCCCTGATTGAGACATGCTCCAGATATTTCCGGCAAGGTCAGGGTGACCAATATCTGCTCCGGTATCAAGAACGGCAATGATAATCCCATTCGTTCCGGTGGTTTCATTCCATCCGGAAAGGGCACTAATATCTGCACCGGAAATCCCCGGGCTGGTATTTTCCTTAAAAGGAGTTCCGGTATTGGAAAGCCCCCATTGTCTCCAGAACTCTGGATCATCCGGAGTTGTGTGGGCACTGACATAATAATCTGGTTCTGCATAGGCTACACCCGGGCATTCGGAATAATACCGGACTGCATCAGGAACCGAAATAGTGTCCGGAAGAGTGACCAGGGATAATCCGGATATGCCGATGGTCCCATAATCGCGTTTAATCGTCGCTCCTATTGCTGCATGAATATCTGAAAGGGAATTGACTGATCCGTCTGGATTTGTATTTGCCTGCACAAGGATACTTCCATTCACGTATGGAGGATCAGGCAGAAAATTCGGAATTCCGGTAGCATTCGTGAAATATTTAATATCATCTGCCAGACCAAATAAAAAGGAGAGACCGACCAGGCAGACCAGGAGGCAGATTACTTTGCTTAGTATTTTTCTCATAAAGGTGATCTCAGTGAAAGAATATGGTATCTTCATTATTCTTATGCTTTTTTATAAAAAATTCTCTATCAATATAAACCACTGATAAATGCAGGTATGTTGTAAATAACATGATATTCGGTCTTTTCTATTCGTTCATTATTTGATTATTTTCTCATCAGCAACCATCAATATCCAGATAACAGATAAACCATATGAGTTCACCCGTGAATTATCTCCTTCTCCTGCTTTTTGCAGGTTTCCTGATAACGAGCTGTTGTGGAGCAGCCGGAAATATTTCCGGGACCGAAAAACCTGTGTATATCGTTGGGATAGATGCATACTATCCCCCGTTTACCTATCTGGATGCAAATGGAACACCTGTCGGGTTTGATGTCGATTCAGTTCAATGGATTGCGGATACCATGAATTTTAAGGTACAGATAACCCCGGTCCCATGGGATGATATTCTCACTGCTCTTGAAACCGGAGAGATAGATCTGATCTATTCAGGGTTTGCTATAACCAATGAGCGAAAGGAGATCTGTGATTTTACGGTTCCGTACTGGCAAGTCAACCAGTCTGTAGCGGTAAACAATCAGAGCTCCGTAAAGATTGATGACTTTTACTCAGGATTACTTCGGGTCGGTGCTCAGAACAATACCCGGGGAGTTAGCTGGGTGGAATTGAATCTCATCGGAAAGGGGAAGATGGCACCTAGGTCACTTGTCAGGTACGAGGGAATGAATGAAGCATTCGATGAGTTGCAGGCCGGTCGGCTCGACGCGATAATTGGTGCAAGTTCTTTAATAAAGGCCAATCTGGATAGTTGTGACTGCCATGTGATCGGCGAGATTGAGACAGATGATCACTATGGCGTTGCAGTGAAAAATGGCAATTCCGATCTTCTCGAAACCATGAACACGGGAATAGATCTCCTGATGCTCTCACCTGAATGGGAGAGACTGAAATTGAGATATCTGATGGAGTAATCCATCGAATAATTTCTTGATCGAAAAGGGAAGTCCGGCTCGGATTTGGGCCGTATGTTCACTCTCATTATGCACGATTATTGTTTCCTGATATTCTCTCAATCTCGACAGGAATACCTGGACAGATGATATATGTTCTCCCTTCTTTCCCTGTTCCGATTCCCTTTCTCCTGAATACATCCAGAATATTTTGTCCATGATGGTTTTTTCACCATCCTCATCATTGGTATCGGTGGATGTACTGGTAGTTACGGAGGATAGTATATCAACGAGTACCGAAACCTCTTTTTTCTCTTCTCATCCCGGACAAATCAATTCTTATGTTCACATGATAATATCAGTTGTATGGACCATGGTCTGATGAGAGGATTATTCTGCTTATTTCTACTGGTATCACTGGCAGGATTCTGTATTGCTGATGAGGCACCTGGCTATTCAGTCTATATTCAGGGTGGAGAATCGTCCATGACCGAAGATGCAGATGGATTGATGCTGGTTACGATTCAGGATGTTGTTCCGTATATTTGTTTAGAATTTGAAAAAGGAGATCGGTTACTCCCAATCAGTGATATTACCATCTTTCAGTTCCCATTGAATGCAGCACTTGTCTTTTCCGGAACAGACGGTGATTCTGTCTCTCTTATCCAGATCTCAAATCTTTCCCTATCTGATGATAACAAAGACCTGACATTGCAGATAAATCCCCTCGAATTTTATGAAGGAGAGATGCTGAAAGGATATGCACATGATGCCATTGCCATAGAAAAGATCAGCACAGAAACGCACAAATCCATAGGTGTTTATATGGAGGTTCCCGCTCAAACGCCCTCAAATATTCGTGTAGGGTGCTATTACGAATCAAATTGTATCTATAAATGTGTTGGGTATATTGGTTACTATTGTTGATTATTGCGAGGAACAGGAAAAGCACGTGGGATCTGAATTTTCATCTCATGGACAACGAACTGTTGGGTGGCTGAGCAGAGTATTCGCAATTCAATCCACAGTTCTCCTCTCCTCCTTCTGATGCCGGTACGGTAGGAGGTTACTGATTTCATTCTATTTCTATTGTTTTCAGAACAAAATATTCTCCTATTCTGTCTTTTGATAACAATTTTTAGAAATCTCCCAAATACTACGAACCCACTGGCATACATGTCGCCAGAGCCTGGAGGTGAGATTTTCTGCTCATAAAAAGGGAGGATACGTGCCTTTAAACTGATAATACTTTCAAATTATACGCAAATTCTTGAAATATTGTTTAAATTTAATTTTTCTGGCTACTACGCTCTGAATCACGGGGAGGAGTTTTCTGTCATCAGGACCTATAGATATATACGATGAGGTTCTTCAATACCGCCGGACCGGTGAACTGTGAGAAACATTACTGTCTCCCCCCTCTTACCCGGTTTGATCTGCCTGAAATACTCACGCTCATCAGTCAGGAGAAGTACTTTGTCTTGCATGCACCCCGGCAGAGCGGGAAGACCTCATGTATGCTTGCCCTTCGGGACTATCTGAACCGTGAAGGCAGGTATGCTGCACTCTATATGAATGTAGAAACCGCCCAGACCGCCAGAAGTGATGTTTCGAGAGGTATTAAAGCAATAATAAGCGAATTTGCCTTTCAGGCAGACCTGACTATTCCGGATTCATCACTTCGGGATAAGATAAATCATTATATTGAGGTTTATGGTCCTGATGCAGCATTTAAAATGGTCCTATCTGATGTATGTAGGAGTGTATCTCTTCCAGTAGCCCTCTGTATAGATGAGATTGATGCCCTTGTGGGAGATACCCTGATCTCTGTTCTCCGTCAACTTCGATCAGGGTATTCTGAACGACCTGCACATTTCCCTTCCTCAATCATCCTCTGTGGAGTCCGTGATGTCCGTGACTACCGGATTCATTCGGATAAAGACAAGGCGATTATCACCGGTGGAAGTGCATTTAACATCAAGGCAGAATCCTTATGGCTCGGAAATTTTACCGAAGAAGAGACTGGGATCCTTCTCCTTGAACACACGAAAGAGACAGGACAGGTTTTTGAAGAAGGAGCTCTTGCCGCTGTCTGGAATCTGACACGTGGCCAGCCCTGGCTTGTCAATGCCCTTGCATATGAGGTCTGTTTCAAAATAGAAGAGGGAAGGAACCGTTCCAATCCGATATCAGAGTCTCTTGTCATAGAGGCAAAAGAGCGGCTTATCCAGAGAAGGGAGACGCATCTTGACCAGCTGGTGGATAAACTTCAGGAAGAGCGAGTCAGGAGAGTTATCGAACCAATACTCACCGGAGAGATGTTTGAAAAGAACTTCAGACCGGACGATATCTCGTATCTCGTCGATCTTGGTCTCATTATCCAGGAACAAGGTGGAGCTCTTGCGATTGCAAATCCGATATACCAGGAGATTATTCCCCGAGAACTCAGTTATACTGCACAGTCAGGTATGGCCCTGAAATCTGTCTGGTATATCGGTGAAGACGGAAGAATCCGGGTGAATGATCTCCTTCTATCATTCCAACAATTCTTTCGTGAACACTCCGAAAGCTGGACCGATATCGCCCAGTATAAAGAGGCAGCTCCCCAGCTCCTCCTCCAGGCATTTTTACAGCGGATAATCAACGGAGGCGGACAGATAATACGGGAATATGGTCTCGGACGGGGAAGAACCGATCTCTTTATCCTCTGGCACCTTCCTGACGGAACGTATCAGCGGTTTGTGATAGAATGCAAGATGGTGTACGGCTCACGGGAGGTGACCATCAGTAAAGGGCTTGTTCAGGTGACAAAATATGCTGATCGATGCGGGGCAGAAGAGGTGTATCTGCTTATCTTTGACCGGGATAAAAACAAGAGTTGGGATGAGAAGATCTTTACAGTAACAATTGAGCATCAGGGGAGAATGGTAGCAGTATTTGGGATGTGAGCAGGGATGAAACTTTTTCAGTCTGAGAGATAATCAATGGTGATTTCGTAAAACATTGCAAGAAAGATATTTATTCTGATCTCAAGGACCTCATTGTCAAATAGCAGCACCATGCACAATCCAAATAGATGAAATCGTCATATATTCGGCGATTTTTTTATATTTTCAGCGAAATTGGCTTTTTCATAATTGTTTGCTCGTTTCACGGAGAGGGATTTTCTATCATCAGGATCAATAGAGATACGATGAGGTTCTTCAATACCGCCGGACCGGTGAACTGCCAGGATCATTACTGTCTGCCTCCTCTTACCCGGTTTGATCTCCCTGAAATTCTCACCCTCCTAAGCCAGAAGAAGTATTTTGTTCTCCATGCTCCACGGCAGAGCGGGAAGACCTCATGTCTGCTTGCCTTGCGGGAGTATCTCAATAATTCAGGTGAGTATCGTTCATTATATATCAATGTTGAAACGGCTCAGGCTGCTCGGGATGATGTAGAAAACGGGGTCCGTTCAATTATTGTTGAAATTAATAAAAGAATGGATCAAAGCCCGGTTTTTACAGGATTGGGTGTGGTTACTGCAGATTTATGGGATAATACCAATGCCTACTCAGTTCTTAATATTGTCCTGAGCAGACTTGCGTCAATTGACAATAAACCTCTGGTACTCCTCATTGATGAGATCGATGCTCTTGTAGGTGATACATTAATTTCAGTGCTCAGACAGATTCGGTCAGGATATGATAGTCGGCCGGTTCATTTCCCTTCCTCAATCATCCTCTGTGGAGTCCGTGATGTCCGTGACTACCGGATTCATTCGGATAAAGACAAGGCGATTATCACCGGTGGAAGTGCATTTAACATCAAGGCTGAATCCTTACGGCTCGGAAATTTTACCGAAGAAGAGACTGGGATCCTTCTCCTTGAACACACGAAAGAGACAGGACAGGTTTTTGAAGAAGGAGCTCTTGCCGCTGTCTGGAATCTGACACGTGGCCAGCCCTGGCTTGTCAATGCCCTTGCATATGAGGTCTGTTTCAAAATAGAAGAGGGAAGGAACCGTTCCAATCCGATATCAGAGTCTCTTGTCATAAAGGCAAAAGAGCGGCTTATCCAAAGAAGGGAGACGCATCTTGACCAGCTGGTGGATAAACTTCAGGAAGAGCGAGTCAGGAGAGTTATCGAACCAATACTCACCGGAGAGATGTTTGAAAAGAACTTCAGACCGGACGATATCTCGTATCTCGTCGATCTTGGTCTCATTATCCAGGAACAAGGTGGAGCTCTTGCGATTGCAAATCCGATATACCAGGAGATTATTCCCCGAGAACTCAGTTATACTGCACAGTCAGGTATGGCCCTGAAATCTGTCTGGTATATCGGTGAAGACGGAAGAATCCGGGTGAATGATCTCCTTCTATCATTCCAACAATTCTTTCGTGAACACTCCGAAAGCTGGACCGATATCGCCCAGTATAAAGAGGCAGCTCCCCAGCTCCTCCTCCAGGCATTTTTACAGCGGATAATCAACGGAGGCGGACAGATAATACGGGAATATGGTCTCGGACGGGGAAGAACCGATCTCTTTATCCTCTGGCACCTTCCTGACGGAACGTATCAGCGGTTTGTGATAGAATGCAAGATGGTGCACGGCTCACGGGAGGTGACCATCAGTAAAGGGCTTGTTCAGGTGACAAAATATGCTGATCGGTGCGGGGCAGAAGAGGTGTATCTGCTTATCTTTGACCGGGATAAAAACAAGAGTTGGGATGAGAAGATCTTTACAGAAACAATTGAGCATCAGGGGAGAATGGTAGCAGTATTTGGGATGTGAGCCAGGAACGGCTCCTGATTCTGTGCCGAATTATATCTCTCCCAGATACTCTCTCAATGATTGTATCATGGATTTATAGCAGTCAAAAGATGGTAAGCCGGTATTATCTCGTCATGCCTGTCATGATACACTGTTCTATGAGCTTGATGAGTGTTTGAAATCATCCGTACCGATACGAAATTTCTGTTCCATGCAGCCCCGGTATTCTTATAATAACTTTTTTCTCTGTGAGCATGTCTCTTTTCATATAATCAAACCAGGATGAGATATGTTCCAGGATTACGCCATATTATGGAAATGAGATTATGCAAGGATGATGAAATACACCATTTACAAGCAACCATCCCCAAGTCATCTGTCCAGGGATCCTATGGGGGGTGGTCACAGTGCCATTCGGCGAAAAGACGTTCCAATCCGGCCACACGTTCTCCAGTCGGACAGACCAGTACATGAACGGAGCCTCGGTCTTGGCCCCTGACTTCCATACGAGATCCCCAATGGGCGGAGTGGTCATTCTGGCAGAAGAGAATCAAACGTATGGGCTGTCAGGATTGCTTGTAATAGAGGCGGTATATATCGACAATCATCAGAGCATTCTGTTCCATGAATACATACATGAACCCCGACAGGGTCTCTTCACCTACGGGTGTGATGATGTGCCCTCCCTGATCCCAGGGTGTGCATAAAATAATGCACAGGTACATCAGGCGTTTTTTAAAATTAAAGAGATAATAGAGTGTTAAAAAGAGTGATCAAGTACGGTGTGCATAATTTTTATTTTCACATATGCACTCACAGATCCATCATCTGCCTGTTACGTGATCTCCCTGGATTATGCACACCGTACAAACCCTGTGAATAAAAGGGTTTGATTATTGAAAATAACCCCTGGTGAGGTTTTCAGGTGTTCCTTTTTCCGGCGAACACCTCGTGCACACATAGGCACACCTGCACACCGTCATGGATTGTTCCAATTTCAGTGGAGATTTTCTCGATGAATATATTGGCCCTCCCCATATATCCTTTTTTTGAAGATATTCAAAAGGACCCCACATGAATCTCTGATACTGTGGTGGTATTCTACCAGCTCTGGTGATACAATCTCTGTGAGGTCCCGTCCATATATCCGAACAGACCAAAGTCAGGTGACCTGAAGGTCCCAATCATCTCCGTATTGATCTTGGTCGTCTCCCGTGCCACGTCGATATGGTTTTGAAGGAGGATCAGGACTCCCACCCCCGATGCCACAGGTGATCCGGCAAGGATGACTACATCCACAAATAATCCATACATAGAACTACATTCACATACATTCAAATACACCCTTCAATCAACACTATATACAGAACATCCCCATGCCTCCCCGGAAAAATCCTGAATCCGCTGCCAGATATACCGAAGCGAAAAAGACACCATACATTCTTGAACTAGCAAAGGAACGTGAATTCAGAAAGAACTTCGAACTTGAGAAGGGGAAATTTTTCAGAACTGACACCGTTGCAGAGATTCTGGACATCGAACCTGAAGTTATCCGGGATTTAATCAGGAAAGGAGAACTCTTTGCGATAAAAATAGGGAAGTCATACCGGGTAACAGAAGCAGACCTTCAGGAGTTTCTTTTTCAAAGATACACCAGGAAAAGAAGCGGAGAACAGAGACGCGAAGAAGGGTAGGCCTATTCCCGGTCTGACCAGAACCGATCCCGCTCCTCCTGTTCCTTCTTTTTTCGCTTCCTCTTTTGCTCCTCTTCCTCGTTCAGATGTAACCCAAGTGACTGATGAAGCCAGTATCCGAATATATCCATACACATCACCAATACCCATCCATATACCCGACCGGAGTTTTCAGGGGTCTTCCTGGCACCCGGGGTTGTGCTGGCATCTCTTCTTCCTCTTCAGGAAATGCCCGCTTCCCAAACCTGACGATGATCTGTTCATACTCTTCATGGGCATCGTCATCATCAAGGGCAGCGAGGGCATCGCAGAGATTTCTCCGTGCAATAACCTCTCCGGGCTGACACCTGATTGCCTGCCTGAAATCAGATACCGCCCCCTCGAAATCACGCAGACCAAGTCTTGACAGGCCACGGTTATTCCAGGCTCCCCATTCATAAGGCATGAGTATAACAGCCTGATTCCCATGCACAACAGCCTCTTCATGCCGCCCCAGGTTGGATAAACACCAGCAGAGTGCAGAATGGGCAACACCGGATGAGGGATCCAGTTCAAGGGCTCGAAGGAGAACCGGCTCTGCCTCATCAAACCGACGGAGATTATCTAGAACCAGGCCCTTCTCAGCAAGAAAAACAGGGTTGTCAGGATCGTTTTGGAGAAGTTGGTCATATACCGCAATCGCCTGTACATATCGTTCTTCGTTCTCTTCCAGATCGCCAAGCATGTGATATGCATCTGCCTGGTACCGAGAGACTATCGGAGAATCTGACTCTATATTGGTGAGCGTCGTACAGACATTTACAGCAAGCCTGACCACCCCATATCGTTTCAGACTGACCGCCCGTTCATGGAGCAGTTCTGCGTACCTCTCCGGAGTATGGCTTATCGTTTTCAGATCCTCGAGAGGACCCTGCAATCGGAGCATCTTCAGCCCTTCCTCCAGTAGGTCCTTCACCTCTCCATCGTATCCATACCGGCCGGCTGCAAGAGAGAGCTGGGAAAGCGCCTCCCCATACTGTTCCAGTTCAAATAACACTCTGGCAAAGGTAATCCGCAGCGATGAATCATCAGGATCCTGGCGAATCTCCTCTGCAAGCATCCTGGCGGCCTGCCGGTAATCCCCGATAAATGCCCGAAGCTCTCCTTTCTCAGCCTGGAAGAACCGGGCAGCATACTCCGAAACCGATTCACACTCCTTATCGCTCCCTGAGAGAATCCGGGCTGCTGTATGCAGATACCTGACCTCTGCCGTGTTTGGAAGGGAATTCTTACATTCAGAGAAGAGAATCGCGGCTTCTTGTGCTTCCGTAGCCAGGAGTAATAACCGACCATACATCAGGAGGTTTTTCTTCGAAGAGCCGCATATTCGGAAGTTCTCCCGCATCGCATAAAGACCGGTACGAAAACTCCCCTCAAGCTGACAAGCCAGGGCACACAGGTAATAATCCATCGGACGTCCGGGATTCATCTGCATGATCCGGACAGCAGTAAGGGCTGCATCGCGATATTCACCAGACCTGATAAGGCAGCGGATAAACACTTCAAGCAGAGTGCAGTCAGATGACAACGCATCCTTTCGTGAACTCAGTTCAAAATATGCATCACGGTATCGTTCCTGTTCAAGAAGCGTCCTGACATACATATTCAGTGCGGGCCGGGAATCAGGACTCTTCGTGAGAACATCCTGTGTGATTATCTCAGCATCATGCAGGCAACCGACCGACCTGAATGCAATGGCACGGATCAGACAGAAATCCTGCTCTTCCGAATCTGCAAACCGTTCGGATATGAGAACGGCATCTGTCCCCCGGTTCGCCATAATGTAACAGAAACAGAGAAAAACCAGATACTCCGGAGCCCCGCTTGCATGAGCAAGGACCTCAAAGGGTGGTATTGCAGCATCCATGCCATCGGTCATGAATAATTCAAGGGCCAGAGACTCCGGTGTCTCTTCTGACGGGGGCTTGAAATAACCGGCAGATTTCATGTGAAGCAGGGAAAACATCATATTCGTCCGATCCCTCGCTGCTGCGGTTATCAGAACCCTGATGGCCTCCCTGATCTTGCCTGATGAATACAGGGCCGATGCTTTCAGATATATCGCTTTCCATGCATCGCTCGCCTTTTCACCCGTCTCTGCCAGTCTGATCAGATCATCATACCGGCCGGTGAAATATAACGATGAAAGGTAGGGAATGAAGAGATCCATGTCGTCCGGAGATGATTTTTGTGCAGATTCGAGAAAAACTTCAGCTTCTTCATATCTGCCTGATTTCAGGAGCTCTTCAGCCCTGAACACGGGAGCGGCCTCTGGGTGGGGCGGTGCATAAAAGCCAGAGATATCCCGCCTGATCACAAGAGCCTCATCCTCTCTTCCACATTCGGTCAGGAGATGAGCAAGATCAACTTTTGACTGCATATCCTGGGGCTGGTCCTCGCATGAAGCCCGAAGAAAGGTCTCTGCAGCACTGATATCACCAGATCTCCATGCTAATATCCCTTTTACATAGGGGACCAGGGGCATTTTATCTCCCTCCTCTCCAACGGCGGCCATGATCTCCGCGGCAGCAGACATCTCCCCCGTATGAATAAGAGCGAGAGCTTTGAGTGCATGAATTGTCGCCATAAATCCGGTGACATCAGGGGTGTCACCCAGCTGGGATTGTATCCCGTCACAATATTCAATGGCCAGATCCGGGTTTCCGGTGAATATATGGCAGATACTGATGAAGAGTTTTCGAATTCCGGCAAGACCATTGGACATAAATTCATAGTGCTGAAGAACAGAGAGAGCACTATGATAGTACCCCTGGAGCATGAGATTTCTGCCCAGCTCATCCCTGAACTTCTCTTCAAAGGGATTCTCCCGGTAGATCTGATATAATTGCCTTAATGCCTCATCCGGACGTTTCAGGTACGAAAGAACGATAGATTTCAGGAAGAGGAGGTACAGATTACCCTTCCAGACAGACAGCCCCATGTCAACCTGAGTAAGGGCCTGGTCATATTCCTCCGCATCAAGGAGAGCAGTAACCCGGGTGATCAGAAAATCAAACCAACTGCGTCCTTCCTGTTCAGGTATATCTTCCATCTTCCTTCCTCCGTGTAGTATTCTTCGACGTTATAAATTATATATATTCGCATACAAAATTATGCAAAAATATACATAATTATACACAAGCCAATGATTTCGATCTCATCGCCTGGATAAACCAGGACAGGTCGTCAGACAACCGGGTCTGGGTATGGATCTCTTTTTAAAATGCTTCAGGGAGATATAGAGATTTCCTATACAATTTGAATGAATTTATAGGGATATGGATGGGTTGAAAAGACAGGGGATTCGTCCTCTGATCAGTCAGGAGGAACATAAACCAGTTCATCTCCTTTACACTGTACCTCACCGCGATCCATGAGAAGGGCAATACCCTGTTCTATCCTGGTCTCAAGTGCATGATTTATCCGTTTTATTCCAAACAGGGAACCGACTATGCGGGTTAACGCACTGGTGCTCATCGATCCCGTCTGTTTCATCAGATGGATGATCGCGTTGGAATACTCATACATTGATATCTCATCCGCTTTTCGTTGCCAGGGATCTCCTGCCGGGTGGGAGCGGAAGGTCACATATTCAAGAAATGCCTGATGATTGGACCAGAAAAAGATCTGGTTTCCTTCTGTCTCCCGGTGGAAGGGAAGCGATAGGAGAAGAGATTCTATTTTATTCTTTACCGATGCGGTTTTCCTTGTGATCTGCCAGTGGGGGAGAAGACGTGCAATACAGATGTCACGGGGGACAGGACCTTCTATTGCCACAATCTCTTGTAAAACCCGGATAATGTCTTCGTCACGGGTTCCACTCAGGAGATCATCCTTTGTTCCCAGGACCTCATATCCCACATACGCCACATAACAGATCTCGGGAAATTTCACCGGCACGGATGGGATATGGTGTGGCAGGGATGATCTTTCGAACGATTTTACAGCGGATTTTGGAGATCCCTCATCGCCGGAGATACCATGTTCGTCACCATCATCCTGTAGGATCTCATGTTCTCCCTGATCGCCTTCCTCACATTTCTCCTCCAGTTCCTCGCCCTCAACCGGACAATAGAGCATTGTTTCCGGTGCATACTCACTTCTGATCTTTTCAATGGTGTGGATGATGCGATGCAGCTCAACCTCCTGCTCATCCCACCAGTCGGTAGACCACAACCGGTGAATATTCCAGCCAAGGGTATGCAGGACAAAGAAGGTGAGAACGTCGCGGTCACGGGCTGATTTTGCCTTCTGGTACCGTGGCCCGTCACATACAATACCAAGAATATACCGTCCAGGCAGGTCAGGGTCCAGTACTGCAACATCGATCCGGTACCCTCCGCATCCAACATGAGTATGGACCTCATACCCCTGATCTGTAAGGGATTTCGCTACATCCGACACAATGGGCAGGAGATCCGTCTCCATATCCCGGATACAGGTCTCTGCAATCGCTTTCGGCCCTTTTTCCGCGAACTCAAGGAATGATTTCAGGAGGACAACTCCCATCCGCCTGGTCCGGGACAGATCGATCTGCTCCGGAGTCATCGAAGAGAATACTTTAATCTCTTTCCGTGCCCTGGTAATTGCCACATTCAGCCGTCTTTCTCCCCCGTCACGGTTCAGCGGCCCGAAGTTAAGGGAAACCCTGCCCGATTTATCAGGACCATATCCAACAGAGAAGAGAATGACATCCCGTTCATCACCCTGAACATTCTCAAGGTTTTTGATAAAGACCGAATCAGGACGGTCATCACTGAAATAAGGTTCTATATCAGGCCTCATCCGCCGTTCCTTCTCCAGAAGGGTCCGGATGAGATCCTGCTGCCGTTCGTTAAACGTGATCACCCCGATAGAGTCTGAGGACGTGGCAGGATCGCAAAGCCGCCGTACTATCTCGCTAACCACTGCTTCAGCCTCTGCCCGGTTTGTCCGGGTATTTCCTGAGTCAAAGACCCCATCAATATGGACAAGCGAGATGGCCGGGCTGGTATGGGGCGAGGGAAATGTCAGGAGACGATTACGGTAAAAGTGGTAGTTGCTAAAGGCGATAAGACTCTCATGCCTGCTCCGGTAATGCCATGCAAGGTGCAACTGTGGGATATCTGATGCAATGCATTCATCCAGGATACTCTCAAGATCAAGAGCAGATGTCCTGAAATCATCTCCATCACTTTCATTCATCCGCTGAAAGAGGCTGGTCGGAGGAAGCTGTTTTGGATCACCAACAATAATGGCAGAATTTCCCCGTGCGATCACCCCAATCGCATCTGACACCGGGATCTGCGACGCCTCGTCAAAGATGACCAGGTCAAACCGGTGGATATCAGGGTCAAGGTACTGGGCAACCGAGATCGGACTCATCAGCAAACAGGGCTTTAATCGCGGAAGAATTGTGGGAATACTCTTAAAAAGACTCCTGACCGGCATGTTACGGCGCTGCAGGTGAATCTGATGACGCAGAACCCCTAATTCCTCCTTCTCTGCCCCTTCACCCCTTGGGATCCGTGCCGACAGTCTGGCCTCTATCTCCTTTCTGGTCAGGTCGGTGAACCTCTCATCAATCTCCCTGAATTTTTCGATGGAATCCTCAAACTTCGGGCGGTAAAATTCCTTCAGTACCGGATCCTGTTCACGAATGCCATCTACCCAGTTCTGGTAATAGCTCCGGAGCATCAGATCCTCAATCTGGGAATGGATAAGCGTTGCATCCTCATACCGTTGGATGACCGGTGAATACCCCTTCTCATCCGCTACCTGTCTGATCCGGTTCCACTGACACCAGCTCTTCAGGTGTGATGTCTCCTTCTCCCATCGCTGAACTGTTGCAGCCTGGGCACTGAGAAGATCGGTCACCGTTTGCTGCGGCCAGAGTATCCCGGGATCATACTGCAGCAGATCGGCAAGGGATGATCCTTCACGGTCATACTGGTGTAATGCATCCTCATAATCAGAGAACTGCTGCCGAATCTGCCTGGCATCTGACTCATTCATAAACCGGAACGTCAGATCACTCCAGCAGGTGACAAGCCGGATATACCCATCCTCATCTGCCCTGATTCGGGATGCAGCAGCCGAAACTGCCTCTGCTGACCGTACTAGGTTCTCACAGATATCAAAGTCCTGATCCTCCACATTCCAGTACCGGCCAAAGAACAGGGCGGCACGATCAGAGAAATTCCGGATGATGTTATCCAGTTCCTGCATCCGGTGGATCTTCGGGATGTCATGAGAGAATTCTTCAACCGGTGGAATGGACATGAGACAATACGGCAGGATATCTGATTGTATCTCCCTGACCAGTGCTTTCCGCCGCAGAAACCAGGCTGATCTCATGCTCTCAATCTTTTTGGAGAGAGAGGTGCAGTCAAGCTGGGAGATATCTGGATGATACCGTCCTGCCAGATAATTCCATATCCTGTTCCGCTCCTTTCCGGCCTGAATGAAACCGCCTATCTCTTTACGGGTATGGGGGTCCCGAAGAGCACGAAGCAGATCAGGGGAGAGGGCACATCCAGCTGTGCTGAGTAGCCGGTATATCGGGATAATCTCGTTGAGAAATGACGAGGGAGATGCCGGATCAATTCCCAGAATATCACACAGAATTGGAAAGAGGGAAGAAAGTTTCTCAATAGAGGATCTGAAATGTCCAAGCCCCGTCTCCACTGCCGTCTTCCATCTGGCACTCCACTCCGTGCAGTGGACACCTGCCCAGACATTATCCCGTGGATGGACGATCTGCCCGGTGATGATCCGGCTGTCATGGATAAATGCCTGGATATCCTGAAGCGTTTCCCTCGTACAATCAGATGCATCCGGCCATGAAAGGGGTATATACTCTACATTTCGAAGACGAATAAGACGCTCGAGCCCCTGGTAGAAACTCTCCCCGGTGCTCCTGACCGAATGAAGGGCGTGGACATAGGAGTTCAGCCCGGCCCGAAGGTCGGCAAGATATTCGGCATACAATGACCAGTCATCAGGAGCAGGTAATTCATCCAAGGAAAGGACCTCTTCAAACTGGCGTAATACCTCCCGTTTATGGCTCTTGTTCGAGTGAAGTTCAAGGCAGAATGGTGCAAGGCCGGACTCTTTCAGCCGGCTGTGAACAACATCAAGGGCTACCCTTTTTTCTGACACAAATAATACCGTCTTCCCAAGAGCCAGACAGTGGGCGATGATATTAGTGATGGTCTGCGACTTGCCGGTCCCCGGTGGTCCATGGAGGACAAAGGTCTTCCCTTCCCCGGCAGCAATGACTGCAGCAAGCTGTGACGAATCAACACCAACCGGGCAGAACGCATCTCCCGGCTGCACAGCCAAATCAAGGGTTGCCGGCTTTCGAAATGATCCATCCTTCGGGTACGGAAAGAGGTGGGGTTCCACGAGATTACTCACCAGGGGATTCTCCATGAAGGCTTCAGCATAGGTAGAGAGATCCCGCCACATGAGATACTTAAGGAAGGTGAAGTGACCGATGACTGCCGTGCTCACTACCTCATATCTGGGCAGATTCTTCACACTCTTCCTGAACTGGTGCAGGACTGCGGCAACATCCACCCCGTGCTCATCTATCGGAAGTGGATCGATGGAAGATATCTCAATCTGAAAATCCTGATACAGTCGCTCTAACAGGGTTGTGTTGATCCGTGGTTCGTCATCTCCCATCCGGATGGAAAACCCGGTAGTCACATCTTTTCTGGTTATTTCAAGGGGTATGAGCAGGATGGGTGCATGAAGGGGTGTATCAGAGATGTCTGTCTCATACCATATCAGGGTCCCGAGTGCAAGGTAGAGGGTTTCTGCTCCGCTCTCTTCCAAAGACTTCTTCGCCTGGGCATAGAGATTGTACAGTCTTTTACTCAGTTCTTTCTCTGATATCTGACAATATAATCGATTCCTGCCCAGTTCCTCGACAAAATACCCAAACAGGGGATCATGCGGGAGCAGGGAGTGGGGGGTAACTTCTCCGGTATGATCAAAGTGATGCACATGAAACGCTCTCCCTTCAAAAACCGCATCCTTCAGCCGTGTGAGATCCGGAGTCAGAAGCGTGAGATGAGACCCCGAATTATACATATTCAACAGGTGGTTTCTAAGCGTGAGATCAAGGAGATTATGCATCCACCGTTCGAGCCGGGGATAGCAGGATCGTCTCTTCTCATATGGAAAGAAAGGCAGGGGCGGGTGAATATCGCCAGGAGGAGCAGGGATGGAACCGCTAGATCCATCTCCTTCAGAGAGATTATCCGGCTCTGTTCTCCGGTCCTGATCATCCGGTATCGGGGTTTCATCTGAAACTGCCAGTTCTTCTGCCCACACCGGAAGAGGAATGATATTATATCTCCCATTTCGTGAGGTCTTTATATCAATAGCACAGAAAAAACCCTGACTGTCAGAGAGGTGACCGGCTCCACTGGTCACAGACATCTCAAAAGATACAGGGGTATCAGACGTCGCCGTCACCACGTCAAGAAGGAGAATTTCACCAAGTTCTACCCGCTTTTTGATGGGCAGAGATGCTTCAATGACCACATCACTGAAGGTGTCAGGAATCAGCCAGCATCCGGCAAAGGCATGGCCCTCAGTGATACATATGAGGGGATGAAGACCGATTCGCTCAAGACATCCGGCATACAGAAGGGAGAGATCAAGGCAGTTTCCCATCCGTTCCCCGATTATCGTATCTGCAAGCCTTACCTTCTGCCCTTCCTGTTCAAACCCGGCTTCAGGTGTCGCATACCTGATATGCAGATCCTGGAGTGCAGCATAGACCGCCGCTGCCATCTTCCTGACCCGGTTACTGTCACGAGTCTGATACCCGGTCAGTGAGGAGTCCCTGGTCCACCTATACAGGATATCCTGTGCTTTTTGTACGATTGCAGTAATTTCAGGACTGTTCGGGATGATAAACGCAGATATGAGTTCAGGAACTGACCGAAGACCACTCCATTGATCATAGGCAAGAATCCTGACCGAGTATGACTGAATGAGAAGTGGTTTCCCTTGGTACGAGATCTCAGCCGTGAATGAACCATGAACCGGAGAAACGACCGTTCTGAAAAATCCATGACGAAGGATGAGAGGGATCGTATGAATGGTAAAGGTCTCCCCAGGTGATATCTTTGATATGATGATCTCATAAGGATCAGAAAAAGAGGGATCTGATGTGATGCAAAGACGTAAGGCATGTAAGGGAGTATCTGCCAGGTTCCCGACCTTTATCCGCTTGATGACAGGAATCCGGTTCTGCTGAACCGCATAGCTGATTGCCGAATCATACTCAACGATGAGAGAGAGCGGGGATGACCCATCAGGTACACTCTGTTGATCTGGCGGAAATTTTTCAGTATTCACCATATCACCATTCTGGTCATACGAGAAGGATCATGTTCACATCGGCATCGTGGCTGTCGGTACCGGCCTTTATTGATCTGGTATGTTGCGGGTGTTTATGCTTTCGAAAAAACCGGATACCATAAGAATAAATTCAGATATCAGGTAAAATGTATTCCCCTGCACGGGGATTTGTGTGTCAGGTGGGAGAATGTGGTGAACAGGAGTTCATATGATGGATGGTAGGTTATGCAGGGGATAATAGTAGTATCCACAAAGAGATATATGAATATACGTGTATGAACATATTGAGCATTATGAGCAATGTGAACATTTCTGATTCACGAGGAAATACATGACTCCGGCCACAGAAAAACTTGAGCAACTGGTCCACATCATTCCAATTGGGTATGAGATCGACCGGGTGATCACCCCGTTCCAGGAGATAAAAGCCCACCGCGTCCACCTCATCTCAATGGATGACCTGACAAAGTATGATAACCCAAATGAACATGCACTGACGTCCAGGCAGCATGGATTTGATGAGCGGAACCGTGCGATTCTGGAGAAAAAGGGGATAGAAGTGGAACTGCACCGGATTGACATGTTTGACATCATTGAAGTCATGAAAACCATCTCATGGCTTATTGTCAAAGAGAAGAAGATGGGAAACCGCGTCTATGTCAATATGTCTGCCTGTGGAAAGATCGCCTGCGTCGGGGCGACTCTTGCTGCCATGATCCATAATGTCAGGTTATACTATGTCAGGGCCAGCCGGTACTCATCAACAAAGAAAGAACAGAATGAGCACGGACTGTCGATATGTGATGCGGTAAAGGTGTGGCAGCTGGAGAATTTCAGATTTGCACTCCCTGATGAATCATCACTCCTCATTCTTAATTATCTTGCGAATAGTGATGATGCACTCTCCTGTGATGATCTCATCCGGTACCTCCATTCGATGCATGTTGACGGGTTTGAAGAGGATTATTGGAATTATGCATATGAAAAGAGGAGAAAAGTGCAGACCAGATACCTGATGAAACTGCAGAACCGGTACTTAAGTAAACTGGACGATGCAGGGTACATCAAACGAAAAAAGATCGGGAGGAATACGGTAGTGAAACTGACCAAGACCGGGAGGTATGTTGCGGCTGTAAGCGGGATGGATGGAGATACTCTGTAAATACGCCCGGAACGGAAAGGCCGATAAGAAGATAATTAATTCTCTTCATCTAAAAATTTCTGATGAAAAAATTTCTTCTCCTCATGAGTCTGTGTGTATTCATGATGGCAATTCACGGATCTTCGGTCTGTTTCGCCGCAGAAACCCCAAGGCTGGTTGATTATTCATTGGATCGATTCAACAAGGCTCCGGACCTGGTCAATACCGAACTGGACCGTATGAATAAATCACCGGTTCTGGTCGATACAGCACTGGATCGGTTTAATAAGACATCAAATCAGGTGGATACAGAACTTGATCGGTTCAATAAAACTCCTGATATTGTGGATACCAGACTTGATCGGCTGAATAAGGCTCCTGTCTTTGTCAATACCGAACTGGACCGGTTTAATAAGACACCGCAATTGATAGATACGGAACTTGATCGGTTAAACAAGGCGATAGAACTCGTGAATACCGAACTGGACCGGTTTAATAAGACACCGCAATTGATAGATACGGAACTTGATCGGTTAAACAAGGCGATAGAACTCGTAAATACCGAATTGGACCGGTTTAATAAGACCCCTCAATTGATAGATACGGAACTTGATCGGTTAAACAAGGCAATGGAACTTGTGGATATCGAGCTGGACCGGTTTAATAAAAAATTTGATCTGGTTGATACTGAACTGGATAGGTTCAATAAGACACCATACTGACCATACTATTTTTTGTAACCCGGGTTCTCCACCCTTTTCTTAGTTGAGGTTTATTCATCTTCAGATGTTCAGGAGGAATCAAGAGAGCCAGATTACCTATCGCAATCTCATTTCCCGGTTCAAGTGCCAGCACCCGCATCGACATCTCTCTTGACTTGTCGTTTTTCTCAAGGAACCGGTATAAAGTTCCAAGGTTATTTAGACCAATAACATAATCCGGGTTCAGCGATACAGCACGCTCTAAATCCGTTATTGCTGCCTCAAATTTTTGCTGCTGCATATATGCAATTCCCCGGTTCCCAAGTCTTCTAATAAACGAACTTCTTTCCGAAATCTGAACACATCTGTTTCACCGCTTTTCTCCCGCTCAAAACAGCCCCCGGTATTCCACCGCCCGTGACAACCCACTGACCGGCCATGGAAAACCCGGAGAGACCAGGGAGGATCTGTGGCAGATCCAGGAAGAAGGAGTCAGGGGTGACCTGCCAGCCCTCATAACTTCCCCTCCAGTTCCCGGTATACCTGACAAAAGTCATGGGCGTTGCTACATCCATAACCTCACATCTTTCAGATAAGTCAGGATACTGCTGACATAAAAGGGCTAATACCTTTCTTCCGACGTCATCCTTTTCTGCCAGGTAGGCTTCACTGTGGTACTGCAACCGGTCCCAGTACGAGTAATCTGCAGTAATCCATGTCGTAATAACCCCTTTTCCTGGTGGATAGAGGGTGGGATCATGGACATGATTCCTGAAACTGATGGTATCCTGCTTCACTCCGGCAATCTCAACCGGATTGTCAAACAGTATGGTCAGATCTTTCGGGATATGGGAGAGATCAGTACTCAGCCCGAATGAGATGAAGACGATCGGTGGAAAAGGTTTCAGGTTCTGGTAATAGCCTCGGATGGTGTCATCACAGTATGCTCCTTGCAGCCACTCAAAGATCGTGGTATGCCCGTCAGCACAGGAGATGACATAATCAGCATACCGCTCGGTCCCGTCTGCAAGTCTGACCCCCTTTGCCCGGTTTTTTTCGGTGATGATTGCGGTTACTTTGCTCTTATACCGGATGACCCCACCAAGGTCCAGGTATCTCTTCTCAATTGCCTTTGCACATGGCAAGGACCCCCCGATCGGATACCCGGCATTTTTTGCCCCCTGCATAGCAAGACCCATGAGCGGAAAGAACAGAGACTGCCCTTCCCACCCAAACCCTGCAGTGAGAAGATTTCGAAGAACAGGACTCTTCACTTCTGACAGTATATCATGAACGGTTGGTTTGTACCGTTTCATCAGGCTGAAATAAGGGATATATCGGATGATATCAAGGATGGTCATGTCAACCAGTGTCTCCATCCTGCTGAGTTTTTTGATATCCTTGCAGAGCCGGGAGATGAAGGGTGTATCTTCCGGTGATATCCGGATCAGCTCGTCGTATAACCTATCAGGATCCGTGTAGATTGTAATCTCGTTCCCATGCTCATCACGCACGGATGTCCATGAGTCAGTATGATGAAACCTTCTGCCCTCCATCAGTCCGAGTTTGTCATAGACCTGGTACAGGGGTGTCCCGGGTTTTGAGCCGCAGAGCCAGTGGATACAGAGATCAAAGGTATACCCCTTCCGGGTCCACGCGGTACACAGCCCACCGGGGATTGTATGCATCTCAAGGATCTCGGTCTCAAATCCGTTCATCCGGGCAAAACAGCCGGCGGAGAGCCCTGCCATTCCTCCACCGATAATCAGAACTGACGGAGCCATATGGTATAGGGATAGGTGATGATGGATGATATTGACTATGATAGACCAAACAACTCAGTTCTTTTTGTATTCACAGGCCTGATCGATAAATGAGCGAATGGGAATGGACAATCACCCGGTATACCTGACCTGATAAATTACCCCGTTCATATCATCTGAAATCAGCATTGATCCGTCTGGAAGGATCTCAACATCGACCGGCCTTCCATACATCTTCCCATCCCTTAGCCATCCTTCAATAAAGACAGATAGGAGATCGCAATTCATTACCCGGAATATCCGCTCACAGATATGAGAGAACATACACCGGTATCACACGGAGGGATAATCATCATACCGGTTACCGGTGACTCATACTTTGGGTTTTGGAATATCTGATAGGCTATCAGTGATCAGATAGAATAATTACTCAAAGCCTCTCCAAAAAAAATCCGGGGGGATTGTCTTTTTCACCCGGTTATACTTTTTTCCGGTCAGGCCTGCCAAAAGAGAACCTGATTACATCTTTGGGACAGGCATCAATACAGGCTCCGCACAGGATACATTCAGCCTGTTCCATCCGGCCCTGTTCCACCATGGAGAGGACATCAAGCGACTGGGAACATTCCTTTGTGCACCGTCCACAGCTGATACAATCTTCTGAATGAGCGGTCAGCTGAAGGCCGGGAAGCCCGATGGCATTCCGGATCTTCCTGCCAACGATCATCAGGACAGATATGGGACAGAAGAGATGGCACATCCCTCTTCTCCCGAGGAACAGTGCGATTGTAGTGATGATAAAGAGGATAACAATAAACACGGTCAGTTCTATAGGGCCGGCTACCGAGAGGCCATTGGTTGTCTGATAGAATGGCTCAATTGAAGTTATGCCTCCTGCTCGGATGAAGAAGGCAAGCAGCATGAGGATCCAGAGGACAAAGAGCCCGTACCTGAACCGGTCTATCCAGGGGTTTGTTATCCGCTTTTCCTGTACCTCACGAGCCAGATCCTGAAGAGAGCCAAAAGGACAGATCCACCCACACCATAATCTTCCGCCAATCAGGGAAAACAGGAAGATAAAGGTGAATATAATAGCACTCCCAGTTACTATTCCAGATACGGCTCCTTCAATGATGAGAACCGGTGAGAGGTAAAAGAATGTGACGGGGAGGAGGAGGAGTGAGATTAGAAGGATCAGACGTCTGAGCTTTTGCTGGTTCATACACCACCCAATCTCATTTTTATTGATTCAGGCATATTACTCTACCACAATATATCGCTGGATATAGGTCGTATCTGCATCGGCTGGTGGTTCCCAGGATCGGCGGTATACTCCGGTAAAGGTCTGGTTACCAGGGGCAATGGCCTCAAGGGTCCACATATGCACCCCTCCGGCTCCGACAATCTGCTTATTCTCCGGGCCTATGAAGGAGTCGTTCACAATGGCAAGTCCATCAGATACGGATACATTCCAGGTGTATCCGGTTGTCGGATTTTCCTTTAACGTCACTTCGGTCATCTCTCCTACCTTCAGCTGGATGGGAGACTCATTATCAGTTTTGTTCTGGAGCATGGCTATCTCCTCTTCAAAGGAAAGCGGTATATCAGGTTCAGATTCGGTGTCTGTCTCTGATAGGCCGGGAGTATTCTCAGGCACTACAGGGGTTTCAACCGGATTGCTGGAAGTTCCGGTGCATCCACAGAAACATACCGCTCCGGTCAGAAGCAGGATGATGAAGATATACGGATTCATGTACTACATTCACGTCAGGGAGAGGGAAAAATCTGTCGGTATCAGGGAGAGAGAAGAAACAGGTAAAATAAGGGGGATGACCGGTGCATTAGATATCTGAAGAGAGCACAACGTAGCATAAATATATGTCGATCATAATAGGAATTATTTATCATGGTTCGGTGGCAATCCATTATGAATGACCGAGAGCATACACAGCAGGATAGATCCTGATATCCTGCAGACTCTCCTTGACCAGAATCCTGTTGCAATGGCCCAGTTTGACACCCAGTTTCATTTTGTATATGCAAACCAGGCATTTTGTGATCTCTCCGGAATCGCTTTTGAAAAGCTGATCGGGACCAGAATTTCAGACCTGAAGATCGTAAAACTGGAAGGGGAAGGATCCAAAGCGGCCATCGAAGAGAAGCGAAGAGGAAAGGCCCGGATAGAGGTTGAGTTTCCATCCGGATTTAAAATACTGAACGCCTATACCATCCCGGTTCTGGACGCAGAGAAAAATGTCACATCAGCTCTCGGAGTATATACGGATATTACCGCTGAAGAGTGGGAAAAACTGAAGACTTCACAGATAATTGAGAATAATCCCATCCCATTCCTGTTATTAAAGACCGACCTGGGAATTGAAGGAACCAACACGGCATTTTTAAAAATGACCGGGTATACCACGGACCAGTTATTAAGGATGAAACTCCCCGATTTTCAGATTCTGAAACTGGAGGGAAAATCTGCACGTGATTGTATTACTTCAAAAAAAGAGGCAATTAGCGATGCATTCATTGATTTTCCATCAGGCAAGAAATATATCAGGCTCTATTCCATCCCGCTTCTTGATAAGAAGAACGAGGTAAACTCGGTTCTCATCACCTGTGTGGACCTGACCCCCCAGAGACGGCTGGCTGAATATCAGCAGACAGAAGTTGAACGTCTTGCACAGAACCTTCAGAACCTGGCAAAGGGAGATCTGCACTTTGATCTAGCCACCGGTCAGCCGGATGAATATACAAAAGAGGCCCATGCACAGTTTGCCACCATTCAGGAGAACCTGAAATTAGCAGGAGATAACCTGACCGGAGTAACCAAAGAGATGGATCGGCTCATCCAGGCGATAACGGCAGGAAACCTGAAAATCATGGGGGAGGCAGACAAATTCGCCGGCACATATCAGGAGATCATAAATGGCCTGAACAGGGTCGTAAAGACGGTTGATGTTCAGGTATCTGCAGCAATAACTCTGTCCGGTGAATATGCAAAGGGAAATTTCTCGGTAATCCCTCCAGATATCAAGGCGGAAGGAGACTTTCTTATCTTAAAGGAAGCACTGATGAACATCGGAGTCCAGGTCTCTGCCGTGCTGAAAGAGATCGACCGGGAGATGGAAGAACTCACGACCAGGGCCGAAGAAGCAAACGCCGGGGTGAAGGATGTTGCAGAAGGGTCTGCCATGGTGGCAAAGAATGCCGCAGAGGTTGGCAGCCAGAGTGAGCGGGGGAAACAGAATATCGACCAGGTTCTCCGGGCCATGATGGATCTCTCGGCAAATGTGGAGGAGGTGGCATCAAGCACCGAATCAGTCAGCAAAGTCACCCACGACACCGATGAACTCTCAAAGAAAGGGGTTGAACTTGCGCATAATGCAGAAAACGGCATGAAAGGGATCATGGCATCCTCCGGTGAGGTGGAGCGGATCATCACCGAGATCAAGGGTGAGATGGCACAAATTGGAAAGATTGTGAATGTTATCACGGATATTGCCAGCCAGACCAACCTTCTTGCCCTCAATGCTGCCATTGAAGCAGCCCGTGCCGGTGAAGCAGGACGGGGGTTTGCCGTTGTTGCAAGTGAAGTCAAAGCCCTTGCACTTGAGTCACGGCGGTCTGCAGAAAATATCGCCGAGATGATAACCAGCCTGCAGAAAAAGTCTGATGAAGCAGCAAAGGCAATGGACCAGGCAGAGAATACCGTATCACAAGGAAATGAGGCGGTTCTTGAAACCCTCAATATTTTCAACCAGATCGTAGAGTCGGTCGGACAGATTGCCAGGAACATGGATGATGTGTCAAAGACCACCGAGCAGCAGGCGGCGTCTGTTGAAGAGATTACCGCAAGTGCTCATGAAGTGAACAGTCTGGTCGGGGAGATTGCAACCGAAGCAATATCCGCAGCATCTGCAGCAGAGCAGAGCTCAGCCGGGACCAGCCAGATTGTCACGGTGGTTGAGGATCTGAATAAAATAATTATTGAAGTATCCAGGGCAATCGGGAAGTTTCAGTATCGATAATTCTAAAAATATTTTTAGGGTCAGATTAAACTCATCGTGGTCTGTTCCATACTCCTAAATCCACTACTGGTTGTCGTCATTATTGTGATGACCATCTGAATCAGTTTCCCGAAAGAATTATACCAAAACTCGGTTGTATAATCATAGCCATTCGTTTTGGTGACAATTATCCCTTCATTATCATTTCTTGTAATACTAGTTATGATTCCTGTATCAGGATCCTGATCAAAGGTACCGGTACCAAGGCCAAATGCTTCTGGAGGTATGAAAATTCCTCCAATATGGGCCATACCAGATACTGTGGTAGTTGAACTCTGGGATGTGACCATATCCTGTGAGACTGTGGACACTACAAGCGGGACATACCGATTTGTCACCGATCCAAAAATATACGAACTGCTACGGGGATACTGCGCAGGAGGACCAATTTGTCCATCCACCGAGAAAACCTTCGCACCCGAATAGGAGAGACGAAGTCCATCTGTCACCCATGTTGGTATTCTTCCGCCCATCCAGGGGACCTGTATGGTCCTGATATTTCGTAAAGCAAATACAGAGTAACTCCCGGACTGGCGCTGATACTGCTCACCCCCATCCTGGAACCAGGCATTATTCTTAATATCCAGTTTATGATAGAGGAGCATACCGGTCTTCAGATCATATATAATCGTCAGAATTCCCCCAGCTCCATCTGAAGAGAAGTCAAACTTAATTGCTTCATACGCAGTCCCTCCGGTTGAATAGGGTAAATGGGTAACTACAAACGTCTGGGTTGACCTGTCTGCTACTGCAGCAATAACATCAGGATTTACCCAAAACGGACCACATCCGGCAGGGTACACACTCCCATGACTGTGCACCAGGTGCATGGTATCATAGGGAGGCTTCGGGGCATATGAGTCTGTGGTAACCGCGATGGTATCCCCGCTTATCCCGACAACGGTCAGTTGGGTAATGCCAGCTCCGGTCCCGGCATTATCACTTGACAGAGCAAATCCGTATTGATTCACCTCTGCCCCGCCATAGGAGACCATGGTATTATAGGAGAACCTGACTCCTTCAGTAACCCAGGAAGGGGCAGGAGCAGTCAATAGTTCAGGAATGAAGATCGGAAGAGGATTCTCCACTCCTGACACCAGAAGCGGGGATGCCAGTGAGGGAGCAGATACCGCAATCGATACAAAAATGGCGATAAAAACCAGACCTCTGAACTTTACCAGATGAACACCCATACTATCAGAGTGGGAGCATAAGGCAAAAATATTGCACTCTACTTACTCCTGAAAATCTCCTTCTTTCGAGTAAGGATCTCTATCGTATTTGTAATGGAAAACATGGTTGAAAACCCAAGCAACGTTCCAAGTATGACCCTGATATTATTTAAGTCCCGAGTGATAAGCCGGTTTTCCAGAGTCAGCATCAGATCACTCTCCGAAGCATCGACATCAAACTGATAAACGGCAAGGTTATTTCCGGTTACCTTAAACCGGGTCGGTTTCGGGACCGAGTTTATCAGTTCGTAATTCTTTGGGAGCTGCACCTGAACTATGTATTTCGTCACCTGGCTTACACCAGGGATCTGCTCATCCCCCATCGCATACAGGGGAATCACAATAGAGACCTGGGAAAGGGACGTCTGACGAATCCAGCCTGGAACGAATACCTCAACCCCATAATAGTCATCAATAGCATCAGGCTTTACAACGAGAACCCCGCCGTTCTCTTTTGCATGGCTCAGATTTTCATAGTGATCATATGGTATCCGGATGGTATCAGTACTCTCAGCAATCTTATCTGGATAGGTAATACCCTCTCTTTCAGGCATCTGTAAAAATGAGATATTTTCTGCATTATCCGGGACGACCATAAGGCATCTGGACTGATGATCATATCCGCCCCATTCGGTGATGACAATACCCATGGTCTTCTGCTCGATAAGAGGATACAGACCGATAAAATACTTTGCATTCTCATTTTTTTCGGTAAAAACTCCAACATAATCAAGTTCTTCCGGGTAGAAGGAACTCGTATAGGAGAGATACAGGAGTGAGGATATCGTAAAGAAAAAAACAACCAGACCCAGTATCAATTTCAACACAGGGTGTTCTTTCATATATGAAGGGATTTTCATAAGGCTGTCCGGTCTTTAGTACATGATCTTATGAGAGTTTTTTTATTGCCTTTTGAATCTGCACCTCGGTTCCCATCAGGTACAGACAATCACCCTGACATATCTCTTCTGCATCGGAGAGGAAAAAGACCACTTCTTTACGCCGGTCACGTGCAAGAATGGATATCCCGGTCTTTTTTCGAAGGGTACCCACATCAGCAGGTCTCGTGCAGGTGACCTGTTTTGCGGCGATATGGAGAGAATGACCGATGATGTGTAGAATCTGTGCATCATGGTACAGCATCATCCGACAGACTGCCTGGGCCAGGATGGTCGGGACATATACCACATAATCAGCACCGGCTTCATACATCCGGGGGATGAGTTCAGGTCGTAAACACCGTGAAAAAATACAGACATCAGGGTTCGCATGCCGCACCATAAGCGTGGTAAACAGGTTTTCCCGGTCATCATGGGTGACTGCCAGGAAAAACCGGGCCTTGCCAATGAGATCATCCGCAGATGCAAGAACAGAGCGGCTTGTCCCGATGATATCAGCCCCGCTTTGAGGATTGCTGTCAATACTGATACAGGAAATACCAAATTTTTGAAGATCCCTGGTGATGACAGAGCCCATATCTCCGAAACCGGCAACAATTGCGTTGTTCTCATCCCCTGCCCTGGCCAGAAAGGCACCGCTGATAAGCCTGAATAATCCTGCACCCGGTCCTATGAAAAAGAGCACCATTGACCGGTCAATAATCATATCTCCAGGAGGAGAAAGGATAATCTCACCTCTTTTGAGAAGATAAATCAGCCTGAACTGATAATCCTCTTCAAACCGGAGTGAGGAGATGGTCCTTCCCTCAGCAATACTGCCTGGTATCACCGGGATACGGACAAACCTGCAACTTCCAAATGCAGAGGAGGTTTCATGCAGGATCTCCTGCATAAGAGGATTTTTCTCAAGGGTATCTGGTTCTGTTGCAAGCAGGGCATGCCGGGCGGTCAGGGTCCCGACAATATCCCTGGAATGGACCAGGATATCTGCACCACAGAGGGGTAATAGCTGATCAGCCTCATGACCGGATGTTATTACAATAATCCGTGCATCGGTCTTCTTCGAGAGGCCCAGAATAACCTCGGCAGATATCCAGTCCTCAAGGCAGAAGAGGATATACCGGCATTCAGAGACTCGTGCACTATTCCATGTCTTCTCTTCATCAAACCGGCCATAGATGACCTGAACCAGTCTGGGAAGAGAAGCGGTCTCCATGAGGGCTTTTGTCTTATCCTCCTCTATCAGAACAATATCAACACCCAGACAATGAATATGCTCCAGTACCTCAAGTATGACCGGATTATACCCGAAAATGACAACATGACCGGCACAGGGATAGGTCAGCGAGGCAGGAGGAACCGGGTGGACTTTGTTCTGAATGACTGGAGTGATGAAGAGATTTATCAGCATCAGGAACATCACAACACCGGATATCATCATGACAAGGACGAATATCCAGAGATAATCATGCGAGAACGGGAGAAGCTCTCCATATCCGGTGGTTGTGACGGTCTCAGCCACAAAAATAAGGGCCTCTAACGGAGTGATGGAGGTATCCTCGTATTGGTTATGGATATAATAAAAGAGCATCGTCCATACGAGAATGATTAGTGAGAAGAGAATGAGCGAAAAAAGAACCTGCTTTTCATACGAAGACTGGATATTTCGGAGCAGGCGCCGTATTGATCGAATCATAATCTGATCGGATTCTGCTTTAAAACCATATATATTCGCCCATCAGGAACGAGGGACAGCAATAACTATACAATCCGGTGATCCAATACAGGAGTGTGAATTCATATATTCCTGCAGCACTGCTGTTCCTGACACTCATCCTGATAGTAAACGGAGCAGAACACACGAACTATAATCCTGAGTCAGATCTCTTCCGCCCGGTCTATTCAACCCACCTGAGCGGGGAGGTATCACCTGACCATCCTATCCAGGTTGACCTGGATATCCGTGACAGTAAGACGGGTTTTGTCAGAGTATACGGATGGGGGGAGATGGGGACTGAATGGAATCTGACGGTTGGAGAGGGCTATGAAAACTTTTTCGTTCCTGATCTCTTTACCGAGGTTCAGACCGGATATCCCCGGATTTTAACCCTGAAAAATATCAGCAGCGAATACCTGATCCTCGATCCTGGGAGATATCCGGTATATTTTTCTTCGGACTCATCTGGAGGAAAAGCAGAAATTCTCGTCATGTATGTCTATCATGAACAGATAGACTTGGGAATTATTCAGAATCAGACCCATTCAGTATTTGAAACATATATTCCACCCGGCCTTGAGCGGGTGATATTTATGACTGAGTCAAGAGATGGAACAAACCTTGATCTCTATGTCCATAAAGGGTCAAGTCTTCCGGACTCATACGAGGAATTTACCTATAATTCAACCGATGAATGCCAGGAGTGCTGGTCACAGGGGATAGAGAATTTTATTTCAGAGATGCTTGTTCTTGACAATCCTGAACCAGGACCATATCTCATGGTCACAAGAGCAACCGGAGGCGATGACTTTTTCTATACTTACTGGACCGGTATCGAAAAAAAGAGGTAATTCATCGATGATCATTGTGAGATTATCTCTGCACTGTTCGGAAACCGCAGCACATCCATGAGATAAATATCATAATTCATATTGTAATCGTACGCCCACAATGAAGGTAAATATGACCCATAGGGGAGCCGATCCCGTTCAATCGCAAGTTCGCCGGTTATCAGGAGAGGATCGAGAGCCGTATACTGCCATCTGGATTCACCGCCCAGAAACCGTTCGACGATCACCGGGGTTATTATATCCCCGGTTCTGACGGTGAGGGGAATTCTGGAGAACAGATACTCTCCGGTTGAGGGGTTGATCTCGTAGGGGAAGAGGGCATACTGTATCAAGCCATCCTGGCTTTGCATGATATTGATTGCAGTTTCACGGGTCTTTGATCCCCTTGTAATATTCAAAAATCCAAAATATAACTCAGTTCCATTGATATCAGTTCCATAATAGGTATTGTAAAAATACGAGCGGTTCCCGGTCCCGGTATCGGTCAGGTAAAAGGTTTTATCATCCGGATTTGGAATATAGATCCCCTGAGCGTCAGGATATACCGGATCAGCTTTCATCCCGAATGAATGCGTAAAGTTTGTGACGTCAGGCATCCAGTCGGTCTTTACCATCACCATCTGAATACCCTGGTCATCACTCACCTGAAACGTCCCATTCCCACGAGTAGTTATCACAGGTTTACTCGAGTCGGTGGATATATACGAGACATAATTTTTAATAAATGAGAACCAGGTTGAATTATGTATACTATTGCCAGATGATGCAGAGATTTCATCTATATGCCTGTTCCGTGGAGAGATTGTTGAAATACCTGTTGATTTGGGTCGTGAACCATCATTGCGCTGGTATAATACCACACTGGCCATGGTCTGTTTCACCTGGCCGATGATATCAGAGGAGTCTTTGACATGCATCCCAAGATTATCTGACAGATCCCCAAGGTCAACCGAGACCTCGATATCTTTTCTGGGATCATACCCGAATCTCTGTGCATTGTAAAAAGAAGTTCCAATACCCTCGTATACTGGTTTTTGATCCATCTTATCACGAAGAAATGTGCCAAGGAGAGAGAGATCTTCTTCCAAATCCGGGAGACTGGTCATTTGAATAAGGGAGAGGGTCTTTTTCATCGGTTCATGTTGTGGATTGTCCATGTATGAATCTATGACCAGCTTTGCCCATTCTTCAATCGTTATTGCGGGGTTATCAGAGAGGGCCTGTAACGGGATCTCATAATCCCATCCATGGCCCGGTTCAACCTCTTCTGAAACCAAAAGCAGATGCCCGAATGGAGAGACTGTCTGCATGACCTCTAAAGAACCCATCAGACAGGCATCCATACCGATAAGGTCCCAGGTTATTGCGGAATTTTCAAGTGCATCGGTGATCTCCTGCATCGTCAGCTGATCCCAGTTATAATTTTCATCAAAACACAGCCCGGCAAGGGATGCGCCATGATCCCAGAAGATGAAGATGTTCCGGTCAGATGCAGGGAGATCATTCAGGTATTCAACGAATGTTGTCAGTCCTTTTGTATCTCCCATATTCATGGAGGTATCTCTGAATGCATAGTGACCATTTCCGATAACACCATCACGATAGTCATCCTGAAGATCTTCTTTGTCTGCGATGGTCATACCGGACCATCCCATACTCCGTGCACCCCCAAATGCAATCTGAAGATCGATATGCCTGGAATCACCGGAAAGACCGGATAGTATCTCCTTAATCTCTGCGGAACCAAGATGTGACTCTGATTCAAGGTCGCTGCCGACCATGTACATTGCAATCCTGGTCGTTGGAACATCTGCCGGGGTCGCAATAGAAGCAGAAAGCAGAATCAGAAGAAGAAGGGAAATTATTGGAAAAAAACCATGTGAAAAGAGGGGCATAACATTCATCAATCAATATGTCATTATACTATTATTTCTTCCTTTTGAGAACAGATGAGGTCAGTGATCCATGAAAAAGATACTGCTACTCGTAATTGTCATTCTGTTATCCGGCCAGGGAATGGCATCAGAAACCATATCTGACCCGGCAATACAGGCTCTTGTAGTCATTCCGTCTGCGGGTTTTGACGAAGAGTCATTTCAGACGGTGGTTCGTGAACTCACATTATATGATATCGCCTGGACTCTTGCAGCCCCTGATCCTGTCAGTCAATTGATATCTGATACAGAAGTACAGTCACTTGACAGCATTTCTGACATGATAACCAATGAGACAGCAATCATTGTCATCGGGGGCAGTGATATGAGTTCTCTTTTCAGCTCTGAACCGCTCAACCGGATATTAGAAAAGGGTTCCCAGGCAGGATCGATCTGTGCCGGGATCGGGAACGGGACTCTGGCTCTGGCGAATGCAGGGATCCTGAACGGGGTAAAGGTATCGGCTCCTGATGAGAATAGCCGTGTATTTCTGGAACAATCAGGTGCTATCCCGGATCAGGCAGAAGGAGTGATTACCGATACCATCATCACGGCACAGGGACCTGCATCAGCACAAACCTGGACAGATATTATTGTCAGGGAGATCATCGCCCGTGAAATCACAAATAATCTCGGGGTTTTATATCTTGGAGACCAGGAGAATGGAAAATCAGTGTATGTCATTCCTGAGCGTCTCCGATCAGCGGTCGTGTCAGGGATCAGGGAGGGTCAGGTCAGTGATACGTGGGCAGGTGAGTCATTTGGCATCCCGGCCCTGAATACATCAGTTCAGGTTCCGGTACGGGGGGACTGGATACTTACCATCTCACCGGAGAATAATGTATGCCTGCTCTATGAACAGTTTACCGGGGCAACCATTCCGTATGGGTCGGTTGTTTATATCGATCCCTCCCTGCTTGGGGCAAAAAGAGACTTTTCAACAAACAAAGTTCCAATTGAGGGGATGATCCAGGATATCACCTTCAAAGATGTATACCAGAATTCGAATGAGTATAATGAGTCTAACAGGACTCTTAGGAACTGGACGATTGAAGTGAATAACACGAACAGCAGTGTGAAAAAGTCAGTTGCCCTCCTCTTTGATGACATCAGAATTGCAGAGATCACCTGGGAAGATCTTACCCTTCGAACCTGTATTGAGGGGAACGGCGTAGGAAGCGGGATTCTGGATATCCTCAAAACACAGGGTGACGGTGATTCAAGTATAGCCTACGATGAGGAGAAGATTGAAGGGTCGGGCTGTTATGAAGTGGTTATTAGTGTGGATGCCCCAAAAGGGATCACGGCATATCTTACCCTCTTTGGTAAGGAGGGGGATATACTGAGAGAGAAAGAGATCGTTATTCCCTGATCAGCAGGGCAGATCCAATCTCTTTCTCTGTCCCTCCGCACGGTTACCGTGCATATCTGTTGCAACCAGGAAATAATCGTACGAACCGCAGGCCACAGCCTCATAACTGGTGACGACGTCCTCATTGAGTTCAAACGGATGGGAGGCTACCGGCTTCCAGGTTCTTTCTCCGTTTTTAGACTGAACCACTGCATATGGGATGAGACCAATACCTGCCATATCAGATATGGAATTCAGCCTGCCTGAACGGGCGACTTTCAGGATATTTTCCTCATCAGGTCCAAGATATAGAAAGAACATGGTTGTCCGACCAGTGGTACTCTCGAAGTAGATGTCTATACAGATCCATGACTCATCAGGATCATCCTCTTTTGAGATCCGGGAAAATGCATAATACTCCTCAGTCTGATTATCAACTCTTCGCTGGAAGAAAACCGGCATAATCTGAATCTTCCCGGTCTTTGGATCCTTCAGATGAAATGCCCTCCCGTCCCACTCAGGGAGAACATACTCACCGGATGGATAAGCGTATGCCGGTTCTGCACCAAGAAGGACATCACCATCAGCATTATGACGGACAAATTCTATCTGGACGGTGGCATATCCATCATCCCTGACCAGAATCCCATTTTCTGAATTGGTCAATACCGGCCGTTCTTTGTCAGAGAGGACAGATCTGAAGAACTGTATCAGGAATGAGTACCATTCTTCGGATATCGCTATGACCGGTGAGTATTCAAAGATATGTTCAAGGATTATTTCCTTGTGAACCGGTGAGAAGATTGAGAGACCATGTGCATACGGTCGTTTCTGCTCGGTGTGATAGAGAACTGCATCGGATACTGACTGGATAAGCGAATCTGAAGCAGGATGCATGGCAGGGAGTGCATTCCCGATATTTTTGGCAAATGAGATGATATCCAGCGTATATGATATGAAGATCCGCTCATCTGTCTTCAGGCTCATATACATCTGAAGTCCAAATTCCCCGGAATTGGTAAGGATCTCTTCGATGATCCGCTTTCCTTCAGGATCTTTGTATACCGTTTGTAATGAACGGGAGAAATCATCCAGTGAACTGATAACCGCTGGAATGGCATCTATATCAATCAAGGAGAGCGTTGCAGGGCTGTTTGGTACCTGGTATCTGATATAACCATCAATGATATGGATACCAAGTTCTTTTGGATCAATTGATGGATTGTTCACCAGCTCATGGGCAATCATAGAGTAATTCCATCCACGTGAGGGCTCCGTCTCTTCAGATGCGAGGAGATACCGGGTCGTGCCTGACAACGCATCTGCAACCTCTATGGTCCCCATCAGGCAGGTATCAAGACCGATCAGATCAAAATGGATTCCGGATCTGGCAAGAGCGTCTTTCAGATCAGGAAGCGGGATATTCCCGGTATCATAATTTTCATCAGGAAATGCTCCCTTGTATGCCGCTCCATGACCGCTCATGATCAGGTATGTTCGTTCGGCATTTCTCCACGGCTCAAGGAGGGATAAAAACTCCTGAAATGATTCCTTTGTGCCCATATTGTAATCAGGATATGAACGGGTATACGTATCCCAGGAGTCATACCGGCCATTATCCTGAAAATCAGACGTTGCATCGGCAAGAGAATATACCCGCATACCACGCCATCCCTCCTTATCAGCTCCGCCATATGCGATGATGACGGTGAGATTTGGGTTTCCTGAACCATACCCCTCCCGCATATCAAGAAGGTTCTGGGTGATAAACCCATAATCTCCAAGACGATTTTGAGACTCAATATCATTTCCGACCAGATAAAAGGCAAGAAGTGTTCCATGATACTCATATGAGGGTTCCTCAATATCAGATACCACCGGGAATCCAACCATGGATAACCCCAGAGCTATGAGGAGGCAGTATAAAAGATGCGGGTAACTGGATTTACTCATAATTCAGATCCATCAGAGATATTGGTCAGACGCTGCCGGATTTCAGAATCATTTGGATTCAGACTGAGTGCCTGCTCATATGCATGATGTGCTTCAGTTCTCCGGTTCAAATCTTCCAGGAGTCGTCCCTTCTCCTTCCAGAGCAGGAATGAAGAGGGATTTGCAATCAGGCCCGTTGTAATCACCACAAGTGCGTCATCCCCTTTTCCTGATCTTTCATACAGATCAGATATTACGAGATACGCCTCGATAAACCCCGGGTCAATGGATACCGTATGATTCAGACTGGATAAGGCCCCGGTTTCATCGCCAAGCATGAACAGGCTTTTTCCCTCCCAGTAATGAGCCGACGGTAAATCAGGACGTAATGAAAGACTCTGCTGACAGGCATCACGGGCATCCTCATACGAACCTGTCCCATAGAGTGCTGCTCCATATCCGGCCCAGGCAAGAGCATCGGTAGTATTCAGCTCGAGTGCCTTCTCATAACTGGCAACCGCATCCGGATATTTTTGAAGGGATGTCTGGATTGTTCCCTGCAGAAGATACCCCTGCCATTCATCCGGATGGCGAAACAGGAACTCTTCTAAAGATATGAGGGCCTGCTCTTGTTCTCCTGCACCTGATTGTGCACGGGCAAGACCCAGCCAGCCGGGAGATGAATCCGGATCGGCCTGGAGAACCTGATCAAATGCTCTGGTGGCCTCGGAAAATGATCCATTTAAAAGGAAACGTTCCCCTTCGGCAAGAAGGTCATCTGCCGTTCCATCACTTCTGGAGTACCCTGTAGTCAGGGTATTGAGAACTCCGGTAAAAAGACCCTTGTCTATGCTCTCCGGTGGTGACGAGTTATCGCAAAGGGCAGAGGGAATAATCACCAGGAGAAGCCCGCACCAAACAAGCATTATTGCTCTCATCAGCAGAGTATGTAATCCAGGCATATGCCACCAATGAGGAATCGGAGTTATACCGGATAAAAATTTCTAAAAAAGGGTAAATTATTCCTGGGTACATGTCGGAACAGGAGAGACCTCCGGATATACCGAGCCACTGCTGCTCTGTCCTGATGACTCTTTCAGTTTTGACAGGAAGGAGATATAATCCCCGTTATCGGGTGCCAGGTCCACGGCTTTTTGTGCTGCTGCAATTGCATCCTGAATAGGGGCCCCGCTATCATAGAGTAGTTTAGCCTTGAGATAATAATCACCGGCCAGGTACTGCGGATCATCATGAGCAATGACGAAGTCAATGGATTGTAGAGCATCGGAATATCTCTTCAGATACTCCTCTATCTGTGCCTTTAATGTGTAAAGTATTGCCAACTGAGAATTATTGGCAGAACCTGTTGCTGATGATACCGCGTATTTTACCTGTTCCAGGGCCTCTTCTTCACGACCATCATACCCGTAAAAGAGAACCTTAGCATAGCCATACAGCGCAACAAAATCTGAAGGATCTAATTGCAGTGCGGTCTTGAAATTCTGTTCAGCCTGCTTATACTGCTTTTTTGTCAGATAGTCGAGTCCGTCATTAATCAATTGATTTATATCTCCCCCTGAACTTACCGGGACTGTTATCGGCGTCTGGTATGGCTGAACTGTTGGCATCATTGTCGGTGCCATGGTATAGCCGGGCATCATTCCCTGAGTCGGCATCGGTGTTGGCTGGGGATACTGCTGGTACTGAGGGTAGGAGGAATAGGGATTATATCCGGTATATTGTGGGAACTGATCGGCGTTCTCATACGGAAGCTGATATCCAGTTGACCCGTCCCAGCCATACGAGTAGGGATACCAGGCATACTCACTCTCATCATTCATTGGCATGCCAAAGACGTCATACACCATACCCGGGTAATAGGAGTATCCGGGGTAGTATTTTTCTTCAGTATCACGCTCAATGAACCGGAAAGACTCAATCATTGGATCAATCAGGATTTTTTCCGCTTCAAACTGATCTGCGCGGTTATCATAGTTCACGGAGAATGATCTGCCGTCTTTTACGGTTGTAATCGTGTATGTTCTGACCGGGGTATCATTCCTGACCCACTGGTAATCAAGGAAGAAGGCATCATTATCTCCAAGGACCCCTGCCCCGCTTGATACCACCGTTCCTTCAGGGAGGAGAGAGACTGAAGAAACCAGGTCAGACGTCAGGTCTTCCAGCTGCTGGTCAGTTGTTCTTACCACGATGGTAATCATCGTGACATTATTCGGAGTCTGAACCGCTAATTCCCTCGTATCTGCATCTGCAGCATACACCAGGGAGGCACCCTCCGGATAGGCAAAGGAAAACCCGGCGGTTGTATCGTTATAGGTGAGATACGAGACCTCTTCGGCGGTACAGATACCAGACATCATCACTAGCACAAGCAGAGTGATGGTGATCGAATAGACATGAGAAAGAGATCCCATATTCCAATATAACCAGAGTGTACTTTAAGGTATTTGCATCAGTCTGACATGTGGATGACACCATACGATACTGGACCGAAAGAGTTCTTCAAATCATCTATGTATGAAGAAACCGGGTGAATTCCATACCCTGTCCAATAAACTCTAATCCTTTTCCGTCCAACTTTTTTTGAATGGTTTTTCGAGTAATGATCTTAATCAGGTATTATCCGGAGATACCTGAATGAAGATCCTCCATACCTCGGACTGGCACCTCGGGAACCAGATCTGCGGGCGTAAACGATACGATGAACACGAACAATTCCTCTCATGGCTCTTATCCCTCATTAACCGGGAAGGGGTTGATATCCTCATCGTTGCAGGAGATATATTTGATACAACCACCCCGCCGAACCGTTCCCTGGAGCAATATTACCAGTTCCTTGCAAGAGCTGCCGGATCCTCCTGCAGGCAGATCATCATTACCGCCGGAAACCATGACTCCCCCTCCCTTATTGCAGCACCACGGGAGCTCTGCAAATACCTGAATATCACCGTCGTCGGTCAGGTGCCGGATGATCCTGAGGAACTTATCACCATATTGAAAGACCAGGACGGGAGACCCGAACTTATCATCTGTCCGGTCCCGTACCTCCGTGACCGGGATGTCAGAACCATGCAGGCAGGGGAGAGTGCCGGAGAGAAGGCGGCAAACCTTATTGAAGGGATAAAAGCCCGATATCATGCAATTGGTTCCTGTGCAGAAAAGATGCGGGAGGAGATGGGAGATTTCATCCCGATTATTGCAACCGGACATCTGTTTGCTGCAGGAGGCATAACCAGGGAAGATGACGGCTGTCGTGACCTGTACCTGGGAACACTCGCCAGTGTCGGGGCTGATGCGTTTCCTTCCTGCATCGATTACCTGGCGCTCGGTCACCTGCACCTTCCCCAGAGAGTATGTGGGAATGACCGGATGCGATACAGTGGTGCACCCCTGCCTATGGGATTTGGAGAGGCCGGGCAGACGAAATCGGTCCTCATGCTTGATGTGCAGGATTCACGCAATATGTCGGTGAAAGAGATCCCGGTCCCGGTATTTCAACAATTACGCAGAATATCAGGAGCGTTTGAAGAGGTATTAAAGGAACTTGGCAGATTGAAGATGGAGTACTCTCCTGCCCTGGTTGAGGTAATTCTTGAAGATCCCCGTATCATTCCAGACGCGTCGGAGAGGATCCGAACCACTATTCAGGGATCACCTGTTGAGGTCCTGAAAGTGAAAGCTCAGCGGATATCTGCACAGGCAATGCAACCTGAACGTGCTGAAGAGTCCCTGGCCGGGCTTTCTCCTGAAGAGGTATTTCACAGACGGCTTGATGCTGCAGAAATCCCGAAGGAAGAACGTCAGGAACTTCTTGAATCATTCCATGAAATCTACTCAGAACTGCTGGAAGAGGACACCAATTCGGAGTGACGAGATGAAGATCCTGCAACTGAAATTTTCAAACCTGAATTCCCTTGCCGGTGACTGGACCATCGACTTTTCCAATCCCGCATTTACCTCTTCCGGTATTTTTCTGATCACAGGCCCGACCGGATCAGGGAAAACGACCGTTCTTGATGCCATCTGTCTGGCACTGTACGGGAAAACACCCCGGCTTGGGAAAGTTACCAAAACGAACAATCATATCATGACCAGGCATACCGGTGAATGTTCTGCCGAAGTCGTATTTGAATCTCAAAAAGGGAGATTTGTCTGTCACTGGAACCAGCGGCGGGCAAAAAATAAGCCGGACGGTGAGCTGCAGCCCCCGCAGCATGAGATCAGCCGGGCTGATACCAAAGAGATACTGGCTTCAAAGATAAACCAGGTCCAGGAGATTGTGAAAGAAGTAACCGGCATGGACTATGACCAGTTTACGAGATCCATCCTTCTTGCCCAAGGGGGATTTGCCGCTTTTCTTCAGGCCGGGGCAGATGAACGGGCACCAATCCTTGAGCAGATAACCGGAACAGCCATCTATTCAAAGTTATCAGAAAAGACTTATGAGCGATACACGAGTGAGCGGGAAAAACTTGAGCAGGTAACCCGTGAATGTGATCTCATATCTATCCTTTCTCCTGAAGAAAAGGAGAGCATAGAGCAGCAGATAGAGGAACTCCGGAAGGCTGCAGCAGGGAAAGATGTTATGATCATCCGGACCAATGAGGCCATCCAGTGGATTGAAACACTTGAGAAACTCCGCAGTGAAATCGATGGTCTTGAGACGGATGCAAAACACCTTGACGAGAAAAAGGCTGCCTTCGAGCCTTCCAGAATAGCACTTCTTGCAGCACAGAAAGCGGCATCATTCCAGGGGTTATATGCCCCGCTTGAGTTGAAACGGGAGACACTTCAAAAGGATACCAGACAGTATGAAGAAACAGCCCGTATGAGAGACTCACTCAAGGCTTCGCTTCCCGACGTTGAGAGTCTGGTTCTGAGTGCTAAAACCGAAATGGACCAGGCTGAACGGGAACGAGAAGAAGGATATGTACTCATCAATGAGATCAGGACCCTTGATAAACAGATCAGAGAGAAGGAATCAGAGCTGTATAAAAAGAAAGAAGAATTAAAGGGACTACAGGACCTTCTGGCAGGATATACGAGTGAGCAGGAACTGGCAGAAAAGAAACAACAGACAATTTTAAGAGAAAAAAGTGATGCTGCCAGGTATATTGATCAAAATGCCAGGGATGCAGTCATCAGGGATATCTATTCAGGAACTGAAGAGAAGATCCACCAGATCCTGAATGAGATGAAAACAATCGGGAGGTTGAACAAAGACTGCTCGGAGCAGAAACGACTGGTTCATTCAAAGAGACAGGACCTGGAAGACCTCAAAAAGGACCGGGAGAAGAAGCAACAAGCATTACAGGTACTTGAAGACCAGCAAAAAATCCGAGAAGGAGAACTCGAAAAAATTCTGTCCGGCACCACAATCGGAGAACTGCGACAGAGGCGTGATGATAAAAAGGTCAGAATTGAACATCTGAACCGGCTGAAAGAAATTTTGACCGGAAAAAGAGAGATATCTGCAAATAAAGAAGCACTAAGTCTGAAACGGGATGACCTTATCCATTACCTGCAGTCATCCGGATATGAAAAAGAACGCCTCGGGTCAGATCTCAAACATCGTGAAGAACTCCTGACTACAAAGCGGACGGCTGCATTCCTAGCAGCGAAGGTCAGAGATCTCGCCACAGAGAGAAATCAGCTTGTAGACGGAGAACCCTGTCCACTGTGTGGCTCCCTTCACCATCCATTTGTAACAGAACAGGAGATTAAACCTGATGAGATCATCAGTGATTTTGTAGAAGAAGAAAAGAAGATCAAGGATCTTACCAGGGAACTGACCAGCCTTACGGCAATAATTGCTGAAAAAGAAGGTGAGCTCAAAAGATGCACTGAGGATATCACCGAATGCGACGCTCAACTGAATGAACTGAACCGGGCATGGAAAGAGGGGGCTGAACTCCATGGCATACATGCAGAAACCGATGAAAGAACCCTTGAATCATGCATAAAATCTGCTGCATCAGAACTCGGGAGTCTCGAGGCAACACTCCGTACTGCAGAGCAATATGACGAGCAGATCAAAAAAGCATCTCCCCTTATTAGTACGAACCGGGAAACCCTGATCTCCCTTGAGAAGAACTACAGGGAGAAGGAGTTTGAGATTATATCAGGTGAAACCAGAATCGGGGAGATACAGGAGCTGATTGCAGCCAGTGAATCGAAGATATCCACCTCTTTTCTAGAACTGCAGCCAGTACTTGCCGATCTCGGGTGTTCCATAAATCAGGATACCAACATGCCGGCACTCCTGCTCACTTTGAAGAACCGACAAAAAAGATTTCAGGAGCAGGAAGACAGGATAAAGTCCTGTGAAGTCGGGCTTCAGGAATTACATGCAAAATTGAGTGGTCTCATTGCAAGGATATCTGAAAAAACCAATGAGATAACCAGAACGCATGAAGCCATAAAGGAGAAGGAATTAACGCTGCATGCCCTGAAAAACGAGCGAAACAATAAATTTGGAGAGAAGGATACTGACTGTGAAGAGAAGCGTCTGGCCGAAGCGGTTAAAAAAGCCAGCGAGATATTCGAGACCAGGCAGAAGGAGAAGAACGATCTCTCCAACCGGCTGCAATCACTCGAAGGTCTTCTTTCAGATCTTGAGAAACGAATTTCAGAAGCTCAACAGGACATCAGTTCATCTCTTGACGAATTTCTCTCCCATATCCGACAGGCAGGATTTCAAGACGAAGAGGCATATACATCTGCCCTGATGAAGCAGGAAGAGATGGTCCGGCTTGAAAAGGTATGGGAAGATATCAGAACCGAAGAGACCCGGATACGAGAGCGGAAAATATCTGCAGAAACCAGGTATGTGGAAGAGCAGAAGAAAAATCTCACGACAAAACCGGCTTTGGACCTGAAAGCAGACCTAGAGGAGTTACAGAAACAAAAAGACCTATATATAGCAGATATTGGGAAGAACCAGGAGAAACTTATCAGACATGAAGAGATGGTACGGCAGCAGCGTGAGAAGATTGCCATCCGGGATGCCCGGCAGCGGGAGGTGAATAAATGGCACCGTCTCAATGAGCTCATCGGTTCAGCGGATGGGAAGAAATTCAGGGTGTTTGCCCAGGGACTCACATTCTGTATTCTCCTCAGTCATGCAAACCAGCATTTACAACGCATGACCGACCGGTACATCCTTATTCAGGACAAGGATCTCCCCCTGGACATGCAGGTCATCGACACCTGGCAGGGTGGTGTGGTCAGGTCAGTAAAGAACCTGTCAGGAGGAGAGATTTTCATGGTCAGTCTTGCCCTGGCTCTTGGCCTTTCACATATGGCAAGTCAGAATGTCAGGGTTGATTCCCTCTTCCTTGATGAAGGATTTGGAACGCTTGATGATGATGCTCTTGAAACCGCCCTTTCCACGTTATCCGGTCTTGAGCAGGAGGGGAAACTCATCGGCGTTATCTCGCATGTATCGGCACTCAAAGAGAGGATCCCTGTCCGTATATCAATAGAGAAAGGAAGCAACGGAAGGAGTACAATTCTTCTTCCCTATCTCTTCTGAATGAATGAAACCTTTATCTTTGTTGATTTCCATTTCCATGTATGGCACCATCAGAGTGGTATACCGCGATTCTCCTCATCCTTCTCTCCGGTCTTGTTATATCCGGAGTGAGTGCAGCAGTTATTGACTCATCATATGTGTACGGGCATCCGCCCAGTGCAGGTAACATTGTCCTGAACTTTGACAATACCGGCAATGACCTGGACGCGGTTGTGATTGTCACTCTTGGCGGAAATGCCGATCCGCTCTATGCGATATATATTCCTGCGGAGGATTATGGCAGTATCAAGAGTATTGGTCAGGGACGATTTGATGTGTATTTGAACTCGGGGTGGACTGGGACGAGCGGAACCGTATCTTCCAGGATGGGAAGTTTTACAAGATCTCAACCCCGGTGATTCTGAAGGACAATAAGGATAGCTACACGGTGTACCTCTATGATAAAGAGGGAAAACCTAAGAGAGTGAAAGAAATAACGCAGAAAGAGATGCCGGATATCAGGCCACGGATCTGATTCCGGATTATTTTACCCTGTTTTCACACCCTTTATAAATATTTGATACAAATACGCTATTTTACATAATTTTACAGCATATGATAATACGGCCCGATCATTCTTCTCAAAGGATATGAATAGTACATTTTTTGTGTTACAAACAAAGATAGATGATCATGAAATGGCATGAACACTGCCACTATATGGAGCTCCCCCGTGAATACCCTGTTACGGAACTTGCCAGATTTCATGGACATCTGGGCCCGTTTATTGTAATCGGGTACCGGATGGGAAGATATGCATTACAAAAATTAGGTGACAATCCCTTTGCCATGAAGGCCAGTATCTATTGTTCAGGCACTACCCCGCAGTCGTGCCTCGCTGATGGCGTTCAGCTGGGAAGCGGATGCACCCTTGGAAAAGGCAATATTGAGATCGTGAAATCTGATGTCGTGTACACCGAGTTCTCATCTGATGGAGTGAAAATCCGTCTAAAGCCACTGGCATTAAAACAGTTGCCCCAGGATACACCGGATTATGAACTCGAGATCGAGAAATATGCTGCTGACCTGTATTCTCTCCCTGATGACCAGCTCTTCTCGGTTGAGGTCCTCTCATGACCTGTGGCAAAGACCACATCATCCAGCTCAAAGAAGTATGGACCACCTATGAAGGCGCAGACCTTCCGGTCATAAAAGATGTCACCCTCAGGATAAAACCGGGCGAGTTTGTCGTGATTGGGGGTCCGAACGGAGCTGGTAAAACCACTCTCCTGGAAACAATTGCAGGACTGCTTCCGGTGGTCAATGGCAGCGTTCAGGTCTGTGGTCATGACGTCATCAAAGACGGGTGTGCTGCACGTAAGAAGATCGGGTATGTCATTCAGAATTTTGATTTTCACCCGTACACCCCGTTCACCGTTGAGGAGGTTGTCCTTATGGGACGGTACGGAAAGATTGGATGGCTGAAACGTCATTCCAGCAGGGACATGGACAAGGTCACATCGGCAATAAACCAGCTGGGCCTGAGCCTGATGCAAAAGAACCAGATCGGAAAACTCTCCGGAGGACAGCAGCAGAAGGTGCTTATTGCACAAAATCTAGCAAAGGATCCAGAGGTTCTTCTCCTCGATGAACCCTTCAGCAACCTTGACATGGTCACTCGGGAAGAAGTCAGCAGACTCCTCTGCCAGATAGCCGATGCAGGGATTCCGGTCCTTATCGTATCTCATGCATTTGACGCCCTGCCAGACCGGGACATCAGGGTTGTTGTCATGCAGCATGGGGAGATCATCCTCAATCAGCTCTCTCATCCGTCTGATGTTGGAAACCTGGTTCGTTCTGCCTCGGTGGCAGCCTGATGCTGGAATTTCTCATTCCAAATAATGTCATGTGCCATGCAGTGGAGGCGATGCTCTTTGCCTCCCTGGGCTGTGCGATATTAAGTGTCCTGATCACCCAGATGAACATCTCATCCATCGGGTTTACCATGTCCCATGCCGCTTTTGCCGGTGGATCAGTCGGGGCATTTTTCGGGTACGCAGTTCTCCCGTCAGCAGTATTAGTAAGTATCCTGACCGCTTTTCTGATGGGGCCACTCAGTGACCGGACCAGGATGCATACTGATACAACCCTGGGGGTGCTCTTCGGGACCATGATGGCCGTTGCTATCTTCTTTATTGCACTCATGCAGGGGACGGGAAAGGGCTTTGATGCAAGTTCACTCCTGTATGGGAATGTCATCTCCCTCTATCGGGAGGAGATCTATGCCCTGGCTGTCATCACCTGCACCATCCTCATATTCCTGATAATCTTTTACAAGGAGATAACCGCGATCGTCTTTCACAAACGTCTTGCCGAAATTGCGGGGATTCAGGTGAAACCGGTCTACTATGGGATCCTGTTTCTGATCTCAGTCATGGTTGCCCTGAGTATCCCAATCGTCGGCGGACTGCTCCTGTATGTCTGGCTGGTGACCCCAGCTGCGATCGCCTACCAGTTCTGTAATACTATGCGGAATATGTTCATCATGGCACCGGTTATTGCAGTTATTGTCAGTGTCACAGGTGCGATATGTGGTATTTTGTACTCCCTCCCGGTCGGCCCTCTGACGGCGGTGATTTTTAGCGGCCTGTTTGTCGGAGCAGTAGCAGTATCACCTAAGAGAAAGATAGTGTTTCACAATCATTAATACGAAAAATGAAGAAGTAATAATTATGAAGCATGCAGGATTATTGCTGATTCTAGGCATCATCATTGCTCTTATTCCGGGGGCAATGGCCCTGAACGTTGTAACAACGACCTCCGTCCTGTGGGATCCGGTTCATGAGATTGGGGGCGAGGATGTAAATGTCGTATACATCGCTGACCCGACCGTCTGCCCGCACCTGCAGGGAGATATTCTGCCAGGCCTGATTCAGAAGAATGCAGAGAATCTTGAGAAGGCAGATCTGTTCCTGGCCCATAACTCCAGTATGGATTTTGCAACCATGCAGGCGGTAGAAAAATTCCGTGACTCAAACGGGTTTGGAAAGACAAACTGGAAGATCCTGAAGCAGGACACTTCATGGAACACCCCTGATACCGCTGTGGAACTTGCAGACACGGTCCTTGGCTGGCTGAAAGCAGCAGATGCCACCAAAGCAAAGGCTTTTGATGAACGTGCACAGGCATACAAGGACAAGATTATGGCAGCAGGAACCCTGACCGATGAGGAGAAAGGTCTGCTTGCAAAGAAGTATGCAGTTGTCATGGCCTGGCAGAGAGAGCCGGTTGAGAAATGGCTTGGTCTGAATGTGGTTGATTTCTTTGCTCCGGAGTTCGCATTTGGTGGCAATAAGACACCGGCAAAGGTAGTTGACACATTGAAGGCAGATCCGCAGAAACTCTATGCACTGGATCTCCTGCCTGGTGGCGGAAAGATCTACGTGATTGAGAATATGCAGTCAGGCGAGATGGCAAAGGGTATTGCAGAGGCACTTGAAGATATGGCAATTTATGCAAATCGGGTCATATTTACCAACTTCCCGAAATCAGTAGAGGGCGTGGACTCAATTCCGGATGTGCTGACATATAACAAGAACCTGGTTCTCCAGTAACTCTTTTTTTTGTCTAGAAACTATAGTGATAATATTCATATAGATTATTACCCAACGGATAATAGTACTACTGTGATGATCTCAATGGTGGGAGTACATCAGAAAACCAGTATCAACCGATTCATCATTGCTCCATCAACATAATCACATAACACCCCGGACAGGTTCAGTACAGCCTGCAGGTCATCACATACCCACCAAAAAAAGGGGGATATTCCCCCTGTCTAATCAGTATTTTGCATATCTTTTCTAAACCCCCTCGCAATACTGCCTCCTCCCAATACCAGGAGGTACACGACTACACCAAGGAGAATGATGGTAGAGCCTGAGGGGATGTCAAAGATCCAGGAGAGAAAGATACCTGATGTTGTCAGAATCATGCTTATCAAAGTAGCCCTGACCATCATACCATTCAGTGTTCCTGAACATGGCCGGGCAATGGCTGCAGGGAGTGTCAGAAGGGCAATGACGAGGATGATACCGACAACCTGGATGAGAACCACTACTGATATCGCTATCAGGGACAGAACCACCAGATGAAGACTCCTGGTCGGCAGGTTTGAGATGGTGGCATACTCGGCATCAAATGCCACAGCCTGCAGTACAGGGTACAGAATCCAGAAGAGGAGGACAATACTGACCGCCAAAAGAGCGATCATCATCAGATGTTCTGGTGCGACCAGGAGAATATTGCCAAAGAGATAACTGAAGAGGTCGGGAGTATACCCAGGGGTCAGAGAGAGACAGAGGATACCAAAGGCCATCCCACCGGCCCAGAACGCACCGATGAGCGTGTCAATGTGCTCTTTTGCCCGTTCAATCAGCCCCCAGATGAGAGCAGCAATACCAAGGGTGAACCAGAAGGCACCGACAACCGGGTCAATACCCAGAAGATATCCAAGTCCAATCCCGCCAAAGGCTGCATGGGATATCCCCCCGGCTATCGATATCATATGCCTGACATAGATATAACTCCCGATGATGCCACAGATGACTGATGCCATAAGGCCGGAGAGAAGAGCGGACCGGAAAAATTCAAAGCTGAGTGCTTCAATCATGGATGATCTCCATGTCGCTCCAGTACCCGGTGTGGAATATCCCCATGGGTAATGAGATCAACCGGACACCCATAGGTTCGGGAGATCATCTCAGGTGCCACTTGATCACTCTCATGCATAAATAAACGCCGGTTCAGACAGGCAACCCGGTTAACGTGTCTGGAGACCACACCGATATCATGGGTTATCATTACAATGGTGATTTCCTTTGCTAACGAGGAGAGAAGTTCATAAAAGTGTTCTTCTGTCGGAGTATCCACATAGACCGTTGGTTCATCTAGAATGAGGATATCAGGGTTTCCGGCTAACGCCCGTGCAATCAAAGCCCGCTGCCGCTCCCCACCAGATAACTCGCGAACCGGCCGGGGCCCAAGGGGCTCAGCTGATAGCCTGGATAATGCCTTGTCTGCAGCAGCATGATCCTCATGAGTATATCGTCTGATAACCCCGCTCTTTCTCCCCATCATGCCGGTCAGAACCATTTCATGAACAGTAATCGGAAAGGAGAAATCAAATGCATGCATTTGAGGAACATATCCTATCCTGGCCCTGGTATCAGGTGTTGCCGGTGAGCCGAAAAGAAGGATCTCCCCGGTATCGCAGGGGATAAGACCGAGGATGGCCCTGACCAGTGTTGTTTTCCCGGCCCCGTTCGGACCGATGATAGCGAAAAAGTCACCTTTCCTGACCTGAAAGGTTATCGAATCCAGGACTTTTTGCTGATTCCTGATGATGGATACATTGGTAACCTCAATCACCGGTTCATGATTCATGATACCCCTGATATTCTCTCTGCTATCTGTCGCATGTTCTCAAGGTAATCCCCGGCAAGCGGACTGATAAGAACCATGGTCCCATTCAGCTCACGTGCCAGAGTCTCAGCCTGCTTCGTGGACTCTTCAGGTTCTGCAAAAACAATGGTTATTCCCATGGATTTTGCCTGTGTGATAAGATCTGCGAGCTGCTTTGCTGATGGTTCACGGCTGTTCTCTTCAACCGCCATCTGGGTCAGATCATAGTCCCTGCAGAAATATCCAAAAGCAGGATGAAATACGAGAATTGTCCTTGATTTTAACTCCTTGAATGATTCACGGATTTCCTGGTCAATATCTGCAAGGTTTTCGAGGTACTTGTCCCGGTTTGAATAGAACGTATCTCTCATCTCCGGTCGTGCATCGGCCATCGCTTCTGCAGTGGTATTGACGATACGGGCGGCATTCTGAAGTGACAGCCAGACGTGGGGGTCAAAATGATCAGACTCCTGATCCGCTTCTTCACCCTCATGCTCATGCGTATGTGCTACACGGTGGACCACGATGGTATGTGAGGCATTGATGATCGGCATATCCGGATAGATCCGGGTTATTCTCTCCATCCACCGGTTCTCAAACTCAATTCCTGAACCCAGTGCAATGTAGAGATCTGCAGACTCTAGACCGGCAATCTGTGACGGGGTCGGTTCAAAGGTATGCGGACTTGCCCCGGGCGGGACCATCACCAGCACTGAAACAGGATAATCACCTGCAACCGCTCTGATAAACTCCTCCTGGGGAGGGATGGTGCAGGCGACCACCAGGGAATGGGAAGGAGAGACTTCCTGCTGTTCAATGCAGCCACATACACAGAGAAAAAGAACAACCCAGCAGAGAACCAGAAATACCTGACTACAACGCCCAATATGATGAAAAATATGGCGGTTTTCCATCTTCCCGAATTGAAGCTTGAAGCTAATATTTTCCATTTTCAAACTCCGCAGCAGAGAGGATCATGGTCAATTACCCCACATGCCGCCCGGCTTGGATGACCTAATGAACGACATATCTGGTCGATATGAACCTTTGGAACCAGATGTTCTATCTTTTCAGCCTGGATACATGCATCATGTTCTGAAAGACCGGCACGGGTAAACATGAGTGAGAGGATACGGTGTCGACGCTGAAGAAAACGGGTCAGATCCTTACCGGCATCAGTAAGAAAGACCATTTTATAGGAGTCATACCGGATATACCCGGCTTGTCCAAGTTCATGGAGAGAACGTGTGACGGTAGAAGCCCGGATCCCAAAATTTTGTGCAATTTCACCGGGTTTTACTCCGGATTCGCGGGAATGGATGAACTTTAAAAACCTGATCTTCTGCGGTGTATCAATCCGGCCGGTCATATATTTCATATAGAACAGAAGAAGATATAAAGCTGCCAGCTAAAATTATGAAAATCCTGTCCTGAGTCAGAATTCAGAGAGGAACCTGAATCAGGAATCATATATTTCAGGATTTTGCCACTGCTTTAATGTCTTTTGTATCGTTTTCTTTCCAAACAGGGTATCCCGAAAGACTGGATCAGGGCGAATCCCGAGTTCTTCTGATACGGCGAATACACATGCATGTTTCACCAGGCAGGCTCTGCATTTCGGTCCAGGACCGCACCACGTTGAGCCGATGAGGTAGAGTGGCCGATCCAGATCCCAGGGATCTTCAGGTGAGAGCATCCTGGCAAGCCGCCGTGCTTTCATGGGCGTGATCCCGCTTCCATCCCCACATATCATCCGCCCCAGAACCCGTGAATCAACAATATCACCCACAATATCAAACGGCCCCTGGATAATCCCCAGGTCTTTTAATGTGCCAACAATAAGACATGCAATTGACCGGGGAATTCTGAGGAGTAAGAGCCGTTTGTATACCGACTCCGGATCCTGCTCATATCCGATCCATATCTGCCGGCCGTCACCTGCATAAAATCTGATCATCAGGGTAGCTATCGTATAAAGCCGGGAGTGAATCTTTGGTTCGGGATGGAGGTTATAATCAAAAAAACGTTCATCCCATCCCTCCTGGGTGTGATCAACAATCTCCTGCCACAGGGATTCAGGATTGTCCAAAACCTCCTCGGTGAAAAAAACCACATTATCCCATACATCCGTCTTTCCTGATCGATATTCAAGAAAACAAGCACATAAAAATGCATTTGCCTCTTTTCTGGTCATCTCTGATGAAAAAGTATCAGTGAGCAGGAAAGAGTCAGGAGCACGAAACCGTGGATGCTCCCTCGTCAGTCTGAACAAGGAATCAGATACGATCTGAAGTACTTCTCCGGTAACCTGGCTTATTTCAGCAGGATCCTGACCGGATACAGAACTCATGAGAGGGATTAACCGGGCCATGCGGGGGGTATGCTGTGTCATGACTGTAATAAGGGATGGAGTAATTTGAGTGCCTCAGAAAAGACTTCAACATCAGCATGAAGGGCAGGCATGGCCATGACCAGGTACACCGGGTACCGATCATCATACACCCACCTCTGTACCCTGGCACGTATTCCTGAAATCCGGTGATCACCTGCATATTGCTCCTCTATCTGTGAACAAAGGCCTGCTGCCTGAACATAATCAGAAGTATATCCGGTCCAAGATACGATCTGACAATGCAGGTATTCCTCACTCAATTCTTTCATAAGACCAGCCATAGTATACCAGTCATCAAACTGATCAAGGGCCGCCAGAACGTCAGGGATTTGCGGATTTTTTAACAGGTATTTCCCGTCCAGGTCACCAATAAGTATCTTCTGAAAGGGTCTTTTTTTAAATCCTTCAATTACTGTATACCTGATCCCTGAATCTGACAGATGGTTTAACGCATCATCCAGATTGGTACTGTGAAAAGAAGCTGATGTTTTCTCGTCATCTATTCCGATTGCCGGGTCGGCTCCGGCCTCAAAATGAAGTGTCGTATCCTTCCCAAGTGGAAGAACATTATAATGACTCCCGATATGCTTGATAGTTGCCGTTCTGCCACGATGTACAAGATGTGAACAGAGCTCAAGGATGAATGTTGTTTTCCCTGAACCAGACCATCCTGCAATATGAATCACTTTCATAAAAAAGACACCCCACCCTTACCAAGAACCTGATCTCATATCAGACACAGAAGTTTTTAAGTAATACTATATCCAATTCCCCTCTTACGGGGTATATATGGGGGATGAACCGCCATTGATTTTTTCATCATTTTCACGCAAATTAGCGGCAGTCATACTTTTTGTACTCCTGTTTTCCCTTATTACGCTGGTCATCGTCTGGTACTCGGGGTCACTGGCTACCCTGGATGAGGAATTTAAAAACCGGCAGAACCTCACCGACCAGATTCTGAAACAATCAGTTATCTGGATTGACCGGGGGATTTCCCTGTATGAACTGCAATATATTCCCTCCTTGGAGCAAGCAATGGATATATACCATACCGCTTATGAAAACTCGGGGGGAGATATCGCAAAGATTAATCTCAGCGCATTAAAAGAGCAGGTGGATGCACAGCTGGAGGGGACCTATGACTTTTACCTGGTTCATGCCGATGGGCAGGTAGTGAAAAGCACCTTTGTTGAAGATATCGGACTTGACTTTAAAATGTGGCCGAAGTTTTATTCGGTCGTCTCTGCGATCAGGGAGAATGGCACCTTTGTTCCGGATCGGATGGTGCGGGGATATGCGAAAAATGCACCCATACGGAAATTTGCATACATGGGAACCAGTGACAGGAGATATCTGCTAGAAATTAGCAGGTCATTTGACCGGTTACTACCCTACGCATCCGGTGCATCATACAAAGAACTCATCAATAATCTTCCTGATCTGAATCAGGATATCCGGTCTATTGAACTATACAATTCACGATATGAACTGGTCTCGAAATATCCTGAACCTGCCGCAAACGAACAGCCAAATGCGGAAACATTGTCGAAAATCATCAGAACATTTGCAGATAATACAAATTATGAAGAGACGGACCCGGTAACCGGAGATATTATCCGGTACACCCATCTTCCTATCAGTGATTCAGAGTCACCATCAGCATCCGAGATGTTTCTGGCGGCACGGACGGTATATTCAACTGATGACCGGGATCATAAAAAACTGACTCTTACTTTGATTTTTGGTGGCTTCCTGCTCCTCACAGCGATTATTGCAGCCGGGGGAGCCTTTGCCGCGTCACGATACCTGTCCAGGCCGATCGACCGGATTGTTGAAGATATTCAGCATATCGCAGACGGAGACCTGGACCACCGGATCCGCCCGACCGGATCATCTGAGTTCAATACTATTGAAAAAGCCATAAACAGCCTTGTAACAAGTCTGAAAGGGACGATTAACAATTTGAAAATGCGGGAGGAAGAGCTGCTTGAGGAACTGGGAAAGAGATGGAAAGCAGAGGAGAATTATCGGAGACTTTTTGAATCTGCACACGAAGCGATCTTCATCCTGAAAGATACCAGAATTGAGAGTTGCAATAATGCAGCAACTCATCTTATCGGGATGAACATGAAGGAGATTATCGGGAAAGAACTTTTCGAATTCTCACCACCGACACAACCAGACGGGAGAGATTCCAAAGAGGCATCCCGTGAGATAATTCGCCGGGTTACCCAGGGTGATTTATCCATTATTGAATGGGACTTCATGAAGAAAGATGGAAAAATTTTGAATACACAAGCTCAATGCAGCGCTATCCTTTCCGGTGATGAAATCCTCGTTATGATAATATTCCGTGATGTAACCGAGCTTTTGGAGATGAGGAAGCGGGAGATTACTGCAATATCCCAGATTGAAGAGAATCTTGTCAGACTTGCTGCGATAAATGATCAGATCAGAAATCCCCTGGCATCTATCACCATCCTCAATGAGTTGCAGGGCGGGGATTATGAAGAGAAGATCTTTGAGCAGATTAAGACTATCGATGCTTTAATAAATGAAGTTGATAAAAACTTTGTGAAAACCGATAAAGTCCGTCTTTTCCTGACAAAACACTATGGCATACACCCCATCACTCCTAAAGAGGAGAAAGGAAAGAGTCCGGCCCATCGATAATATCTCCGGTGCTTTTTCATTCATCCTTATCATCCTGCTTTGCCTGCTCTCTGTAGGATCTCCGGCATTTGGAGAACATACCATAAGTTTTGCTGCTTTTGGAGAGATCTCATTCTCGGAAGGAGTCACCGAGGAGAGTGTCCCTATCAGGCCGGTGGTTGCATTTGACCCTGGCACCGTGAAGATCTGTGCGGTCTTCCCGTTTATGAACATGCAAGACGGGATGCCGGTCGAGGTAGAATGGCTCTATAATGACGAATGGTTTTACTCAACCGAAGAGGAATGGGACGAAGGGGAAGAGGGAATCACACACCGGTCAATCTCATGGGAGGATGGCCGTGAACTGGACCCGGGGATCTACACCCTCCGGTTATTCATAAACGGCCAGCTTGCCCGGTCGGCTGATGTGGAAGTTCTGGCACCAATAGAGGAGGAAACGCCGAAACCTGCAAGAAACCCTGAAGACCTCATTGATCCTGACCTGATGAAAGCATGGGAGATTCTTGCGTATTCAGATAATGACCTGTTACAAGACCTTGCCGGCCTTGTTCCTGATTATGGGATAGAACTCAGGCTGACTGACGAGATCGACTCAAACGGGAAATATGTCTATGCAAGCGGTAAGAAAGAACCAGGGAAGGTTTACATCTCATGGGATTTCTGGAAGAGAAAAACATGGGAAGAGGTGAGCGGAACCATCGCACATGAACTCACGCATGCCGTGCAGCATCTGACCAGTGATGAAGAAACATTCGGATGCACCATCGAGCGGGAATATGAAGCATATATGGCAGAATTCTATGTGCTCATGGAGACCGGACGGGAAGATATCCTCATGAAATCCTGGTCGGCGATCTACAATCCGAAGACCGGGAAGATTTGGAAGAATGAGCTCTGGAAGGCGCTTCAGGATGCCTATGAAACCTGTCCTGAATACTAATTATTTACTCATATGAGGGAAACCCGAGAGTTCCATTGACCCTGGTGCAAAAACGGCTCTTTCTTCTTTCAGTCTGGTGTATAATCATGGATCACAACCTTTAATCTGTTCCCGCACGAAGTGTACGTTACTAACCGGCATGATTAGCTCGTTCCTTCAGATTGCCTTTGCAGCCATCTGCTGCTGGGTTCTCTTTATCACCATTGATATGATCTGGGCACTGCCTCGGGAAGGGGGCGTTGTCGGAGCAAAAGCGATTGCAGCAGCAGTTGAGAAGACTGGAGGAGATCTCAGGGGAGGGACCATGATGGGCAATATTGTATCATCCCCTGATGCATCGGCCGGGACCCTTCTTGCTGCCTGTGGAGTATACTGTTTTGGAATACCAGGGGGCCTTATTGCAACGGTTCTCGTGTATATTGGAAACCGCATCTGTTATGATCCGGGGTATGCCGGGACAACGGGATGTTTTCTGGCAACCTTTATGGTATACCTTGGGACCCAGATCGGGATTCCGGCTGAGTTCTTCATCATCGGAATGGTAATTGCCATCCTGACTATACAGGGGATATCTCACCGGCACTCAAGCAGGCTGCTTGGAGCAATATGGAGGATTCGGAGATGAGCATCGACGGAACAGAAGACCTGCTTGGCTTGATATCCGGCCCATTCTCCTCCTCATATATCAGCCCCCCGTCTGAGAGTGCTGAACTTGCAGCCCTCATGTGTGGCCTTATTGCTCTCTATGCAGTCATCAGAATCATTCTTGAACAGGATGTCATGCGTAAACTGCCATTCCTGAATGTATTCAGCTTTGCTGTTTCCGGAATCATGGCCCTTCTCATCCCTCACCCGCTTGGGATTATTGCCGCAGCAACCTATTTTATCGGCTCGACATTTGAATCAAATGCTATCGCGAGCACGTGGGCCGGAGGGGTGGAGGAATGAACACCCTGCTCCTGATATTTTGTGCCATTGCCCTTATTGGTGGATTGTATGCAGGTTTTGCACGGGATCCCTATGCAAAACTTATCGCAATCGGGATTATTGCAGGCGGCGTAATGCCCCTCATTATTGCACGGGGCTATGTTGATGTGGCAGCAGCCCTTGCTCTCATAATACCACTGTCAACCATTTTTGTACTTCAGCTCTGCAAAAAGGGGGCCGCATGAATCCTGAGTTTTTTGCAGGTCTGATTCTGCTCATCATCGGGACGTGGATAACCGCTTTTCCCCGTGACCGGGAGTATCTGACTCGTCTTATTAATCTGGAAATTCCAGCCTTCGGACTACTTCTCGTGGCCTTGTCATTTGATGAGACGCTGGCATTGCTGACATTTATTGCGGTATCAACCCTGACTACTTTTGTTCTCGTACTATTGATCGAAAGGAGGGCAAAGGAATGATCCGGTGGATAGGGCGCAACTTTCGGACATTTTCAAACTGGATGTCAACCTATGAAAACCTCGTTGCAGTATACGCTGCACTAGGAATTTTCGTTGCTATCTGCGGATTGATCATGGTTCCCATGCTTACCTACCATGAGGACCAGATTTATTCTAAAACAATAAACCGTGATTCAACTCTTAATCCCTATGACCGGGGAGGTATTCCCTTTACAAGGGCAGATGTGAAGGCCCAGTATCCGGAAAACTCCCCGACGGTCGGATTTGTTACGGCATACCTGACGCCACTCTCATGGTTCCTTGCAAATACAACGCCATATCTTGGAACCACAATCGTTGCACATCCTGGAGGAATCCTTGATGAAATCCTCTATAACACCCGGGGCCTTGATACTGTGGTCGAGACGAGTATCCTCTTTACTGCATTTGCCATTGCTTCATTCCTGTTCAGGAGGAAAGAATGATGGATTTTTATCAGATCGGTCTTTTATGCACCCTTATCTGTGTAACCATATCATTCATTGCTCTCTTCAGGGAACGGGATGATATCCATAAAATCCTTGTTGTGGACCTGATAGAAACGACAGGCCTTGTTCTTATCTGTCTTGTCGCAACAGATCTGGCAGAAGCCCTGATCCTCCCCGGTCTTGTGGTCGGTATTTCTGAACTCCTGATGCTGACTGAACTCTATATCAGAAAGGAGAAACTCCCTCTTCCGGCATATAAACCGATTCGGATCGAGGTCATGCGGACCGCACCACCCATCATCACCTTTGCCCTGGTTGTGTATGGGATTATCCTGTCAGGGTTCTCAGGAGGTGCAGTCGCAGGAATAGGACTTGTATTCTACTTCCTCTGTAAGGGATATGAAGAGCGGTTTGCACTGCTTGAAACAATATCCGGGTATGCATGGGCACTCTGGATTGTGGCATTCTTTATATTCATGATCTTACCACAGGCCTGGCTTATTGCGGTGATGCTCTCCGGAGGGGCGATTCTCGTTAAAGTAACCACCAAGATGGCACTTATCGGCACCATGCAGGAGGGACGGAATGTTTAATCTGCCCATTGAAGGAGAGGAACTCTTTGTCCTGGAGTTCGGGGACATTGTCAATTACTTTAGTCTATACACGACAACCCTGTTCCTGTTTGCGACCGCCTTCATCATCATCGCCATCATCGCACGACCGGAGCGGCAGACAGATATCGTCTTTGGTACTGATGCGATATACACCAAGGAGATAAATCCGGACAATTTGCGTTTTCAGCGATTTATGGCAATCGCCTGTGGTCTTGCTACACTTGGGGCAGTGAGCTCAGGCGACCTCTTTAACTTCTCCCTTTTTACCGCACTCATCGGGATAACCAACATCGGGATTGTTGCCGGTGTAAACAACCGGTATGTACTGAATGCGGCATATAATTACGGAATCGTTGCGATGGTTGCAACCACGTTCCTTTTTGGCGGTGCAGCAACGGCCCTTGGGACCTGTGGAACCCTGTCCATTTGGGAACTTGCCGGCCTTGGGATGGTCCCCCTGGCTGCAAAGATGTTCCTGGTCCTTGGAGTGATGGGAGAAGGAATGGCTCCCTTTTATATCGCAAAGGCTGAGATCACCCGGGCACCGGGAGCACCCTATGTACTGATGATCCATGTCAGTTCGCTCCTCATCTTCCTCCGGGTAATTGAGATCATTCTGACGGTGTAACAATGAATAAAGAGTCATATCTGGCAGTAACCATAATTACAGCAGTCATCCTCGGGCTTTCGGCATATGCGGTATCCATTGGAACCGAGCCGGGATGGTTTCCGGTGATCGTTGTGGTTCTGACATTTCCGGTATTCAATCTGGCACTCTTTCTCTGGTGGAATGCATCGAATACAGACGGGGATATCCCATTTACCGGGTATTAATATGATAACACTGATACTTCCAGCAGTTTTTATCGGCCTTTTGTTTCATGGTATACATCGAAAAGTCATCGCACGGATACAGGGAAGACCTGGCCCGCCGATCTGGCAGGAGATACTCCATACCTTAAAATTCTCCTTTAAGCAGACATGGATTCCGAAAACGGCAAGCATGCCTATGTTTGTCTTTATCGTGGCGGTTTCCATAGCCATCTGGACTGGTGCATTCTATATCATCTTCAGTGGCGGCAGTCTGCTCCTCCTCTTCGCGGTATTTATGCTCCATAAGATCACCGAACACGGGCTCGGGCTCTCGTCTGGTTCACCATACGGAAAGTTTGGGGCAATACGGTCGGTGATGTCTGCAGCATCAGAGATTCCGCTCTTTGCAACCATTGCAGGGATATATGTGGTGACCGGTTCCCTGATGATCAGCGATATAACCAGGTATCAGGAGATGCACGGGCCCATGCTCGTCGGGGCATTCCCGATAGCCATCGCCATGTACATTGTCATACTCTCCAAGATGCATTATGGCCCGTTCTCAATCATTGAGGCGAAAGAGATCGTATCAGGGAACCGTACCGAGCACTTTGGTGTCTGGAGGGCCGGTCTTGAAGTGGCCTATGCATTAAAAACCTTCGTACTTCTGGCAGCATTTGTTCTGCTCTTTATCGGTGCCCTCCCCTGGTACCTGATGCTCCTTGCAATGCTTATCGTCCTGATATCACTCTCCTTTGTCTGTGCATTCACGCCGATGCTCTCGCCATTTGATGCGGTTGCCCTGCAGACGGTGATCACCGGGGTCCTCGCAGTGTATATTATCATTCTCGGGGTGATGGGATGAACCTCATCAGGATAGCTCTTGCTGGAGGAGCACTTATTTATGGAGTGTTATTCGGGATTGAACTCGTCAGGGGACATGTACTCTGGCAGGCAGTACTTGGAATTATTGCCGTTGCCGCCCTTGCCCTGCTTCCCTTCACCAAAAATGAGCATCAGCTCCATGACGGGGAGATGATTGCAGTCTGGATCTGTATTTTGCTCTTCGGCCTGTATGCGATTTTGAAAAGCGGAGGGCTGGTATGACAGATATATATGAGCGTGACCTGTATGGAATGAAATTTGCCATCCTGAACAGTCCGTACCATAAGAGAGTGGTCACTGCCTGTGCAGATATGCTGGGAATTCCTCCGATGAAACTGCGACGAATACTAATAGAAAACCTTGATATGATGATGCTGGAGTCACTTGCTGTCAGATATGACAGCTGGCGGGAACGGGGCGATAAAGAGGGGGGAATAAGGCGGGAGATAGGGTATGAACTTTTCACGACCTATATCCCTATTATCTCCCCTGATGTAATGGAAGAGGCCATGCAAGAGTCCACCAATAACAACAGTAACGCTGAATATGGAAAAAAATTCCTGCAGTCACGGGTATTTGAGGAGGAGAGCAAATGACAACACTCCAGTCCCTGAAGAACGCCGTCCGTCAGCGGTCGATTCATGTCTGTTATGTGGACACCGGTTCATGCAACGGATGTGATATCGAGGTCCTTGCCTGCCTCTCGCCCCGGTATGATCTTGAGCAGTATGGCATTTATGTCCACAATAACCCGAGAGAGGCGGATGTTCTGCTTATCATCGGCGGGGTGACTCCCCAGTGGGAAGATAAACTCAGAATGGTGTGGGATAAGATCCCGGAGCCCAAGGTAGCGGTCTCAATCGGCAACTGCCCGATCTCCGGATGTGTCTTTTCCAGGCCACAGACACTTACCAGGGCTCCTGCAAAGAGTTATATTCCGATTGCTGCAGAGGTCCCCGGTTGTCCCCCACGACCGACTGAAATAATTCAGGCCATCCTTTCAGTCGCTCCTCTGATATTCAAAGACTGGGAGTTACGGCGATGAAAAAAACCGTTGATGTTTCCATACCCCTCGGCCCGGTCCATCCGATTTTCAAAGAGCCATGCCGGATTAAATGTGAGACCTTTGGAGAGCAGGTCCTTGCCGCCGAGGTTGAACTTGGGTACATGAAGAAAGGGATTGAACGGATCATGGTTGGCCGGCCCTGGCAGGAGGTCATGTTCCTTGCCGAACGAGTATGCGGAATCTGTTCAGTCATTCATAACTTTGTGTTTATTGAGACCATGGAGAAGATATCCGGGGTTACGGTTCCAGATCGGGCTGCATACCTGCGGGTGCTTGCAAATGAGCTGGACCGGATGCAAAGCCACCTGATTGCAAACTTCTCATACTGTTATACCATCGAACATGAGACCATCGGGATGTATCTCCTCAATATCCGTGAAACGGTCATGGACATGCTCGAATACCTCACCGGTGCAAGAGTCACTTGTGCCTACATCGTTCCCGGAGGGGTGCGATTTGATCCTGACAATGAAGACCTGACCCGAATAATGACCGCCATGGATGACGTGGAACGGGAAACCCGCCGGTACATGAGCATGTTTGAATCAGGGCCGCTCATCGGACTTCGGAGTAAGGGGATTGGTGTCATGACCCGCGAGCAGGCAGAACTCATCCATGCAGTCGGGCCAACCGCACGGGCCTGTGGTATTACCACTGACTGCAGATCAGACCACCCGACATACCAGAGGCTGAACTTCTCACCCCTGGTACGGACTGAAGGAGATAACTATGCCAGGGTCATGCTACGGTTCCAGGAAATTTTACAGAGTGTGGATCTGATACGAACCATCATCCGGACCCTTCCGGAAGGAAAGATACGAGGTGGAGGGACCATCGGACGGGGTGAGACCACCCATAAGGGTGAAGCGCCAAGAGGTGAACTGACCTACCGGATTAAATCAGATACTCATGGAAGAGTCCAGGAGATATCTATCCAGACCCCGTCTATTATGAATATAGAAGCATGTGCACGATACATGATCCCGGGAGTAACATCGGTTGCAGATGTCACGGCGGCATACATCAGCTCTGACCCGTGCGTTGCCTGTACTGAGAGGTAACAGATGAGATCCATCCTTTCATATATCCGGCATATGGCACGACCTGAGTGGGTGAAAACATTCTTCCTTGCGAAGACTGCCCCCCTCTCCACGCCGCCCCATTTCAGGGAATTCCCCCATCTGACCGGAAAGGAATGCACCCATTGCTTTCAATGCATGATGATCTGCCCGGCTCCCGGGGCGATTGAGGTCATCAGAACTGATAAACCCGGAGAGTGGAAACCGGTCATCCATCTTGGACATTGTATCAGGTGTGGCCTGTGTGTTGAGATCTGCCCGGAACTGGTCCTTGATGCCGGCCGGGTTCATATGAAAAATGCACAGGACGGCACCTATATGCAGTTCCAGTTCCACATCACCATAAACCCGGTCACCTGCATGGGGTGTGGGAGCTGCACGGTTGCCTGCCCGGTCAATAAGGAGATAGATCCCCAACTGGCAGCAAAAGGGACGAGCACCTCTGATGAAGTCATCATGCGGGTATACAAGGGGATCAACACCGTATTCCATGAAGATAAATGCACCGGATGCAAGACCTGTGAAGAGCAGTGCCCGACCAGGTCAATTCTTGTGGCCCGGGTCCTCGAACCCCTGCAGATATCGGAGGAGACATGAAAATCCGTATCAATACCGGACGGACAGTGATCCAGGGATCCCATGTGGACCGGAAGAATTCACCAGAATACTTCAGGGAGACATCAACCCTCCACCTCAACCCCGTGGACATGATGGAGATCGGAATTGATGACGGGGAGCGGGTGAAAGCAACAACCGGGGGTATTTCTGTTGTACTCCGGGTCATTTCTGATGAGACGATAAAGCGGGGGACCGGATTTCTCCCGCTCGGACCCTATGCCAATGCTCTGGTTGGCGGAACCACTCACAGCACCGGGATGCCAGACTTTAAAGGATCAGTGGCAGAAATAGAGGCGACCGGAGAAAAAATCCCGACAGTGGGAGAACTGATGCAACATTTGGGAGGGCTCCCGTATGGTAGATAAAATCAGGCATGTGGTCTGCCCCTACTGCGGATGCCTCTGTGATGATATCATGATCGAGGTAACCGACGGGAAGATATCAGGAGTTGAGAACGCCTGCACGTTGGGAGCCCATAAGTTTCTTGATGATGCAGGAAACCGGCTCAAAGGCCCTATCATGCGAACGGGGGATGAATGGGTTGATATCTCCTATGAAGAAGCAATAGAGTTCGCAGTTAAAGTCCTGTCTGAAGCGGATCGTCCGCTCCTCTATGGGTGGTCAGGGTGTGCAACAGAGACACAGGCCATCGGAGCTCACCTTGCTGAACTTATCGGAGGAGTCGTGGACAGCACCACATCAGTCTGTCATGGACCATCTATCCTTGCAATCCAGGAGGTCGGCCACCCCGGCTGTACCTTGGGACAGGTGAAAAACCGGGCTGATACGATAATATACTGGGGGTCAAATCCGATAGAAGCTCATCCAAGGCACCTGAGCAGGTATACTAACTATGCCGATGCTTATTTCCTCCACAACGCATTCCGCGAACGAAGAGTCATCGTCGTCGATGTCAGAAAGACACCAACCGCAGAGATAGCAACTGAGTTTGTGCAGCTTGAGCAGGGTGGGGATTATCATGTTCTGTCTGCTCTTCGGGCCATCATCAGGGGGAGAGGGGACATTATACCGGATATGGTTGCAGGTGTTCCAAAGACTCAGCTTATCCGGGTTGCTGATATGTGCAAAAAGGCAAAATTCGGTGCTCTCTTCTTCGGCGTCGGTATCACAATGACCGGCGGTAAATATAAAAATATCAGGAATGCCATCGAATTTGTCGATGAATTAAACCGCCATACCAAATGGACCATATCACCGATGCGGGGGCATTCGAATGTATATGGATCAAACGAAGTGTTCACCTGGATCACCGGGTATCCCTTTGCCGTGGATTATTCAAGGGGTATTGCATTTTATAACCCAGGTGAGACCACCGCAGTTGATATCCTTGCACGGAAAGAGGCGGATGCTGCACTCATTATGGCAAGTGATCCTGGAGCCCATTTCCCACGAATCTGCTGTGAACATCTTGCAAAAATTCCAACCATCCTCTTTGATCCCTACCCGAGTGCAACTACTCACCTCTGCACCCTGCAGATCCCCTCTGCGGTAAATGGGATTGATGCAGCAGGAACAGCATACCGGATGGATGGAATTCCCATCAGGACACGCAAATTTATCGAGACCGGTTACCCGACCGACACCGAGCTCATGGAGAAGATTTATGATCGCATCAGGCAGGTGAAAGAGAATGCGTGAACTCCTGATTAAGAACGCCTATGTCATCGATCCACTCCAGGGAATCCGTGGGGATATCATGGATCTTCCTATCCGGGAAGGAAGAATCGTAGACAAGGTGTCAGGATCCTGTGAGGTTATCGATGCCGGCGGCCACCTGACGTTGCCAGGAGGAATAGACTCTCATACCCATGTCTGTGGAACCAAGGTCAATTTTGGCCGGTATATGAGCCCTGAAGACATGCGGGCCGGAAGGACGCCACGACGCGGTGCGATGTATCCGACCTCCGGGTATACGGTCCCGACGACATACGGGAACAGTTACCGGTATAGCAAGATGGGGTATACAACGCTTCTTGAGGGGGCAATGGCACCCCTGGAGGCACGTCACACCCATGAGGAGTTTGCTGCAACACCCATGCAGGACATGCTTGCAAATACCCTGTTTGACGGGAACTGGAGTCTTTTTGAAGCAGTCGCCGACAAGGATGTCAGACAGGCTGCCGCGGTCATCGGGTGGACACTTTCAGCCGTCAAGGGTTTTGGGATAAAACTTACCAATCCGGGCGGTACTGAAGCGTGGGGGTTCGGGGATGACCTCTCAAACATCGATGAACCGGTCCCAAACTGGGATATCACCCCACGGGACATCATTGATACAACCATTCAGGCCTGCGAATATTTACATCTCCCCCACTCGGTTCACCTTCACTGCAATAACCTGGGTATGCCCGGAAATTACCGGACAACCCTTCAGACCCTTGATATTCCATCTGATCTTAATCCGAACCGGCAGACGCTCTATCTGACCCATGTCCAGTTCCACTCTTATGGAGGGAGTACCTGGGGCGATATTCGATCTGAAGCGGGGAAGATCGCTGGATCAGTCAATACCAAGCCACAGGTGGTCATCGACATGGGGCAGGTCATGTTTGGCCGGACAATGACCATGACCGCAGACGGGCCGATGGAGTTCCGGCTCTACACACTCCACCACAACAAATGGAGCAACCATGACGTGGAACTCGAAACCGGCTCAGGGATCATTCCTGTCTATTACAGCAGGAAATCTCTGGTCAACAGCATCATGTGGGCCATCGGGCTTGAACTGGCTCTTTTGATCAAAAATCCCTGGCAGTGTATGCTCACGACTGATAACCCGAACGGAGCTCCCTTTGTGAAGTACCCAGAGATTATCGGCCTATTAATGTCTAACAAGTACCGGGAGAAGGAACTAGGTCAGGTCCACCGACTTACCACAGACCGGACATCCCTCGGGACCATCGACCGGGAGCTGAGCTTTGAAGATATCGCGGTTATGACGAGGGCAGGGCAGGCAAAAGCGCTTGGAATTATCGATGAAGGGAAGGGACATCTGAAGGAAGGAGCCCTTGCTGATATTGCAATATATCCGGTAAAACCGGACGAGACCGATCCATCGCTCCAGTATGAAGAGGTTATCGGAGCATTCCAGCAGACGTTATATACCCTCAAAGACGGTATTGTGGTAAGCAGGGACGGGGAGGTTATGAGAGCTGTCCCGAACCGGACGTTCTGGTCTCATGCTGAGCTTCCGGATGATATGGATGTCATGAAGAGCCCCCGGTTTGTGGAGAAGTTCTCACGGTTTTACTCGGTGGATCTGGAGAATTACAGGGTACAGGATGAGTACGTGCAGCGGGGTGTTGCGATGAATACCCGGACTGCATAACCATTATGTAATGTCACATCTTATGGGAAAACTAATCTAGGGGGAGGAATTATGAAAAACATCACTTTTGCTGATATTGAAGGGGAGATCAAAAAGATTCCAGTAGATAAACTCCCCGAGGTATATATAATAATCAAGGAATATTCTCAAAAATCCTCCAAAAAAACGAAATCACATTCGAATAGAAAAAACAACATGACAGAAACTTTGCAGGAATTGAACGGGTGTATAAAAATTGAAGATCTCAATGACTATGCAAACATAAAAGGTTTAAAAAAACCATTCGTGACTGATTATGCTAGCACTGTTGATCAGGATCTTTCCATTGCATGCGTAAACGAACCTTCTCAATATGAAGAATAGTATTATTGTAGATACCTCGGCATTGATAGCATATTTCATCCAAAGTGAGAAAAAACACCAATGTATCAATTCGTATATTAAGACCCATCCCAAACAGGAGTGGATTATTGTTTCAACCGTTTTTTCGGAAATTATGACGTGGTTACGATTAAAAGTCCACCCCAGACATGCAATTCCAATTGGATCCTTTCTCCGTGAGCAATGCTACTATCACCCCATAACCCCATCGGAGGATGAAGTAACCTGGGATATTTATAAGACATATTCCGATAAAAAATGGAGTTTTACTGATTGTTCACTCCTCGCGGTATCAAAAGAAGAAAATGTGCCATTAATCCTCTCCATCGATCATCATTTTCACCAAATGAAGAGCTTTGGAGTAACTGTTGTTCCGGATGAATAATTATGATGCAGGTCACCCTTACGATGAAACCCCGGGCAAAGCCCTTCCTGCCCATTGAAGCAGAGATGATCATTCCGATGAATTTTATCGGGAACCGTGAACTTTTTGTCTGGGAAGGCAATAAGAAACGCCGTCTTGAAGAAGTATTCACAGTCAGAAAAGAAGGGAATGTCAACTCACCAGAGAACATCGTTGTTATTCTCAGGGGAGATACGAGCCGGGTGAAACGGGTTGGAGAGTATATGTCATCCGGAACGATCACTATCGAAGGTGATATCGGGATGCATTGTGGTAATTTCATGCGTGGCGGGAATATTGTCATTCATGGCAATGCTGACGGATGGCTGGGCCGTGAGATGCGTGCCGGATCAATCGTCTGCCATGGGAATGCCGGGGATTACTGTGGTTCCGGGTACCGGGGTGAGAAGCGGGGCATGCGTGGCGGGAAGATCGAGGTCATGGGAAATGCCGGGGATTATCTTGGTGAGTACCTGACCGGAGGAGAGATCCATGTGCATGGGAATGCCGGGATGTTTGCAGGAGCAGAGATGCGTGGTGGGACATTGCGTATTGACGGTGATGTCCGGATACCGGCAGCGAATATGTCAAAAGGGACATGCATAGTCCGGGGGGTGGTTCATGACATGCTGCCGACATTTGAGAAGATTGGAGAGAAGGATGGGATGGTGGTGTTTCATGGAGATGTGGCGAATAAGGGAAAGGGAGAGCTGTTCGTGAAGAGTGTAGGGGATGGTTTGTTCCGATGATTCAATATAAATAAGAACCAAAATTAATCTTGTTTTTGTCAGTTCAGATCCCTAAATCCTGAATAATTAACACCATGGAGAGTACAATTTTGAATATTTCAGTTATTGGCGGAGGATATGTCGGTCTTGTCACCGCATCATGCTTTGCATATCTTGGTCATACGGTACGGATAGTTGAGATAGATACGAAAAAAGCAGAGCTCATTAATAAAGGAATACCCCCGATTTACGAAGAGAAACTCGAGGATATCCTGAAACAGACATCAGGGAAAAATCTGTCTGCACAATCCCATTACGAAGGAATTGATGATGCGGATATCATCTTCATTTGTGTTGGAACACCTCCGCAGGATGACGGATCGGCAGATCTCACATACATAACAAGGGCTTCAGAATCGATCGGTTCTGCCCTGAAGGGATCAGAAAAATACCATGTTATCACGGTAAAAAGTACCGTTCCCCCTGGGACTACAGAATCGGTTGTCATTCCAGCAGTGATGAAATCACTTGGAGATACATCAGATTCAGTCGGTTTTTGTATGAACCCGGAATTTTTACGGGAAGGACGAGCGATTGATGACTTTTTACATCCTGACCGGATTGTCATCGGTGGTTCATCTGAAAAAGCAATTTCAGTGGTTCAAAAAGCATATGAAAAACTGGATGCACTGGTCATTACAACATCCCTGAAAGCAGCAGAGATGATTAAATACACATCAAACGCTTTTCTGGCTACCAAGATCTCATTCTCAAATGAGATTGGAAATATCTGCAAAAGAATCGGGATCGATGTGTACGAGGTGATGAAAGGGGTCGGGTATGATCACCGGATTAACCCGTACTTTTTAAATGCAGGTCTTGGATTTGGAGGAAGTTGTTTTCCGAAGGATGTCATGGCACTTATAAAGCTTGCAGAGAAGAATGGTGAGAACCCAATCCTGCTTAAATCGGTGATTGATGTGAATGAGCAGCAACCTGGCAGGATTATCCAGGTCCTTCACACGCGGATTGGAGATATCAGAGGGAAGAGGATCGCGGTCCTCGGTCTTGCATTCAAGGATAATACCGATGATGTCCGTGACTCGCGATCCATCCCGGTTATCGATGAACTCTTAACACAGGGGGCGATCGTCTCTGCATTTGATCCGATGGCAACCGAATCGATGAAAAAAATTTTCCCGGACATTACCTATCATACAAACGCCGGAGATGCTTTGGAAGGGGCTGATGCCTGCCTTGTTCTGACAGAATGGCCTGAATTTTCTAAACTCACAGATGAATTCAACCGAATGAAAAGCCCAGTCATCATCGAAGGGAGGAGGATATTGTCCTGTTCCGGCATCGAAGGAGTCTGCTGGTAACATGGCTGAAATGGTCAGAAAAGTAGTTATCCCGGCAGCAGGACTTGGAACACGGTTCCTCCCGATAACGAAGGCACAGCCAAAAGAGATGCTTCCCGTCGTAGACAAGCCGGTGATACAGTATGTGGTGGAAGAAGCGGTTGCCTCAGGGATTGATGATATTATTATCATAACCGGAAGAAACAAACGGGCGATAGAGGACCATTTTGATCGGTGTATAGAACTTGAGGATAAACTGTCATCAAATCCCGGGTCGCCATCACATGCCTATGTAGACATTACCGAGATTCCAAATATCCATTATATCAGACAGCGTGAGCCAAAAGGACTTGGAGATGCGATCCTTCTTACCGAAAAACACTGTAATGATGAGCCTTTTGTTGTCCTGCTTGGAGATACGATAACCATTGCACCAGAAGGTGAACTGACCTGCACCTCCCAGATGATTCAGGCATATAATAAATATAAAAAATCCATTATTGCAATTGAACCGGTCCCTGATTATAAAATTCCGGATTATGGGATAATTGATGGGAAAGAGATAGAAAAGAATCATTTTTCAATCGTTGATATTATAGAAAAACCTCCAATTGCACAGGCCCCTTCAAACCTTGGCGCAATTGGATGTTATCTCTTCACCCCGGAGATATTTGCCCAGCTGAAGCAGACAAAGCCGGGGAAAGGGGGAGAGATACAACTCACTGATGCTATCCGGAAATTATCCGGATCAATCGGGCTTGTTACGAACTGCAGGCGGTATGATATCGGTGATAAACTTGGATGGATGAAAGCATTTTTTGAACTGGCATTACAACGGGATGAATTCAGGGATGATCTCATGGCTATATTACGGGAAGATGTGTGTGATACCTAATCCTCCCCATTTTTCATTCAACTCATTTTTCAGTCCATTTTGAAGGTTCAATCAAATCAGCAATTTTATTGGACCTGAGAACAATTCTTGTATTGTGATATAATTGAACTTGAATAGGAAAATAATACGTGAATATGTAATAATTATCGTACTGTATGCACTCCTCACCGCTATATTAACATATCCCATGATTCTACATGTGAGTGACACCATCGGCGGAGGGGATGAGGCATTCACCTGCTGGTCGTTAACCTGGACGACAAAGAAAGTTCTGGAAGACCCGATAAACCTTTTCAAGGCGAATATTTTTTATCCGGCGAATGAATATTCCTTGGCATTGTCCGAACATCTCACCGGATGGACCATTTTTTCAATCCCCGTATATGGGATTACTCATGACCCGGTATTCACACACAATTTCGTCAGACTCCTGACCTTTGTTCTGTGTGGGTTTGGTATGTATCTGCTCACATATCGGTATACACAAAACCGGTATGCGGCTTTTATTGCAGGAATTTTCTTTGCATTCTATGGATACCGGATGGCGATTCAGTTACATCTCTTAGCAATGCAATGGATTCCATTGATGCTGCTATTTCTGGATAAGTTCTTTCATTCATTGAAATTTCGGGATATTGGCGCAGCATCAGTGTTTTTTATTTTATCTGCTTTGTCCAGTTGGTACGTGGGGATTTTTACAACGATTATCGGAGTTCTTTTTGTACTTGGATACGTCATCCTGGATTTAGAAGTTCGGAACGGTTTAATCTCAAAAAAGGCGGTTGTGAGAATTCTTATTTCACTGGCATTCATCATCATTACTCTCACCCCCTTTGCTCTTCCCTATTTTGAGGCAAGTCAGCATTATGATGCTGAAAGGGATTTAGATGAACCAATGAACTCCTCCTGGTCATGTGATCCAATTTTTTTAATGAATCAATTCGGAGTACTTTTTTTTATTTTTTCCCTGGTGGGACTTCTACTGCCCCTGTCAAGAAACACGGCTCTAAAACCGGATTGGGAATTTGTGAGATCCCAAAAAATCCCGATAATATTTGCAGGGATTGGCATAATAAGTTACGTCCTTGCACTTGGACCTGTGCTAAAAATTAACGGTGTTCAGACGGGAATACTGACACCGTACTATTTTTTCTATTCCATAATTCCTTATATCGCCATTATACGGGATCTTTCAAGATTCAGCTTTATTATGAGTCTAGCCGGATCAGTTCTGATCGGATTTGGTGTTGCAGCTATTCTTTACCGGATAAAAAAGGATGATTTAAAGACAATTGTTGCTATAGCATGTATCATTCTTGCTATTATCGGATCATGGCATGTCCCGGTTCAGATTCCAGCCTCTCTTGCAACCGGAGACCAGGTACCGGAGGTGTATCGCTGGCTTGCAGAACAACCAGGTGATGTGAAAATTATCGAAATCCCAACCAGATGGATTGAAGATAACTCGGAATATACCTATTATTCAGTCTATCACTGGAAAGAGATGGTAAATGGGTATAGTGGGAGGGATGTTGAACTTGCTTCGAAAATCATGCGTGACACCGGGGGTTATTTCCCCTCTGATAATATTGTTTCATTATTACAGCATATCGGAGTAAAATACGTTATCATTCATCCAGACAGAATCCGGATAGTGGAGAATATCCCTGATGAACAGGCGGAAGCATTCATCTCACAATATTTATCCGTTCTGAATCAAAAGATCGAACAAAATTACAATTCCACCATCAGGATGGCAGGATCATTTGGTGATACGATAGTGTATGAAATACTCGAAACTCCGGAAGTTCTGCCTGAGGATGTTATTTTACTCTTTCAAAATGGGTGGTTTGGATCAAATACATTCCCAGAATTTTATTTGAAAGAAGAGGGGAAGATCAAAGCTTATGCAGGGACAACCGGAGAGTATGAACTCTATTTTATGGCTGAACCAATTTATACAGAAAAAAATCTCTCCTTAAAAATAAACGGTGAAAACCTGGGAACAATTACTGCTCCAGCAGGAGGTTTGACCGAAGGCAGGAGTAATTTTATCTTACATAAAGGCATGAATGAGATTACATTCACAAGCACGTGTACACAATTATGTGACATTCCGGAGATGAAAACAATATCTGATAAATGTATGAGCTTTAAATTTGTGAACCTGACAATTTTTCAACCCTGAAACGGGGTTCTTTTTACCCCCTTACAAGGATAATAATCCCGCTAATTATCACTAATGCTCCAAATAGTCGCATGAAGCTGATCTGCTCATGAAAGAGAAAAAATGAGGCTATGAATATAATGACAAAGGTAAGTGCAATAAAGGGATACACAAATGAAAGATCAGCCCGTGATAGAGCAATAAGCCAGAAAACGGTGGAAAGGCCATAACATACCGTTCCCCCAATTACCCATGGGCTGAGTAGCATCGAGATAAAGGATCCAGTCGTGACAGATGTAATCGGACCAATGTCAGTCATCCCAATTTTCCATAAAATCTGTCCGGATGATGCAAATAAAATCCCGATAAGGATAATAATTATCGTATTCATTCAGGTTATTACTCCTTTTTAATAAAACTCTGACGGATTCTTTCCTCAATCCGATCCATCTTTTTCGAAAGGTAATCAATGATGAGGCCGATTGAGGTCAGTTGTATCCCAAAAAGCATGAGAAAAACGGAAATAAGTGGATAATATTCGTGGATTAAATAGTAATTTAACAGCCTTTCCTGTACACTGATAAGGCCAAATCCAATTCCTGCAAGAAGAAGAAATAAACCCGGGACAGATATCATTTTCGCAAGAGGGGAAGTCTCATGCCATGCAATCGATAATAACGCACGAAACATCCGATACCCATCACGAATGGGATGAAGTTTTGACGTACCAACCCGCTCGCGATATTCTATGGGAACTTCAGAGATAACATACCCCAATTTCGCTGCACGGACGGTCATCTTTGTCTCGAACTCCAGGCTTTTCGCCGATACCAGGAGTTCATCCATCATCTCTTTCCGAAAAGCCCGATATCCCGTCTGGCCATCTGATATATACTTACCACTGATGTAGGTTGCCATTGTCGAGAAGACCGCATTACCTATCCGGTTAAACAGAGGGATATTATGTGCCTCGATATTTCGAACGCCCAAAACAAGGTCAGCCCCACGATTCAGTTCAGATAAGAAAACCGGAATATATCGAGCAGGGTAGGTACAGTCTGCATCAGTAAAGACAATAATTTCGCCAGTTGATTTCCTGACACCGGTGAGCAATGCACCTACCTTGCCCTGGTTCTGGGTATGCTGAAAAACATGCACCTTTGCATCCTGATAATGAGAGGCTATTTCATATGTCTTGTCCTTTGATCCATCATCAACAACAATAATTTCGTCAACGAAAGGATAATATTCCTCAATAACGAGACCAATTGCTTCTTCTTCATTAAAAGCAGGAATAATCAAAGAGGTTGTCATAATATACCCGTGAATGCGAATATTCCAGAATGAAGATTTTTTACCGTGATATTCTGGAAAATCTAATTATCTCAATGTTTTGTAATAATAGATGATAATAGTTCATGAATTGTTTCTCTGAATATTCTCTCGTTTAGGTAAACTCATAACAGAGCAGATGTCACGTGTCTTTTCCGTACCATTATAAAGGGTAGTAAAAACAGAATTATCTATTGCGGAAGATCCAACTATGAATATATCTACCCCATCATCATCAGATTTTGAAATTCAAAAGATATTAACTGGCCTTTCAGATCTATCATTTCCTGATCAGACCATTCTGGTAACCGGTGGTTCAGGTTTTTTGGGTTCATGGATGTGCGAGGTCCTTCTCAATACAGGAGCCAATGTCATCTGCCTGGATAATTATGCATCTGGCCGGCCAGAAAATACTGAACATCTGAAAAATCATCCAAAATTTACCCGAATCGTCCACGATATATCAAAGCCATATGATCCAGGGAGAAAAGTCGACCTTGTCTGTCATCTGGCTTCACGGGCAAGTCCTCTTGAATTTGAACATTATCCCATCCAGATTTTGAAATCCAATACCCTGGGAACCATGAATGCTCTTGGAATTGCCAGAAAATATGAAGCCAGATTCTTATTCACCTCTACCAGTGAAACATATGGAGAAGCTGCAATCTTCCCGACACCTGAAACCTACCGGGGCAATGTGAATACCCTGGGAATCCGTGGGTGTTATGATGAGGCAAAAAGGGCAGGAGAAGCATTCTGTATGGCATATTTCAGGCAGCATGGTTTGGATGTCAGGATTGCCAGGATATTTAATACCTATGGGCCGAGGATGAGATCGGACGGGCATTATGGGAGAGTAATTCCCCGGTTTATTGACCAGGCTGTGCACAATGCACCAATAACCATTTTTGGTGAAGGAAAACAAACCAGATCATTCTGCTATGTAACTGACCAGATAACCGGATTACTTCGTCTGGCAGGATTGCCTGATTTAGCAGGGGAAGTTGTAAATATCGGAAATCCGGTTGAATGGACAATTCTTGATTTAGCTCATATGATAATTGAATTAACCGGTTCGAAGTCCGAGTTATCCTATCAACCAATGCCTCCGGATGATCCAACACGGAGGGTTCCGGATATTACCAAGGCACGGGAAAAACTTGGATGGGAACCCAAAGTTGAACTGAAAGATGGGCTTATGAAGATGCTAGAGTTGAAATGATTATCAAAGACTCTTTTTCAGTCCTGAAAGGATATGCTTCTATTAGCCAGAACAGAGATTAAAGAACTCATAAACCAATTAATTCAGGCAGGCGTCTTAAGCGCAGGACGCAGTTGACTGGCTGGTGATTAATACCCGGCATATTTTTTGCATTTCGGAGTTTCATAAAAAGAGGGTGGGATTACACTTCCACTTTTCGTACACACTGGTCACCGGAAAAAACCAGAACCCATTTCTTCAGATTCGGTATTGTTGATAATTCAGGTGATGATATGTACCGTTTCATTCGGAGCGTTCCATCAATAGTCATCCTCTCTATCTCCTCTTCAGAACTCATGCTTCTTTTGAGGTACTTCAATTCGAAGATAGGGTAATGATCAGGGTGCCAGGGATCTCTTTTGAGCAGAGTAAGATCGATATAACCTTCTGAAACCTCATACTCCAATTTAACCTGGTACCGACTGCTCATGTTTGCATATGCAAAAATTGCAATTCCAGAGGTCATACTATATTCACCAGGTAATCCTGTTCCCCTTCTCAAATCCTATTGTGATGAAATAATCTTTCGTAACGTTGTAACCAGATATTGAGTCAGGAACCCTACTATATTAAAAAAATATGACCTTTTTTTGCGTTTCAAACATTGCAAAACCTCATACCTGTAACTCACTCCGAAAAGTATCCTCCAATTATCTTAAAATATGCACCGATGATGTAATCCACTATCTTTCATATCTCGAGGATGTATTCCTTCTTTTTCTGTAACCCATTATGATGTATCACTTAAACCACAGTTGAATAAACAAAAAACTATTGTATTGACCATGGAATGATACAACTGTTTCTTTCAGGTTTACTGGTTTGGGGAAGAAAAATGCCACCATATTTGTGGTTTCACGCCGCCGATGCCACTTTCAAATCAGAAAAAACAATTAAACCTCGTTGTTTTTAAAAATACTCATATTTTACCCCTGAAATAAGGGCGAAATATTGTTCTCACAGCGGGCCGGTATGACCACATCTCTTTTCGCCTAGGGATTTATATGGATCAGGATATCTCTCAATAGCGGGCCTTGAGAATTGTGGTTTTAGAAGGTTTTGAGAGGAACGGCCTTCAATTCTGCAAAATTACAGATAGATATGGTAATTAGGAAAACGGGTTTTTCACATTGCCCTCTGATTTTAAAAAGAACGAAAAATTTTCGTTTTAAAGAGGAGTCATTTCTGGTAAAAGGATACTATAAGTAATAGAGTTATATAATTTAAAACTATTATTTAATAAGATCAAAAAACTGCCTCATACAACTATAGAACATTATCCATAACTTACTTCCTTTCACATAACCAGTACTAATGAGTAATGGTCACATTCAAAGAATATCTTCATCAACTTCGGTTTTTCATTCAAGGGTATGAATATTATCTGTTTTTACTCCTTATTCTATCCATCATCATTGGCCTGATTGATGCAGGGAGTATTGCTCTTTTATATCCCATGATATCAGTGGGATTTCAGATAAATGCTGATGCCATCCCCTTTTACGGAGTTATCGAATATATAAGCAGCCTGATTCCGATGGGATCGCAATTTGTCCATCTCGGATTATTATTTATTCTGCTCACCGGCATATCACTTATTCTTCAACTGGCATACTGGAAGATTGCATTCATTTTCCAGCGGGAACTTATCGTAAAGACGAAAAAGTCGATATTTTCAAAGATAGATTCCAACGATTATAAATTTTTTGTCGATGCACGGCAGGGAGATCTCATCAATCTCTTTAACCAAAGTCCCTATTATGTCCAGCAGACATACGACCGGTTGTTATGCCTGTGCACGGATCTGATGACCTCAATTCTGGTGATAGTGATGCTTTTTCTGATTTCACCAGGAGGACTTCTTCTGGTATTAATCGGGGGGGGCGTTTTTTATCTCATCATCAACTCAATCAGCAAAAACATTTCAGAGAAACTGGGGAACCTTCAGATAGCATCTGGTCAATCCGAAAACAAGGTTATCAATGAATACATAACCGGCATTAAGCCAATAAAAGCGCTCCATGCATCGGAACATTGGGGAAGGCAGTATATTGATGCTTTAAAAGTGTATTGGGATAAGTTTGCGGAACTCATGTTCATTCAGAGAATCCCTATCATTGCGATAAATTCCCTGTTTTATATTACCATTGGAGTTATTGTTCTTGTCCTTTACATTTATTACGCGGATAATTTTCTTGTGATAATTCCGGTTCTTGGAACGTTTGCTGCGGGCATGATGAAAATTCTGCCTAAAGCTATGAATATGGGGACCTATAAGATGGAACTGAAAAATTTTTATCCCCATGTTACAACCATCCATTCAATTCTCCAGGAGAAAAAATATCATTCGGTAGTAAATGGTGAAAAGACCTGCAATGAAATCATATCAGATATCATTCTGGAGGATGTCAGTTTTTCATATGGTCATGCAAAGATCCTGCATAATGTGTCGATGACTATTGCGAAAGGTTCAATGACTGCTCTTGTTGGTCATTCAGGATCAGGTAAGTCAACGATTGCGAGCCTGCTCCTACGACTCTATGATCCTGGTTCAGGGAGGATACTTGTTAATGGTTTTGATTTGAAAGAGTATGATGTGAATACATACCGGGATATTGTCGGGTATGTAAGTCAGGATCCATTTGTATTCAACGCAAGTATCAGGGAGAATATACTGTTCGGAGGGCTATTTTCAGATAAAGAAGTCATTGATGCAGCGAAATTAGCTTATGCACACGAATTTATCATGGAATTGCCAGAGGGATATGAGACATTGGTGGGAGATCAGGGGGTCACTCTCTCAGGGGGGGAGAAACAACGGATCGTGATTGCCCGGGCTATGATCCGCCGGCCTGAATTTTTAATATTGGATGAAGCAACGAGTGCGCTCGATAATATTTCTGAGGCAGCAGTACAGAAGGCGATCGATCAGGTCGCGAAGGAATGTACGACGCTGGTGATTGCGCATCGGTTGACGACAATACGGAATGCTGATAAAATTGTGGTGATTGAGAAGGGGAGAATTGTTGAAGAGGGGACACATGAAGAGTTGATTGAGAGGAGAGGTAAGTATTGGGAGATGAGTGAGAATAAAGCATAATATTCTGTAAACCATATAGTATTCTGTGTAATTGACATCCAAAATTTGAAATTAAAGTTTTTTGCAAATGAATGTCTGATGTTTAGTAATTATAAAAACTGGAGAATAAAAATCAGAATTATTACCAAAAGATTAAGATTTTAAAAATGAAAACAGTATAATGCTAAAAATAAAAATTTTTGATTATCGATGATTTTTATTATTTATTTTCAATTAGATAGCCGAATAAATAAAAATTTACTTGCTAATGGGGCATTTACTAATTGATTACCTCTTTTTTACTATTTCACTTGTCAATTGAATATTTGGAGATAAAATGGCTGAAACTTTAGGATCACTATGTGATAAACTTACCATCGTGAAATTGAAGCAATATCACACCCAGGATTCTAACCGCCTTAAAAGCCTATCAATTCAGGAGAGGCAACTATGCGAAGAGATAGATGGATTCATTTATAGTGCAATAAATGGAGATATATGTCCAGAAAAACTTACATTCACGTCTAATAAAGTATATAAGCTAGAAGGAAATGAAATTGATGAAATATCTGGAACTATTGGAAATATATTTTCCTTACTTGCTAGTGTAAATTGTCAATTATGGCATGAGCAAGAAAAAGTCTATGATTTTGAAAATATCCACCCGAATGAAAAAAACACTGTAGTAAAACAGTTAGCGATTCTTAATCTCCAGAGAAATCAATGCATTGATGAAATTGATAAAAATTTTCAACAAATAATAATTAAATTACGCAATGGTTATAAAAAATAAAAAGAGATTAAAATGTATTTAGAGATAAAAAATTGCCGAATCTGCAAGAATAGTAATTTAATTGATGTTCTCTCTTTAGGAGAACAAACACTTACAGGAGTGTTCCCTAAAAATTACGATGAAAATATTTCAAAAGGACCCTTGGATTTGGTTTGGTGCACAAAATGTGGGTTGTTACAATTAAAACAATCATATAACCTTGTTGAAATGTATGGAGATAATTATGGATATCGTTCAGGATTAAATGTCTCGATGGTTAACCATCTAAAAAATAAGATTCGGACTTTAGAGAACTCAGTAAATCTTACTGAGGACGATATTGTTATTGATATTGGAAGTAACGATGCCACATCACTAATCGCATATTCAAAAAAATGTCGTAGGGTAGGAATAGATCCCACTGGAAAAAAATTTAAGCAATATTATCCCGCAAGTGTTGATCTCATTGAAAATTTTTTTTCTGCTGAAATATTTTTTTCGAAATATCCAAATTGTAAAGCAAAAATTATCACATCTATTGCTATGTTTTATGATCTAGAGGAACCAGTATCCTTTGTCAGGGACATAGAGAAAATTTTGTCAGATGATGGTATATGGCATTTTGAACAGAGTTATATGCCTTCAATGCTACGTTCAAATGCATATGATACAATTTGCCATGAACATTTAGAATTTTACTCATTTAAAGTCATAAAAAATCTATTAGAGGAACATGGTATCAGAATCATTGATGTACAGATGAATGGCATTAATGGTGGTAGTTTTGCAGTAACAGCCTGTAAAAAAGATGCATCATTTAAATCCAATGAACCAGTTATCCAATGGATGCTAAAACAAGAAGAGGATATGTTACTAGATACACCAAAGCCCTATCGAAATTTTGAAGAAAAGGTATTTCTCCACCGTAAAAATCTATTAGGTCTGATTGAGGCCTTATTAAGTGATGGGAAAAAAATTTTTGGATATGGAGCTTCTACAAAAGGAAATGTTTTGATACAATTTTGTGGGTTATCTAGCAAACAAATACCATATATTGCAGATGTAAATATTGATAAATTTGGATGCTACACACCTGGTTCGCATATACCAATAATTTCAGAAGAGGAGGCTAGGACAATGCGACCTGATTACTTTTTAGTTTTTCCTTGGCATTTTAAACACTTTATACTTGAAAAGGAACACGAATTTCTCGAAAGAGGTGGGAAATTTATTTTCCCTTTACCTGAAATTGAAATTGTGTAACATTTTTCATAATTAATTTATTTGCATTGTGTGAGAAAATTATTTAAAATATAAACATTATAATAAAATTTATTATCATTAAACTTATTTTTTAATTCGGCGAGAAAAAGGTGTATAAAAATATATATGTCAAACAAAATATGTGACAAAACCCTTAATGAAAATATCTGTCACCATAAATCTACATGTAAAAGGGAATATTCTATTGCGATATTAATTAATCCTTTAGAAATTAGCCATATTGAATTCAATTATCAATTTGCGGTGTCTCTAGTAAATACTATTATTGCAGGAAGTAAATCATCACATGATCTTGTTAAAGTAATATTAGGCATTCAGGAAGAAATAAATTCTGAAATAAACCCATTTTTAAAAGATTTAGACCCAGAATGCATTATTAGAGAATTTTGGTGGGAATATGTAAATAACGATAATATTGAAAGAATTCGCTATCTTGAAGGAATAAAAAAATCTACATTTGCAGGAAATTATTATATTCCAAGAGATGGGATGGCGGATTTTTTTGATACCTCGTGGTGGATAATTATATCTAACAACTTATATTTTAACTTAGCTGCTTTGAGAAAAACATCATACTTAGTTCCAAATCCAATTGAATATATTGGAACAAATGGATCTCTAAAAGATTCTTTAATTTTTCATCACTCAAATGAAATTTCCAATTATTTAACTTTCTTTCCATTTTTAAAAGAATATTTTGTTTCAAAATATTTAATTCCAGAAAATAAAATTCATTTACTACCATTATTTCGATATCTTCCAGAAAATAAAATACCTTTTGAAAATGAAAAGGCATTAAATTATTATTTAGTTTGGCAAATAGATATTGGATCAATGGATCTATTTATTGAAAATATTGAATATTTTATAGATTATTTTTCTGATGGTAATTATGAATTAACAATTATTTTTACAAAAAACGGTACGCCATTTCAAATAAATTACTATTCAGATCCTGATTTATTAAAATTAAAAAAAATACTAGGGTCAAAATTCACCAAGAAACAACAGATAAAATTTTCCCTAATGCCATCTAGAAAGGATTATTATTTTATGTTGAAAAATGCCCAATTTATTTTTATTCCTTTCATTGATAATTATATATCTGATTATTTATTAGATATCTCAATAATGGGAAAACAGGTTTTATGCATAGAACATCCAATTCTACATTATTTATGCAAGCAATACTCTATCGATGCAAATTTCTTCAATAATGCGAATGAATTAAATTACTACTTATCTTGCATTAAAAGAGGGGAAAAATCATTAGAATTCGGAGATTGTGATTTTATTAAGAATAAGCACAATAATTATAAGAATCACATACAATTTTGGCAAGAATTAAAGAAATACTATGAAAAATAGAGAAATTGGTATTGCAATTGGATTTCTACCGGGAGAACTCTCTATTGGTGAAGGGTTAGCACGGTTATTATCGTTTATCATAAAAGGATTGATAGAGAATAGAATACAGATTACGTTATTATCTCCAGAATGGGCAAAAAGTGACTTGGAAAAAATTCTTAAGGATATTGAATTACATAACTCTGAATTCATAAGTATTATTACTACGGGAAAAATACCTCTTATTTTTAATTTCAAGAGAAGATTAGAGAGTTTATTTTTAAATAGAGAGAAAAGATATAGAAATAAAGAGAATTCTAAAAGCATTAAACCATTCAATTGGGCTGAGTTTTTTTTAGATAGGATTACAAAATTTTGTGCAAAAATACCATTTTTAATTCAAATTATATTAATCCCTATTTTTTACTGTATCTATTTTTCTTTTATACTCTTAAATGATAATAAAAATTTATTGTATAAATCCAACAGAATTGGAACAAAGAATCATTATAATCCTGATAAGAAAATATCTAAAAGAAAGGTGCAGTCATTTTATAATAAATTGTCTGATGAAATTATTAATTGTGAATATAAAAAATTATGTAAGATTGCACAAAAAAATGAGAGAATTAAATCATGGATCATCCCCACTTTATTTTGGCCATTAATCGTTGAAAAAATACCCAATCCGATTGTAATAGCTCCAGATATTGTTTTCTCAGCATTTCCTGTTGGATTCGAATTAAGCAGCAGAGGGTACAATGATAGTGATCATTATGTGAAAATGAAAGATCATTTTCAACTTTCTTTAAATTTCGCAACACAAATCATAACATATAGTGATTATGTAAAAAATCAACAAGTTTGTAAATTTTTTAACATAGATGACAAAAAGGTATCAGTAATCCCTCATGGGCATATTTCACTATCAGATAATGCATATGTAAGGGAGAAAATTCAATACTTTGATCCAAATTTTCAAAGAGAAAAGTCGGTCCAAATAATTATGAATTATTTGGAAGAGAATAATTTAAATCAATATAAAGGATTCATCGACACAAAATTCATAATGTTCACATCACAAATCCGACCCCATAAGAATATTTTAAATTTAGTAAAGGCAATTTATAAGATAAGAGACGAAAAGCATATTTTTCTTAAATTAATTCTCACTGCCGATTTTTCAACTGACGCAAAAATTATGAAAACCATTAATAAATACCATTTGGAAACCGACATAATTCAATTTACTAGAATTTCCTCACAATTAATGGCTGCTTTATATAATTTAGCCAGTATCGCAGTTAATCCATCATTAGCAGAGGGAGGTTTTCCTTTTACTTTTTCCGAAGCCTATTCAGTAGGTACACCCTCAATTATGTCAAAAATACCTGTAGTGGAAGAATATATTTTAGATCCAAACCTCAAAGACATTATGCTTTTTGATCCTTACGATATCACAGATATGGTAAATAAAATAATATGGGGTGTATTTAACAGGGACCTATTATTCAAATTGCAAGAACCATTATTTTCAAAATCTGTAAGCCGTAGTTGGAAAAAGGTAGCTGAGGATTATTATAATATCACCCAAAAATTATGACTAATGATACTTTAGATGATTTATTAATATTTGGTTGTGGTGGACATGCCCGTAACGTTATAGATATTGCATTATCATCCGGCTGGAAGAATATTATAATAATTGACGAGAACGGACTTGATGGTGAAAAAATTTATGGATTTCCAATAATTCAAGATTTATCAACCATAAACCCCAAATTTCAAAGATTTATTGTGGCATTTGGAGATAATAAAAAAAGGAAAATTATGTTTGAATGGTTAATTGAAAAACATTTTCAACCTATCAACCTAATTTCTCCAAATTCATATATTTCACAAAATGCAAAATTAGGGATTGGAATTGTAATTGGGCATCAATCTTACATTGGACCGAGTGTACATATATCTGACAACGTAATAATAAATACAAAAGCCATTATTGAACATGAATGTAAAATTGGATATCACACCCATATCGCAATTGGTGCGATCGTGGCAGGAAAATGTATAATAGGAGATCTATGCTTTATTGGTGCTGGAACAGTAATAAGAGATAATTTAGAGATTTCATCTCTAATAACTACAGGAGCAGGAGCTGTTGTTACAAAAAACCTTGAAGATCCTGGTATATATATTGGGATTCCTGCAAAAGTTAGACTAAATCATTAAAAAAAGGTTGCTATTTTTCAGAAAATCTTGAATTTGATCATAAAAAATATTTATAGCAATTAATTAGGATAAGTATAGAAGAACGAGATGAATTATTGATATTTATCAATACATTTGGTGGAAAAATGAAACTCCTACAAGACATTAAATACCCTGTTTACGAACCAATTTTCTTTGGGAATGAAAAAAAATATGTAATGAACTGTTTAGATACATCATGGATCTCTTCAAAAGGAGAATATATTAATCTTTTTGAGAATTCTTTTGCAAATTTTATCAACATTACCTATGCCACTTCAGTATGCAATGGAACAATAGCATTAGACTTAGCTTTAATGGCTCTTGGTATCGGCCCAGGAGATGAAGTAATAGTACCTACACTCACATATGTAGCATCTGCTAATTCAATTGTCCATGTGGGTGCTACACCAGTTTTTGTTGACTCAAAAGAATCACATTGGCAGATGGACACATCAGATGTAATTCGAAAAATCACACCGAAAACACGCGCAATTATGGCAGTTCACTTATATGGCCATCCATGTGATATAATTGAATTGAAGAAAATTTGCACCGAATATGGACTATTTTTAATCGAAGATTGCGCAGAGGCTATCGGAACTTATTATCAGGACAAACATGTTGGAACATTTGGTGACATTGCCACTTTCAGTTTTTATGGAAATAAAACAATTACTACAGGCGAAGGAGGAATGGTTGTAACTAATGACGAGGAACTTTATAAAAGAAGTTATCACATTAAGACTCAAGGATTAGTTCAAGATGCAGAATATTGGCATGATACAATAGGATATAACTACAGGATGACAAATATTTGTGCAGCTATTGGACTAGCACAATTAGAGAATATTAACCTCATTATTAGGAAAAAAAGAAATATTGCAGAACTTTATAAAAAGAATATAAAAACATTAAATTTGCCAATACAATTCCATGAAGAAATTTACCCAGCTATACACTCATATTGGATGTTTTCAATTATGGTTTCTAAAAAGGATGATAAAGAAAATTTACGTTTTTTTTTAAAAAATAAAGGGATCGAAACAAGGCCAGTTTTCCATCCCATCCATAAAATGCCTATGTACAACAAGCGTTATGCAAAATTTCCTGTAGCAGAATCTATTAGTGAAAGAGGAATCAATCTTCCTAGCTCTCCCAATTTATCAGATAATGATATTTCAACTATTTGTAATATTATACATGAATATTATAAATCTAATTGAAATGAATTCTGTGAAAACTTTTAACTGCAGAAAGTACATGAAATTCCATTTTAAAATGGAAAACATTAAAATTATTCAAATTTCAAACAAATTTAAAAAATCAATTATGTGATAACATGAAAGGACTTAAGGCATTCTTATCAATCCGTTTTTTACCATATCTAAATTGGGATGAAATTTTTTATTTAATTTCCCTAAAATTGCAAAAAGAAACAGATTTTTTTTATAATGGAACAAAATTACAATATTTTTTTCATTCGTATAATAATTTTTATGTTACGGAAAGAAAAATTGAGATTCCAATAATAGGGGAATATTTACAAAGATTAAAACCATCTAATGTTCTTGAAATTGGAAACGTGTCTAGCCATTATTATGATTTTTTCGGGACGATTTTTAATGAAAAAATTGATATCGTGGATAAATATGAGAAGGGATTTAATGTTATTAACATAGATATTGCTAATTATTCAACAAATAAGAAATATGACTTTATTTTTTCAATTTCAACATTTGAACATATGGATGATGATTATGAGCAAATTCATGGTTTAAATATTGACAAGGAAAGATGTATCGCTGTTAAAAATATGGAGTATGTTATTCAAAATTTATTATTAGAGGGGGGCACTTTTATTGTCACTTTTCCTTTTGGTCAAAGTCCTAAATTAGATCATTTTTTTAAATCGAGAAAAATTGAAAAAAATTGCCTGTAAAAAGATTTGTAATGCAGTAATGATACGCGATCAGAACTATAATTGGAAACAAGTGGTTTTTAAAAATCTAGATTATCTAGATCCTGTAGATGAAAAAGGAGCTAAAAGTTTAATCGTGTTAGAATTTTCAAAATGAGGTACGTAATTTGTTAATATTCTGCACAAATAGAGAACTAAAAAATCTAATTATTTTCAAAAACACTACTTATAGGTTTAATTTGAAAACTAGAGGTATTTTCCCTAGATTATTTTGTAATGATTTTACAATGACTTTTTTTTATTTTGGATACTATTCGTGATATTACTACATGAAAAATAAAGATTATTTATATCATAAGAAAAAGTTTTTAATCGGCCAATTGGGTTCTTTTGGCGATTGCTTATATGCAACCACAATTGCACGTCAGTTAAAAAATGATTACCCTGACTCATATATCACATGGGCGATTGGAACCATATACCGCTCAATAATAGATAATAATCCCTATATAGATGATATTTGGGAATACCCAATCTCAAATAGGGATGAATTGTTAAGTTGTTGGGAAAATTTCCAAAAAGAAGCGTGGATAAGAAAAAATAAGGGAGATTATGATGAAATATTTCTAACACAGGTATTTCCAGGAAATATTAAATATTTTGATGGTACGCTACGATCCGCAATTTTTCGCGCATATAATAAACCAATAACAGTCCCTCTTGCGCCAGTTGTGCAATTATATGAAAGCGAAATTAAAAATGTTCATGCATTCGCACAATCTCATAAATTAGAGAACTTTAAAACTGTTATCCTCTTTGAATGCTCACCAAAAAGTGGCCAATCTTTTGTTACATGGGATTTTGCATATAACGTTGCAAGCAATATTACACACAAACACAAAGATTTATGCATAATTCTTTCCTCTAATGAAGCATTTCATTCAAATAATAAGCAAATTATTGACGGAAGCGTATTATCTTTTCGTGAAAATGCTGAATTAACAAAATTCTGCTCTCTTTTAATTGGTTGTTCAAGTGGTATTTCATGGCTTTGTACTTCAGAATATGCAAAACCATTACCCATGATTCAATTAATAAAGAAAGAAACATCAATGTATGCATCTTTTATTTATGATCATGAGTATCATGGGATTCAATCTGACATGATTATTGAGATGTCAGAATGTACTCCATCAACATTAATAGACTGTATTGAAATGATTTTTTCTCAAAATTTTGCATTATCTCGATTAAAATATCATCAAAAAATTCCATTAGACTTTAAATACTATGCAACTGTAATTTCACTTGAATTATTACAAAAAAGAAAATATAAAGACGCATTATTATCCTTAAAGTTTACAATAAAAAGATATGGCTTAAAAATAAATTTATTAACTAGCTTTATCAAAGTTATATGTAAATCAAAATGGTTGCAGAACAATCTAATAAATAAATTGGGATTAAAACACCTATGAGTTAAAAATTAATACTGAAAAATTTGAATACATAATATGACTTCTATTTTAGATTTCATATAGGTTTAAATGTAGAATAAATTTCTCAAAACTTCAATATGAAAGTAGGCATCTTTACTGGTGATCACAATCAAGAAGAAACTGGGATTGGTAACTATATTTGTAATTTAATTAATGAATTTAAAACTTTTCAAATTGATTTATCAATTATTCGACATCCAAAAGGGTATAGCTATAATATAAAAAATCAAATTATCCCATATACAATCTCATCAACTGGAATGATGGTCTGGTCTTGTGCTGTTTCATTCCAGAAATATTTGTTTAAGGATCTGGACCTTGTTCACAGCCCGACACTGGCATTATTCCCCATTAAACCACATGAAAACTATGTTTTAACGGTTCATGACATCATATTTAAAAAATTCCCCCAATTTATTCCCAAAGGAACGGTAAGACATACAAAATTATTTTTTTCTCATAATCTCTCTATTGCCGATAAAATATTAGCAGATTCACATTCAACAAAAAGAGATCTTATTGAGATATATCATGTACCAAACGATAAAATTGAAGTAATCCCAGCGGCTGCAGATCGTATCTATAGACAATTATCTGAAAGTGATATCAGAAAAATAATTCATAAATATAATTTATTTAAACCATTTATTCTCTATGTAGGAACGATTGAACCGAGAAAAAATATTTCAAAAATACTAGAATCTTTCTCATACTGCATAAAATGGTTTCCTGATCTTGAATTGGTGATTGTAGGGAAAAAGGGATGGTATTACCAAGAGGTCTTTCAGCGTTTGAATCAACTTCACATTCAGGAAAAGGTACGATTTTTGGGATACGTCCCTCTGACTGATCTTCCAGGCCTGTATAATGCCGCAGAACTCTTTATATATATCTCACAATATGAGGGATTTGGAATACCCCCACTTGAGGCCATGCAATGTGGTACACCAGTTATTGCCTCTAATACATCTTCCCTTCCAGAAATAATAGGAGATGGCGGGGTTATGATAGACCCAAGTGATCCTATAACTTTAGCAAATGAGATAAAAAAAATCTTATCTGATAATCATTTCAGTGAAGAACTATCATATTATGGCCTAGAAAGATCAAAACATTTTTCCTGGAAAAAAACTGCAGACATGACCTATGGAGTATACGAAGAAATTATGTGTAAATAGAATTTTGACTGAATATTTAATAGCAAATTATTCGATTTATTCATTGAACTGATTGGTTAAATATTACCCTAGAGGAAATCTAATTTTTTTCATAATGCGATAATTATGTGCCAATAGAGATTTAAGAATTAATTAAAATCCTAGGAATTTTTCAAGACTATTATGAATACAAAAGGTGAAAAATGTCATCATTAAAACCTATTGGAGCAATAACAGGAAACCTTAAGCAAAACCAAACTGGAATGGCAAATTATGCATTCAATATCCTTCAGGGCCTGTCAGCCAATTATAAGATTACTCAAATTGCTGATCATACGGGTGATATTATTAGGGGTTGTCAGTGCATTCATCCAAAAAATCCGCCCATTCCTTTCAACTATCTCATTTGGAGTTTATCTGCGTCTCTTCAAAAGAAGTTATTTTCTCAATTTGATCTTATTCATAATATGTGTCAATACCCTGTATATCCCCCAAAAAATAAAAAATATATAATTACCATTTTTGATCTCATACCAATATTATTTCCAGAGTTAGTAACACCAGTGTATGCCTGGCAATCTCGGAACCTTCTTCCCAGAGTACTAGAAAGATCGGACAAAATACTTGCAATTTCAGAACATACTAAAAGAGATCTTATTATTAGATATCAAATTCCTCCAGATAAAATTGATGTAACTCATTTAGGTGTTTCTAATCATTTTAGGCCTTATGATCACGATTTGATTCAACAATATAAGTTAAAAAAATCTTTGTTAAACCCATATATATTATTTGTGGGTGCACTAGAACCTAAAAAAAATATTCCTAACCTGATAAAATCTTTTTGGATGTGTCTGAAAAAAAAACCTGATTTAAATTTAGTTCTAGCTGGGAAACCATCATGGAAATATGATGAGATATTTTCATTAATTCATTCATTAAAATTAGAAAAAAAAATCAGAGTATTAAATTTTATTCCATACGAAGAACTCCCCTTATTATACAATGGAGCAGAAGTTTTTGTTTTCCCTTCAAAATATGAGGGATTTGGACTTCCCCCACTTGAATCTATGAAATGTGGAACTCCAGTAATTGTATCTAACAGATCCTCACTTCCAGAAATTGTGGGTGAAAATGGATTGATGGTAAATCCTGATAATGTTCTAGAATTAAAAAACCTCATATTAAAAATTATAGAAAACCCAGATTATCGAAGGAAATTAAAAGAATATTATATGAAACAAGCGGAAAAATTCACTTGGGAAAAATGTATTCAAAAAACCATCCAATCCTACGAAAGTATATTAATGAAATGACAAAATTAACCTTTTAAAAGTGGGAAAAAAGATATTCTAATATTCTTTTTGAGCGATATAAATCATATTCCGAGCCATTATACCATATTTGCCTGGCAATTTAAATTTAATATCATATAAATTATCCACAAGCTTTTCAAACCTCCATAGAGGTTTAACCAGAGAATCAAAAAATGGTATGAAAAAGTTATTGCCTATTATCTCAATGATTTTATAATTATGTAATTCAAACATTTTTTTCATTTTGGATACAGACATAAGAGAGATATGCTGCTCAAATTGATCTGGAAATAATCCATTCGGGGTTGTGACAACCATATACCCACCTGGTTTAAGCAACCTATCCCAGGCAATAAATGCCTCATTCGGAGAAGGGAGATGCTCAATAACTTCTCCAGCATATACAATATCCCATTTGCCAGTTAATGCTGGCTTTTGTGCATTATCCACAATAAATGTGATTGGATGCGTATTGGATATCGCCGGATCAATATCAAAGGCAGTGATTTCAGGACATTCTTCAGGTGAGAGAAATTCACGAAAAATACATGAACCACACCCAATATCCAATATTTTTGTATCCTTTTCTATCTGTAATTTATTTATAAAAATATCACGTAGAACATTAAGCCGAAAATTATGGTAGTTTTTTGCCCAGACCGAATATGTATCGCAGATAGTGCCAACTCCTTCCCACATTGTTTGTTTACATAAATATTAATATTGGTGATTTTTCAACATCAGACTTAAGTATATACACCATTTCACTTCTCCATGCTAACCTTACCTTTTTCCCATCTACCATCAAATAATAATTAATCAATGACAAAAACCGCATTCATCACCGGTATCACCGGGCAGGATGGTTCCTATCTCGCCGAATTACTCCTTTCAAAAGGCTACGAGGTCCACGGGCTTGTCCGCCGGGCCTCAACCTTCAACACCCACCGAATTGACCACATATACGTCGATGCCCATGATCCTGATGCACGAATTTTCTTCCATTATGGTGATCTCTCCGACTCTGAGATGATCTCACATGTCCTCTATAATATCAAACCAGATGAGATCTACCACCTCGGTGCACAAAGCCACGTCAGAGTCAGCTTTGAAACCCCTGAATATACCGGGAATGTAACCGCCCTTGGAACAACAAGGATTCTTGAAGCCATCAGGAGAAGTAACCCGGCTATCCGTTTCTACCAGGCATCATCCAGCGAGATGTTTGGACATATTGCTCCACCACAGAACGAAGAGAGTTGTTTCTGGCCCAGAAGTCCCTATGCTTGCGCCAAACTCTATGCATACTGGATGACCAGGAATTATCGGGACGGCTATAACATGTTCACCTGCAATGGCATCCTCTTTAACCACGAATCACCCCGAAGAGGTGAAATATTTGTCACCAGGAAGATTACCCGAGGTATTGCAGCAATCCTTGCCGGAAAAGAGAAATATCTTTACCTTGGAAACCTTGAGGCGAAACGTGACTGGGGATTCACTCCAGAATATGTAGAATGTATGTGGCAGATTCTCCAGCAGGATACTCCGGATGACTATGTCATCGGAACCGGTGAGACCCATACAGTACAGGAGTTTGTAGATGCAGCCTTTGCCTATGCAGGTCTGGACCCCGAGAAGCATGTAAAAATTGATCAGAAATATTTCAGACCGACAGAAGTTGAAGCACTCCTTGCTGACCCGTCACGAGCAGAGAAGAAACTCGGGTGGAAGGCAAAGATCAAATTCTCTGAACTGGTGAAGATCATGGTTGATGCAGATATGAAAGCAGCAGGATTATCACCGGTAGGAGAAGGGTATGAGATACTTGATAAGAAATTCCCAGGCAGATGGTGGGGCAGGGATTGATCCTCTTCTCTATTTATACAACCATTCTTACCAACACAATTTACAAATAAGCCCGTGATGAAAACAGGATTTATCAAAATTACAGAAAACTCATTAATAACTGCACCAGTAGCAACGAGGGTCGGTTCTGAATGATTTCGATTCATTTTTATTCATTGCCGTAAATACCAAGAAGTATATATTTATAGGAATTATGACAAACCACTTTAATAGACATAAAATTAACATAGGAAACATTTCCACCTATAACAAAATCTTCTTCAAAAAGAAGGAAAATGTTTTCGATTTCTTGAAAAAAATTGATTTTGCAGATTTATTTTTATACACAGGCACTACACTTTTAAATTTCTTTGCTCTTCTTTTCATTTTTACACAAATATTTTTTTACTGTAATATCACAGTTAATTATTTTACCATAATTATTTCATTTATCTGTTCATTCTTGGTACCATTCCTATCCATATTTTATCGATCTACTCATATTATTTCCAAAACTGAAAGAATAAAACTATCATTGCTTTATGCAGCAAAAATAATCAGTATTTGTGCAATATTAATTATTATTTCTATAATGCTTGGATCTGCCTTCATTGATGATGGATATGATTCGAATGCATATCATAAACCATACTCATTATTTTTCATTCATGGATGGAACCCGATAACTGGCTCAACACCAGACGTTTTTGGTGGAAAGATCATCGTCGGTGATCATAAAGGAAATACCTATCCAAAAGCAGTTGAGTTAATTGCGTCATACATTTATTTATGCACAAAATCATTAGAATCAGTTAAAGCAGTAAATTTTATAATTTTTTTTGCTAGCTTGACTATAACATATTCAGCTTTTTCTCTCTTTTTTTTGAAAAGAAAATATATTGCTTTAATTATTTCTATACTAGCAGTTTCAAATCCAATTTGGTTAATGCAATCCACACAATTTTACAATGATGGATTCGTTTCAGAACTCTTTTTAATATTAATCTCATTAATTTTGCTTTTCATCAAAGGAAATGCTCAAAAATACACACTATTATCTCTGCTACTCGGATTAACATTATTATTGAGTAGTAAGGGTTCAGCTCTTCTTTTTGTTCCAATTCTCATAACTCTTTTAGGCACACTCACGTATTTATATAAAAAAGAAAGTTTCAGATATTTTCCGGCAATATTATTAATTCTCGGATTTTTATTTTGTATTACTGCATATTCTCCATACATTTCGAATTATATCACTACAAAATCACCGCTAGGATCAGAGTTTTCGAAAACTACTCCAGAATCCTATACAAAAGAATATACAGGGTTTTCGAATGACAATTTACCTGGCTGGATGGTTCCAAGAGCATTATTTTTATTATCTCTGTTTTCTTCTCCCTCACAATCATATACAGGATTAAATAATCCATTTGAAGTCTCATTAGCTGATACCTTTAGCATGACCGGAGAAGATAAAATTAATGGTTTTGGTCCTCTGATAGGCCTTATCACCCTTATAACAGTAATCGGACTATTATTCATAATAAGGACAATCCAATCAGAGGATGAAAGAATATTACTGATTTCGATATTTTTTATCTTTTTATCAGTTATTCTTCATACTGCATGTTGGTGGGCAAGGATGGTACCTCAATTTTATTTAATACCTGTTTTTGTCCTCGCAATTACATTATTGAAAAAAAGTAGCGTAATAAAAGTCATATCTGCGTTATTGGTTATTCTTTTGCTCATAAATATGATCCTTATTAGTTATCATTCATATACGCGTGCTTCTTATATTACTGATCATTACGAAGATGCTTTTTCACACATAAAAAGCAATGCTGCATTACCAGTGGGTCTGAAAAATACTTTTCCAGATAATTCATTTAATCTTGTCAGTCCGGTTAGTGCAGTTTTACTTGATGAAAAAGGCATCCCATGGGAATTATGTGATCCGAAAAATGGATGTCCAGAGGGGGGTTACAGAAATTCTCTATTATTTTTTACAGACGTTTATTATTATCCAAAATCAAATTGAGTTTCAAATACTGATTTTATAATCATTTCAGAGGCTGATGCATAAATCAATTTTGGCAATACAGAGGGTGTTGCACAACTCAGATCCCCCCATAATTTTTTAACTAAGGTCAATCAAAAGTACTTTACCTTAGTACGTCCAACATATACTCAATGTATAATACGATAGGTCGGGATTTTGAACAACTTTACCTTCTCCCTGAGGATATTAGAGACTGGGGTCCGAGTGATGCTTTCTTTCATATACTAATTGATTTAATCTCAGTGCGACAAGAAGCAGTAAATCGGATTGCGAACCCGGTTTAAAATCGGGAACGCCACCCAATCCATTCTGGGCGTCCCTACCTGCACGTGCGTGTTTAGCAATAAACGGGTGCGAAGCTGCAGGAACAACGTGGTGATTCCCATAGTCTCTTTGGGATAAGCTGCCAGGGAAAGGTATCATGGACAAACAAACGTTGAACCGCTGCAGGATCGTTAATTATATCAGGAGGAAAGAGATTTGCCCCTGTCCCCACTGAGGGAGAATCACGGTATCAGTAGCTTGAATTATGCTGGTACGAATGGACGAAGCTGATTCCGGTCTATGGGCGGGTCCTAAAATACCACAATTATCCGATTTATTGAACTTGGAAAACCCAATACGCTCCTAAAAAAAAAAAAAAAAATTTTTTTAGGTAAGAACCTTGTGAGAGGAACCACATGCGTAGTGGGAGTAGGAGGCTGCAAAACGCGAATGCCCGGCTGTAATGGCTGTGGATAGGGGTTCAAACTTTGCCCTGACCTGAAAGGGTGCCGACGTGCAGCTGGTTTTTCACGGCGAACAGGATGGTTTCAATGAACGGGATAAGTTCAATTACGCATAAAAGCGAGGACATCTCGGACAGAAAACTTGCAAAACAATGGAAGAAATTTCCATTTGCTAAAGCAAGAGATTATGTAAAGCGACTTCAGACACGTATCGCAAAAGCAGTGAAGAACGGCCAATATCGACTTGCAAGACGACTCCAGTATCTGCTTACACATTCGTTTTATGCAAAAATGTTGGCAGTACAACGAGTAACCAAAAACAGAGGTAAAAGAAGTGCAGGAGTAGATGGGGAAAAATGGACCACCCCTGAACAGAAAATGAAAGCAGCATTAACGCTTTCGGACAAGGGCTATCGGGCAAAACCTCTCCGGAGAATCTACATCCCTAAACCGCAATCGAGTAAAATGCGACCTCTTTCGATTCCAACCATGTATGACCGTGCTATGCAAGCTTTGTATGCAATGGCTCTTATGCCTTGGGCTGAGACCACAGCAGACAAGACATCATTCGGATTCCGAATGAAGCGAAATGCACAGGATGCTGCTTCATACACTTTTCAGTGCTTAAGCAGAAAGACTTCAGGTCAATGGATATTAGAAGGTGATATCCGCGGGTGCTTCGATAATTTCGCACACCAATGGATGCTTGATAACATCCCTCTTGACCAAAGAATCCTTAACCAATTCCTGAAAGCCGGTTATATTTATGATGGAATACTCTACCGTAACAAGTCAGGTACGCCCCAAGGCGGCTTAATTTCCCCCTTATTGGCTAACATGGCTCTTGACGGCATGGAAAGAATGTTGAAAGAACACTTTCCCGGAAATAAGGTTCATCTCATACGGTTTGCAGATGATTTTCTCGTAACGGCAGACTCACAGGAAACGGCACTCCAGTGCAAGGAACTCATCACTGAATTTCTTCATGAACGAGGGCTTGAACTCTCTGAGGAAAAGACCAAAATCGTTCATATCAACGAGGGGTTCGATTTCCTGGGCTGGAATTTCAGAAAATTCAAAGGCAAATTCCTGATACAACCTTCGAAGAAAGCTATTGCCGCAATCATTGATAAAGTAAGGGTAATCATTAAGTCGGCGAAGGCCTGGAAACAGGAAGACCTTATCAAAGCCCTAAATCCCGTAATTAAGGGATGGGCAATGTATCACCGGACGGTTTCTGCAAGTATGACCTTTGGGAAACTTGACTGGGTTGTCCGAAATATGTTGTGGAGATGGGCAAAGCGCCGTCATAATAATAAAGGGAAGAGATGGATTGCCAGAAAATACTGGCACCCAACACTTACCAAAAAACAGGTCTTTAGAACCTCTACTCTTACTCTCGAAAACTTCTCCAACACCAAAATTCAATACCGGAAATTCATAAAACTGGATGCAAATCCGTTTATTGATACCGAGTATTTTGAACACAGAAAAGGAGTTTTCCTCTCAAAGCAAAGATCGATACGGATGTTCCTTCATTACGCCCATAAAAGCGGGTAGTGAAAAACTTGAGCGGATTGCGGTGAAAATCGCACGGTCCGTTCTTGGAAGGCTGGGTTAGGGTAACCTAACCTGGCTATTCGACATTCTCGACCTATCCCCATTATATAAGGAATACCGGGAAGACGGCCGGGGTGCGGCAATTTATCATCCAGAAATAATGACTGGTTTAATCATTTACTCATATTTCAATGGAGTTCGTTCAAGCCGTCAAATAGAGAATAAATGCAGATAAGATGTAGGATTTAGAATAGTAACCCGCAATTCTCTCCCAGACCATTCCACAATCTCGCGATTTATCAAGAAAAACAGTTCTTTTATTGGACAACTTTTCATTCCAGTATTGACTCTCCTTAATGAAGCAGGATTAATCAATAACGTCCTTCTCGCCTTGGATGGAACAAAACTAAAGGCGAATGCTTCACTTGGATCGAACATGCCATATGAAAAGATTGAGGGAGAAATTCAAAAATATCTAAAGGAAGTCCAAGAAAAAGATGATGTCGAGGATCGTCTTTATGGCCCGGATAAATCAGGTAACGAGGTTCCCGATGATTTTAAGACTCACTCAAAAAGGATAAAACGATTCATTCAAGCAAAAGAACGACTTGAGGCTGAACATAAGGAGAAATCCCAAAAAAAGGAAGAGAAGATTGCCCAAAGGGAGGAAGAGGAGAGAGAGTCTGGAAAAAGGAAACGAGGTAGAAAACCTAAAAAGCCTGCAAAAAACCCTGATGAGCAAAGTCTTGCAAACACTACAGATCCTGATAGTTCAATAATGAAAAGTGGGCCTGGTTGTATTCAAGGATATAATGGCCAGATAATTGTAAACCAGGATGGCTATATTCTGGTTCCGTTTTTAAGTAATTCACCCGTTGATTACAGATTACTTCAACCATGTTATGAAAGATTAGAGGAAATTGCTCAATTAACCGGCTTATCGCTTGAATATCTTAATTTACTTACTGATGCTGGTTATTGGAGCTATGAAAACTATCTGTATATGAAACAGCAGGATATTGGATTTCTCTGTTCTACATGCCATGAACCAGATATTTTCAGTATTAGAGGCCTCGAGAGAAGTTTACTTGAACTTGAACGAATTTCCGATCAACTTTTTGATGGCATTTGCAGTATTCCAACGTTAGCATCTATTGGTGATTGGTGTACGAGAAATCTCATTCAAGATGATAATATTCCAACACCCGCTTCTATTGCTAAAGGGATTATGGAAGTGACAATGACTCCGTATGGCGCCAAAAAGACATATTCACAACGAAAAACGATTGTTGAACCCGCATTTGGATGGATTAAAGAAAATCGCAATTTAAGAAAATTGCAGAGAAGGGGAATATCACATTGTCAGGATGAATGGAGTTTGATTTGTTTAACACAGAATCTTCGGAAGGTCTGTTCAAGAGGGGAGTTGAAGAAATTCAGAGAACTGATCCTGCAAAAGAAGCGGCATATTATCTGTAATAAGGGAGTGGGTATTAGAATACCTTATTCAATATTGTCCGATGCATTATCATCTTTGGGCAGAATGATCGGAGACAATTTTCTAAAGATGTTGATAAGAAAAAGTACTTACCAAAAATTTTCCAAATTTTAGTCATGCAACACCCTCTATAATGTCAGAATATCATATCATTATTCACAAAAAACGGGGATTAACCCTGTTTTTCTATCCACCATGAATACGTCTCACTAAGCCCCTCTATCAGTGAATACCCGGGCTTATACCCCATTCCATCAGATATCTTTGAAATATCTGCACACGAATGCCTGACTTCCCCATCACGGGCATCAAGATATCGAATCCCCACCTTTTTCCCTGAAACCTCCATAATTGTCCTGGCAAGGTGATTAATCGATACACTCGCACCAGTACCAACATTAAAGACACCAGATACACTCTTCTCCATTGAAAGGATTAAAGCCTGAACGACATCCAGAACATAGACAAAATCCCGGGTCTGTTCTCCATCTCCAAATATCGTAAACCCATCGTCCCGGGAGATGGCATCCATGAATTTGGATATTACCCCTGAATAGGGAGAAGAAGGATCCTGTTTCGGACCATATACATTAAAAAACCGTAAGCAAACCGAATGAACACCATATAAATCAGTATACACTGCAGCGTATAATTCAGAAAGACATTTTCCAACTGCGTATGGCGAAAGAGGAACCGAAGCAAATGTCTCTTTATGGGGCGGAAGATAGTCATTTCCATAGAGGGCGGCAGATGATGCAAGTACAATTTTAGGAACCCTGGCAAGTCTCGCAGCCTCGAATACTTCAAAAAGCCCATCAATATTTATCCGGTGATTTAATCGAGGATCATCAATTGAACGCTGGACTGACACCAGGGCAGCAAGATGGAATATCCCGTCAATGCCGTTACAAAGTGAAACAAGTCGGGAACCATTTAAAATTGTATCTTCAATAAACTCAACATGGTCATCTTCAAGAAGGTCGGAGATATTACACAATTTTCCAGAATCAAGTGAATCAAGAATGATGACCCGGTCACCCCTGGCTGCCAGTGCCTGACTGAGATGTGAACCGATAAAGCCTGCACCACCCGTGACAAGATATCGCTTACTCATACTTGTACCAATCCCACCATCCAGTATTAATTGTATTATTATTCAGATTAGAATACATGTAAGTCAGGCAGGCTAATAGTTCTGTGAAATTGCAGATTTTATTTTCTCCCCAAAGGATAAACATTAAGATATTTAAACTGCCCCTCTTATATACAATTATGGCTGAGTCTGCAGTATACAGCATCAGAATTGATCCCCGTATACGTTCTCTTATGGAAGAGATGAAAGACGAAGATATACAGGCAGATATTCGATCCCTGATAGAAATATATGTGAAAAGAAAAAGAAAAGAGCAACTTTTGCAAAAGGCAACAAAAATATGCAGCCAAATGAGTTCAGGACCCGGTGCAGTACCAATAATAAGAGAGGATCGGGATGGATAATTCATCTGCTTTCTTTGATAGGAGTTACGCAGTTAACTTTTATTATAGAAAGATCTATATATATTGACAACGCCTATAATATACGTGCCTATAACGAAGCAGCCTTCAGATGTAGATTATATCAATTACCTCATCGCAGCTCGATGCGACGTTTCTTGTGTAAAAGTCGCTGATTGTTATTCGACGTCTGAATTCTCGATATCACATGATACCTTCAATCGATTCCTAACAAGACAGTCTCTAACTCCTGAGACGTTGTGGGCTGAAGTTGAGGCATATGTTGACAGAAAAAAGGGCTGGTTGGTTCTGGATGACACTATTCTAGATAAAAAACATTCCAAAAAAATCGAATGTACATATTACCAGTGGAGTGGAAAAGAGCACAAAGTAATCAAAGGAATAGGATTGATTACCTTAATTTGGACAGATGGAATCACTTCATTTCCAATTGATTATCGAATTTATGATAAGGATGTTGATGATAAGACCAAAAATGATCATCTCCAAGAAATGGCCTTGACAGCTTTCAAAAGAGGATTTACTCCTGCCTTTGTCATGTTTGATAGTTGGTATTCAGGAAATGAAAATTTGAAGTTGATTAACCGTCTTGGATGGTTTTATTTCACACGAGTTAAGAAAAATCGTATGGTCAATCCCGATGCCCAAGGTAATGTTCAAGTGTCATCATTAAATATACCAGAGGAGGGATTAGAAGTTCATTTAAAGAAATATGGATTTATTCGTCTTTTTCACTCACTAAATCGTAAAGGTGTAAGTAGATATTGGGCAACCAATTTTTTGCCGATGAATAATGAAGATAGGCTGGTTTTACAATCTATTTGCTGGACAATCGAGAATTATCATAGGGCTATCAAAGAACTATGTGGTGTCGAAAAATGCCAAGCTAGAAAGGGAATTATCCAACGAAATCATATTAATTGCTCACTTCGGGCATATTTACGATTCGAAGTCAATAAATTTTTGAATGGTGTTACTCCGTACGATGCTCAATGGCAAATCATAAAAGTTGGAATTTCAGAATATATTCAGAACCCAAAATATGCGCTATAAATTTTTAGAGGTTGTTCTGCGTAACTCCTATTTGATTCATGTGTCCTAGCAGCAGCATTCTTTCAGGAGGATCTGACAAGAAAGGCACAAGAGATGCTCATGTTATACGATCCCATTACGGTGGATTTTGCCAGGATCGAAATAACAAATGTTGCCTGCAAACGGATACTTCATGGGAAAACAAACCCGGATATCATTCGCTCTGCACTCAATACATCTGTTGAATTTCTCAATGATGCATGTTTCCTGCTCAAAGCATCTGATATTATTGATGCAGCATATGAATGTGCAATAACTCACAAAATTACCGTATATGATGCATTATATCTCACCGCTGCTATGAAAGAAGAGAAAATTTTCATCACAGCAGATTATGCCTTGTATAAAGCAGCTCATGATGTTCATGAGATTGTTTTGCTCACCACATGAAGGATAAGGTGTAAAAAGGGAGTTTTAATCTCTCGGATAACGGTTCTTATCCCCTCTCCCAATTCCCTCATACACAAATCCCGCCCGGATGATCACATCAGGGTCAACAATATTCCTCCCATCAACCAAAACAGGAAAAGGTCTCATCATTCTCTTTACCCAGTCATAATCCAGTGCATAATACATCCGGTGAGCCGTCATAAGGACAAGAACATCTGCATCCTTCACCACCGGTTCAATATCAGATGACAGACTGAAACCAGGATACTCATGAACCCATGGATCATGAATCTCTGTGACTGCTCCATGTATCTGACAGATATTAACAAACTGTTCTGTCGGAGTATTTCGTGCATCATCAGTATTGGGAAGAAATGAAAATCCAAGTATAGCAATCCTGGAGCCGGAGACCTCTTTTCCAACACATGAAAGGCCTTGTCTAACCAGATGAAACGTATGACGGGGCATAAAGTCATTCACATGCCGGGCCAGGACAAACAGTGATTCATGACCCTGGGGATAATCAAGCGGAGTTCTACCAGCCACGTCCACCCCACGCTCCAGGTGATATGTATCTTTTGTCAGACAATGCCCACCAACACCCGCTCCCGGCCATAAAATTGCACGGGTGATCCCATCTCCTTTTAGAGAATCAATCCCGGTCCTGACATCATAGAAATTTACCCCCATCGCCTCGCAATATAATGCTAACTGATTTGCTGCTGCTATCTGGAGATCCCGGAAAGTATTCTCTGCAGTCTTGGTCACTTCTGCTGCGGTTGCAGTCATCGGTATGATCTGTCCTTTCGTGAGAACCGGTTGATATAACTCGATTGCCCGACGGGTAGAATCTTCATCAATTCCTCCAACGATCCGGTCATGCTCCTGAATATTCTGAATAAGCCTTCCTACCATGACACGTTCCGGAGCGTGCGCCAGAGCAAAATCCCTGCCGGCGAGAAGCCCTGACTCTTCCTCTAACACCTCCCTTGCCCAGCCACAGGTCGTTCCGGGAGTTATCGTCGATTCAAGGACAACAAGCGTGCCTCGGGTCAGATACCTCCCTGCTTGCCGCAAACCCTCCTCTAGAGCGGTAAGATCCGGTATCAGATCTTCAGGGCTTTTAAACGGAGTCTGAATCGCGATAGTTACTGCATCACATTCTTGAATACTGGTGAAGTCATCGGTGCAGTGAAATACTCCCTTATGCACAACATCTGCCAACAACTTATCCAGACCAGGCTCTTCGCCTTTCAAGGGATTTTTTCCTTCGTTCAGCATCCGGATTTTATACCCTGATGTGGGTGAATTTCGCTGAAATCCATAGGCCCTTCGAATACCGGGAACTGAAGCAAAGAGAGCGGCAGAAGGAATACCGACATATCCCATCCCGATAACACCGATTGTCCTGATTGGCCCTCTTTGATTTAAGGCAGCAGATAATTCAGTTGCCATGAGAAAGCCCCTGGATTATGTATTCACAGACTTCAAGATTCATAACCGCCTGTTCAGGAGTCACAGGAAATTCTTTCCCGGTCCGGACTGAATCCAGGAATGACAATAGTTCGTCACGAAGTGGCTCCTTCTTGGTCACCTGCACTTTTTCTACAATATTCTCCTGAACATACCGCTCATTTTCTACAGAATAAAGGCCGGGTTTGCGATAAATATAAACCTCCTGAGTCATGAAGTCCCCTTCAATGGTAATATCCTCCTGTTCAATGTGAATCATACGTATCTTCTTTGATGCTTTCCTGCTGGCAGAGAGATAGACAGGAGTATTGCCACACTGACATAACGCCATTGCTACATCCCTGGTTCCCCGTGAAAAGACCTCAAGGGGATCCTGGAACAAGGAGTGAAGAATTATGTCAATATCATGGATCATAAGATCTTCAACTACTGAACTGGCAGTGATCCTGGATGATGTCGGATTATGCCTTTTCAGTTCTACATACAGAGGGCTTGAGATGATTCTTGAGATTTCTTTCACAATAGGATTAAAGCGTTCAATATGCCCGACTCCGACTATGGTCCCTTTTGGTATCTTATTTATAAGCTCATGACCCTCCGTTGAAGTAAGGCATATCGGTTTTTCAATAAGCGTGTTCATTCCGGTTGTGATTATCTTCTGTGCTGATTGATAATGAAGAGGAGTGGGAACACAGAGACTGACAGCATCTACATTTTTTAGGAGTTCCTGGATAGAACCAGCCACTTCTGCGTTGTTCTGCTCTGCAACTATCCGGGCCTGATCCTGGTTTACATCATATACGAAAAGAGACTGTACTGGCTTTAACTCAGAATATATCCGTACATGATTCCGGCCCATCATCCCGGTCCCGATAACCCCGACATCCATTATTCACATCCATTGACTGCCTGAGTTATTGAATCTCTTTGTTCCAGCGTCAGTCCCGGATACACCGGAAGACTAAGTATCTCTCGGGATATCTTTTCAGATACCGGGCATCCACATGGTTGAATCTTCCCTTCATATACTGGTTGTTTATGAATAGGTATCGGGTAATGAATGGCTGCTCCGATACCTTTCCTGTTCAGATCGGAAACAAGCTCATCACGAGTAATGTCAGCCTGATCGGTAACCCGGATGGCATACTGATGATATACATGGGTTGAATCCTGTCTGACGAAAGGAGGTATGATGCCGCGACGGACAATCTTTTTTGTGAAGAAATCTGCATTCTCCTGCCTGGACTGATTCATTTCCGGAAGTTTTCGAAGCTGAACACGCCCGATTGCGGCAGCAATGTCAGTAAGTCTGAAGTTATATCCTAGCTCTGTATGCAGATATTTCTCTTTCTGACCATGATTTATGAGCAGTCGTATCCGGTTAATAAATTCGGGATTGGTACTGGTTACCATACCGCCTTCTCCACAGGTCATATTCTTGGTCGGGTAAAACGAAAAACAGCCACAGGTCCCATAACTTCCCACGGCCCTGCCCTTATACTGTGCGCCATGTGCCTGTGCACAATCCTCGATGAAATGGAGTGCGTGATCGGTACAGATGTCAGATAGTGCACGAATATCACATGGCTGGCCAAAAAGATGGACGCCAATTATGGCTTTTGTTTGTGGAGAGATCAGTTCAAGGACCTTTTCTGGATCAATACAATATGTTTTTTCCTCAATGTCTGCAAGAACCGGAGAGGCACCACACATACTGACGGATGTTGCAGATGCGATGAAGGTAAAGGAAGGAACAATGACCTCATCACCTGGCCCTATACCAAGTGCTGCCATCGCCATATGAAGTGCCGTTGTCCCGTTGCTTGTGGCAACTGCATGAGGGGTCCCACAAAAATCTGCAAATTCTTTCTCGAAATGAATGACTTCCTGTCCGGATGCGAGCATACCAGAAAAAATCACCCTGGCTGCTGCATCTGCTTCTTCCTGACCAACAAAGGGACGGGCTACAGGGATCATTTCTGAATCGCTCCCTCAGGAAGTGGTTTGATCCGAGCAGGTGAACCAATCGCAAGCGAGAATGGGGGAACATCTTTGGTTACAACCGACGCTGCTGCAATAAGGGCCCCCTCTCCGATGGTTACACCCGGTAGTATCGTAGCATTTGCACCTATTGAAGCATGATCACGAACGATTGGACCGAATAGGTTCTTTCCCCCATGAGGGGGATATTTATCATTTGTCAGAACTGCGTTCGGCCCTATAAAAACATAATTCCCAAGTTCTGAATTGGTCGGTACATACACCATACTCTGAAGATTGACATGGTTCCCAATGGTGCAGTTTCCTTCTATGATTACTCCGGTTCCAAGAGAGACATGATTCCCCAGTACCGTTTTTTCCCGGACGAGGACGTTATGACCGGTTGAGAAATTGGATCCGGTCCGGACATCAGCATACAGAATGGTGCCGGATCGAATGATGGCATTATCTCCGATTATAACACCAGGATGATTCTTCTTTCCAATATAATCCCGGGAAGGAAAACCGAGCGTAACCGGATCAAAGATTTGTACATTTTTTCCAAGCTGATTATTGCCATATTCGAACACGATATTCACATAATTATACAATTGGAGAATGAATAAAACGAGCACTTCTGTTTAAAATGTATCGTTTCACTGAGTTTCCCAGACAATATTGTCATATATATCTCCTCTGATCCTCCATAAATAAACCAGATAATGCTATATAATATCTCGTTCAATTCTCTCATCACCCAAAGCGCTCATATCAATAGCACAAAAAAATTTCGAAGTACAATTAGGTAATTAAAAAAGTTATTTTTTGTAATATTGATCATCATAAAAATGCAGAAGCATATAAAATTAATTCAATTAATTAATGAAAACTTTACAGAGAATATAAAGTTTCTCCGAGAATCAAACCGTTAGATTTTTATTTACATCTTCAGACATATCATCAGTCCCGTAAAGGGGACGTGTACGAGTGATTACAGTCTATCAGTAACAGATTTCCTTCCAGTATACAGTGACAAAATCGTACAGGTTTTAAGGAACATCGGAGGAACCATATGGCAAAATTTTCCGACACAATCGATCTCTATGACGATCAGGGCAAGCTGCTGAAAAGCGGTGTTGCCTTGGATAAAGTTAGCCCGCTGACAAACGCCGGCATCAAGAAGATGATCAGCCTTACCAAGAGAACTGTTGCAGTTAACCTTGGTGGAGCAGAGGCATTTCTGAAGACCGGAAAGGCCGGAAAGAACCAGATTCCCGGACGTGAACTCAACCTTGACCTTGTTGCCAATGCTGGTGCAATCAAGGAAAAGATGTTCAAGATGCTCCAGGTCACCGAGGGCGATGACACCGAGATCAAGGAATTCGGTGGCGGTAAGCTCCTGCTTTGTACCGTCCCAACTGCACGTATTGAAGCAGCAGCAACCTACGATGCAGCAATGACCGCTGTTTCAGCAGCAGCAACCTATGCAGTTATTGACCAGTTCAATGTTGACATGTTCAACGGTTCAACTGTCAAGGCAGCATTCTGGGGTACCTACCCACAGACCATGGATCCGTCTGGCTCAGCTTGTGCATCCATTCTGTCCATTCCACAGAACAACGAAGGTCTTGGATACGCTCTCCGGAACATCCAGGCAAACCACTGTGTCATGATCACCAACAAGAATGCAATGCAGGGTGCAGCACTCTCCGCAACCTTTGAACAGGCAGGAGAGTTCGAGATGGGAGCCGCAATCGGACCATTCGAGCGTGCACAGCTCCTTCTCTACGCCTACCAGGGCCTGAACGCGAACAACCTGGTCTACGACCTCGTGAAGAAGAATGGTGCAACCGGAACTATCGGTACTGTTGTCCAGTCACTTGTCGAGAGAGCAATCGAAGACAAGGTCATCACCCCAGGAAAGAAGGGACCATCCGGATACATATTCTACGAGACCAAGGACCCAATGCTCTGGAACGCCTACACTGCAGCCGGAACTATGGCAGCAACCATGGTAAACTGTGGTGCTGGCCGATTTGCCCAGGCAGTATCCTCAACCCTGCTCTACTTCAACGACCTCATTGAGCACGAGACCGGACTTCCGGGTTGTGACTATGGTCGTGTAATGGGTGTAGCAGTCGGATTCTCATTCTTCAGCCACTCAATCTATGGTGGTGGAGGTCCGGGTATTTTCAACGGTAACCACGTCGTTACCCGTCACGCAGCCGGTGTTGGTCTCCCCTGTATCGTCGCTGCCTGTGCTCTTGATGCAGGAACCCAGATGTTCAGCCCAGAGAGCACCTCAAAGGTCTACCAGGATACCTTTGGTAAGATCCCAGAGTTTGCCCAGCCGATTCAGCACATCGCCCAGGGAGCATAATCCCCAAGGTTTCGCACAATGGCTGATGCTGAATTCCCGCAATGCAGGATCGTCACCGAGCGCCTCTTAAAACCTGAAACTGTTGAGAAAATCCTCAATAAACTGGCGGTCATACCCGGGATCCGAAGGATCGTCATTAACGGCCCGAGTATACCCCAGAAAGTCCCCTATGGCCCTGCACGGGGCCTGGATAACCCCCATTCCGGAAAAGCAACAATCCGGGTCGGGGTAACGGATGTTGACCTCAGGGTGCAGGTAGGAACATTCCTTCTCGAACTTGAAACACGGGATATCGTCTCGCAGGTAGAGGAAGCCTGTAAGGAAGTCTTCACGAATTTTTCATACTCGGTCAAGGAAGGAAAATTCATGAGGTCGACCCCGACCCAGGTGGACTATGCGAAGTACGGCCCGAATGCAAACGAAATCATGTTAGGTCTGGTCGATCCCAAGAATAAAACCGGACCGACACTCATCCAGGGACATAAATAATGCCAATCGGACGGGTAACACAGGTTGTAGACTGCCGCGAAAGTGCGGGTATGGGAAAAGGAGGGGCCCTTGCCCAAAGGGGGACGATCTCCGAATGCCGATATCCTGACGTCATCATCATAGGGATGTCCCCCGGTCGCCGGCATGTCACAAAGCCGGTCTGTGATATCACGTCTGCCCTGCGGGCACAGGGGGTTGAATATAGTATCAGCACCATGATTCTCAACGCGGGCTCCGGGATTCCCCCTGATGCCCCAAAGAGTGCCGGTCATGTGCTGGGAGCATATTTCGGCCTGAATGAGAAGGAAATAATCCAGGTTAACCGCCATAAAGTTGCGGTTCTGCACCATGGAAATGTCAGATCACATATCGTCCATAAGGTCAGGTCTATCTTAAAGGACTGTGATATTCCGGCGGTTGTAGTCTGTCAGGCCCCTGTTGATTACGAGGATTTTGCAAAGGAAGGGGTGAAAACGGCGTTTGTGATGCCTACTGAAGAGAATGTCCGGACAAAAGGGACAGTTATGGCGATTGTCAGTGGTGTCACGAGGGGTCAGACCCCGTCACGTGAGAAGATCAGCGAAGTCATTCACGAAGTCATGAAACTTATGAAAACTTCAGATTTGGAGAGATAAAGATATGGCATATACTCCACAGTATGGTCCGGGCCAGTCTATTGTAGCCGAGAACCGGCGCAAGCAGATGAACCCAAATGTAAAGCTCGAAAAAATCCGTAATGTTACCGATGAAGACATCGTTCTCATCCTTGGTCACCGGGCACCAGGTCAGGCATACCCGACTGCACACCCGCCACTCGCAGAACAGGGTGAGCCGGACTGTCCAATCAGAAAGATTGTTACCCCGACTGACGGAGCAAAGGCTGGAGACCGTGTCCGGTACATCCAGTTCGCTGACTCCATGTTCAATGCACCATCTCAGCCATACCAGAGAACCTACACCGAATGTTACCGCTACCGTGGTATCGACCCGGGAACTCTGTCCGGCCGTCAGATCGTCGAGTGCCGTGAGCGTGACCTTGAAAAAATCTCTGCAGACCTGATTAACACCAACCTCTTCGACCCGGCCCGTGTCGGTATTCGTGGTGCAACCGTGCATGGTCACTCCCTCCGTCTTGCAGAAGACGGTATGATGTTTGATATGCTGCAGCGGTGTATCCTCGAGGGCGGGACTGTCAAGTACGTAAAGGACCAGATTGGTACTCCACTCGACAAGAAGGTCGATGTTGGTAAGCCAATGGACGATGCCTGGCTGAAGGCAAACACTACGATGTTCCACTCACTCGTTGGTACCCCTTACCGGAGCGACGCCGAGTACATCGAATATATCCAGCGTATTCACTCCCTGAGAACAAAGTACGGTTTCATGCCGGTGGAGTAAGGAGGTACTAAATATGGCAAAAATTGAGAGAGCACAGAAACTTTTCCTCAAAGCACTGAAGACCAAATTCGAGGGAGACGTCGCAGATACCAAGACCGGTTTTTACAACTTTGGTGGTCTGAACCAGTCCCCAAGAAAGAAAGAGTTCATGGAGGCATCCAAGAAGGTAGAACTTCGCCGTGGAATCTCCATGTACGACCCGAACCGCTGCCACCTCGGTGGTCTGCCAATGGGTCAGCGTCAGCTCATGACCTACGAAGTTTCCGGAACCGGAACCTTTGTAGAGGGTGACGACCTGCACTTTGTCAACAACCCGGCAATGCAGCAGATGTGGGATGATATCCGTCGTACCATCATCGTCAACATGGACCTTGCACACCAGACCCTGCAGAAGCGTCTTGGCAAGGAAATCACCCCGGAGACCATCAACGAGTACCTTCACATCCTTAACCACGCAATGCCTGGTGGAGCAGTTGTTCAGGAACACATGGTTGAGACCCACCCAAGTGTTGTCGATGACTGTTATGTAAAGGTCTTTACCGGAGACTCCGAACTTGCAGACCAGATTGAGAAGCAGTTCGTTCTCGATGTCAACAAGCTCTTCCCGGCAAAGCAGGCAGAGCAGCTGAATGAAGCTGTCGGCAAGTCACTCTGGCAGGCAATTCACATCCCGACCATCGTATCCCGTACATGTGATGGTGGAACTACCTCCCGGTGGTCAGCCATGCAGATCGGTATGTCCTTCATTACCGCATACCGCATGTGTGCCGGAGAAGCAGCAGTCGCTGACCTGTCCTTTGCAGCAAAGCACGCTGGTGTTATCCAGATGGCAAGTCACCTCCCGGCCCGTCGTGCCCGTGGTCCAAATGAACCAGGAGGTATCATGTTCGGACACTTTGCTGACATGATCCAGGCAAACCGGAAGTACCCGAATGACCCAGCAAAGGCATCACTTGAGGTTGTCGGTGCAGGTTGTATGCTCTTCGACCAGATCTGGCTCGGTTCCTACATGTCTGGTGGTGTCGGATTTACCCAGTATGCAACCGCAGCATACACCGACAACATCCTCGATGAGTTCACCTACTATGGTATGGACTACATCAAGGACAAGTACAAAGTCGACTGGAAGAACCCAAGCCCGAAAGACAAGGTCAAGCCAACCCAGGAGATCGTCAACGACATTGCCGGAGAGGTCACCCTCAATGCAATGGAGCAGTACGAACAGTTCCCAACCATGATGGAAGACCACTTTGGTGGTTCCCAGCGTGCAGGAGTTATCGCAGCAGCATCCGGTCTGTCTGTCGGTGTCGCAACAGCAAACTCCAACGCAGGTCTGAACGGATGGTACCTCTCCATGCTCATGCACAAGGAAGGCTGGTCACGTCTCGGATTCTTCGGATACGACCTGCAGGACCAGTGTGGTTCCACCAACTCACTCTCTGTCAGACCTGACGAGGGTTGTATCGGTGAATACCGTGGTCCAAACTACCCGAACTACGCAATGAACGTGGGTCACCAGGGAGAATACGCAGCAATTGTTGCATCTTCCCACTACACCAGAAACGATGGTTTCTGTCTGTCCCCACTGATCAAGATCACCTTCGCAGACCCATCCCTGCCGTTCGACTTTGCCGAGCCACGGAAGGAGTTCGCAAAGGGTGCAATCCGCGAGTTCGTAGCCTGCGGAGAGCGTACACTCCTCATGCCAGCCCGTTAATCGGGGAAAACACTTTTTCTTTTTTTTCTCTGCCGTGCGTTAAAAAAGGTATAAGAGTAGAGACCTTCAGGTCTGTATCAGGGAATATTGTTCATCCATACTCGTTTTACTGATGGAATACGATCAAAATGGGTATCTTCCGTGATTATCGTGTTAATACCCTGATGTGACATACAGGCTGCGTGTATCGCATCTCTTGGTTTCATTGCGTATTGGGTCATAATAGAGTGTGCTAATTTCAGAATTTCAGGGCTGACATCAATATAATGTACATTTGGTAGTGAGAGAAAATATTCTGAACATTCAAGAGCGATCTCACGGTTGATCTTTTTCATCAGCACGTAGACAATTTCATCCCAGGTTAGAGTGGAGGTACATGCAATGAATTCACCCTCCATTATATGAGAGAGGGTACTTCTACACCAACGACCTTCCGGAGTATCACTTGCTACTGCATAAATAAAAAAATTTGAGTCAATATAGTTCATATTGTTTTAAATCTCTCGAGAATCATCTGTTCATGGATCTCATCCGAATCAATATGAGTAATATAATTGTTTTTAGAAAGTTGCTTAAATCTTTCTAATATTTCTTCTTTATCTGGAGAAATTACAATTTTTCCAGATTCAATGGTAATGATTACTTTTTGCCCAGGCTTGAAATTAGTGTTGGCAAATATTGTTTGAGGGATGGTTAGATCACCATTTTCCCTGATGATTACTTCCATATAAGGTAAATTTGTTTTTCTGATATTTGAGACATTGGAACATACCCATAACCAAACTAAAATCCGCGGCCTTCTAAAGGCCGGTCCATCTCTGCGCAGATATACGCTTTTTTAGTACCCAAAACACCTTGATGGAATAATATCGATAATTACCGTACAAGCAGTTTAACTCAAATAATCGCTCCTTGGTGCGACCGAATTAAGAGATTATAATCTGGATTTTATCTTTATTCACTTTAGTCTTGGAAAAAATGTGCGTTTACATCGAATAAAGAAACAAGAAAATTTATACATGTATCTTACGAAATTAAATTAAGACTTGTAAAACAAGAAAGTGACATGTAAAAATTGGAGAATTACAATGCAGACATCAGTAACGAAACGCGGTCAAACCGTTATTCCAGCTGCAATTCGAAAAAAATACCATATCGATGCAGGGGTCCATTTGGTATGGCTGGATGATGGAGACACCATTCGAGTAGTCCCAGTACCGAATGATCCATTACTTTCTCTCAGGGGATCGGGGCGGGGAAAAAACTATACAAAAAAGTTGTTAGAGGAACGAAACATAGATCGGAACCGCGAAAACTCCATCAATGAACATTGAAACCAATGTCTGAAGAAATATTCCATCCCTACCTTCTGGATACATCAGCACTCTTTTCATACATAGAGGATGAACCAGGAGCTGATACGGTTGAATTAGCGTTGAGGGAAAAAACTACATTCATCCCCTGGACAGTTCTGATGGAGGTGTATTCCATTACCTTGCAGGAGGATGGTATTGCAGAAGCAGATCGGCGAATTGCTCTAATTAAAGAACTTAATGTAAAGATTCTATTGAATATGGATGAGTCAACCCTGCTTACAGCTGCCCGATTGAAAGCGGAACATAAAATCTCTTTCGCTGACGCGATAATTGCCGCATTCGCAATTCGAAAAAACTGCATACTTATGCACAAGGATCCTGAGTATGAGTCTCTTCGTGGCTGGGTATTAATGGAAGTTTTGCCATATAAGAATGTAAATAACCAATAACCTTATTCAAGAAAAGGTACCCTGGCAGATACAGCAGCAGATAGGAACTGGTGGGGGGACGCTCCTTCCATATATAATTCAGAATTGAGAGGAGAGACTCACATTTTCTCCTGAACCTGTACTTCTATACTCTTAAGAGAATTTCATTCCCAAAAAAATTCCTGGTTTCAAGAACGTAATAGGACAAACTATTTATTTCGCATATGAGATCAATTATCTATATCTCATCTCACATCAATACTCTTCGTACTGGCTATAACATTGATTATTCTGGGAAGCCCCTCTGGTGCAGATGTCAACAAAACATACTACAACGGGTATTCGTTTGATCCCGAACTTGTTCCATCCGGAATGATTCCCTATCAGGGTGGATGGTCGCATGGCTCACTCTTTTCAGCTCCAAACTGGCTGCTTGCCCAGATAGATCAAAATCTGATGAGTACGGTACTTGACCGGGGAGTCACTCCGACCCCGACTCCGGTAATTGGTTCTGATACATATGATACTCATATATCAGAGGGGTTTGCTGCTCTCGAAGGGAGTAACTATCGTGCTGCGTATACAGCGTTTCAGGCTGCTACCGTTCTCAAACCTGATTCATCAGATGCATGGTATGGCCTTGGGATTGCCCTCGAAAGCCAGAAAAGATTCCTGTAAGCACTTGATGCCTACACGAAAGCCATCTCCTATGCACAAGGAGCATCATCAAACTGGGCTTCATATGCAGGAAAGGGGAGAGTTCTCTTTTCCTTAAACCGGTTTACTGAAGCAAAAACAGCTCTTGAAACTGCAATTGAGCAATACGAAAAGGCAGGAGTATCCCACCCTGATGAACTCGGGGAGATATCCCGTCTCCTTGAAGAGTTGAACCAGAGAAATATTGTTCAAAACCCGGTAACGATGTCAGCATACATTCCTCCGGTGGTTTCCGGAGTATAACCAACTTTTTCCGCACAGGGTATCCAACCTATTATGATAATATGAGAAGGAATGGGAGATTCTATGAGTAATTCCAAAAAAATCGGGATAATTATCTGTGATCGATATCGAACCTGTGCCGGGGGTAAATGCCTGAGATCCATGCACAACCGTGAAGGAGCCTTCAGCCGGTATAAGGGAATGGAGATTGAACTGATTGGATTTGCCACCTGTAATGGATGTCCGGGAGGAAATATTGAATATGCTCCGGCAGAGATGAAAAAGAACGGTGCTGAAATAATTCACCTTGCCACGGGAATGATAGTTGGATACCCTCCATGTCCACGCATAAAATATTTCTCATCCTTCATCACGGAAAAATATGGAATCGAAGTGGTGATTGGCACACATCCCATTCCTACAAGTTATTACGAGACGCATTCGCATCTTGGGACATGGAATTCAGAGTCATGGAAAGATATGCTGGCCCCGACCCTTGGTGATGAAAAAACCAGGGCCGATTACAATTAAACCGCAACCCCTTTTCGTTTCTCATCTACCTTTTTTCTCTGATTATAATTAGAGAATCCGCATTTTAAGCTATATGCTCACCGGTACAGGATAATTAAAAAATTATTGCGTTGAGATACTTTTATGTATTTTTACTCATATGAGTAATAATGGTGCGATGCATCGTACCAGGAGTAAAACTATGCCAAGATTTGATGGTACCGGCCCCATTGGACGGGGTCCTATGACAGGAAGAGGATTTGGATACTGCCGCACCGCATACCAGCCCACACAGCAGCCAGTCGCACCTTCCGGAGAAAACCAGACAGGAGCCACCACTGAAAATATCCCCGTATACCAGCCACCAGTTCAGGGTCAGGCACCAGTATACGGACTCGGTCGTGGAGGAATACCCTATGGCGGGGGACGAGGATGTGCATCTGGAGGTCCTCGAGGAAGAAGGGGACGCTGTTTCTGGTAAATCAATCCTACCAGAGAGATCTCTGCTATCTCCTTACATTAACCTGATCAGAACCCTCTTTTTGGGAAAAGTATTCTTTCAGTACATCCATTATGATAATAAATTGATAAATTATATTTAGGTAAACCAGATAAGATGCCTTATGAATACGGTAATTCAGATAGATCAGGATCTCAAAATATCTCTTAACGCGATAAATGAGAAAGTGCTCTTTAGACCATTTGAAAAAGTATCTCTACAGGTGATGGATAATGATACAATAGTCATTCATCGGGAATCCGATGAGGATCCGTTCCTGAAATCCATACGAGAACCTGCGAATTCAAAAGAAAAATTTACCCGAAGTGATATTGAAGCAATGAAAAATGAGCTCTGGTCAGATTGCAGGTAGTAATTGACTCGAACATACTCATTTTTGCAAATAATGCAACAATGCCTGAGCAGAAAGAGAGTCTTGCCATTATCGAAGAAATGATTGCTTCTGATAATACATTTTATGTGAATACTATCATAATTTCTGAGACGTACCACATACTAACCCGTATGCTGGGTAAAGAAGAAGCGATGCAAAGAACACAAGCAATCTTATCCTCAAAATATATTACATATCTCCCCGTTTCTTATGAAATAATGAATAAAGCCATATGCACCAGTTGTGATAAGGAAGTTCGAATAAATGATGCGATCATTGGCATTCAGGCATTATGCAATGCTGATGGAATACTGACAGATAATACGAAAGACTTCAAAAAGATAGATGGATTAAACATCATTCCATTGAGAAAAACCGAATGAATTAGAGATATTAAGTAATTTTTTAAAACCATGACTCACCACATTTTTGGGCCGGTCATCTCAAGACGACTTGGACGATCTCTTGGGATTGACCTCATCCCCTTTAAGACATGTTCATATAACTGTGCATATTGTGAATGCGGGGCAACAACTGATCTCACATCACAGCGAAGAGAATTTTTTCCTCCCGATGAGATCATTCGCCAGTTGGATACTGTTCTCTCCTCTTCTCCAAAACTTGATTATATCACGTTTGCAGGTTCAGGTGAACCCACCCTCTCTCTCTCCCTTGGTCCCGTGCTGGTATACCTGAAAAAAAACTACGAACAATATAAGGTAGCGGTTCTTACAAATGGAAGTCTCTGCACTGACCCAGCAGTGAGGCGGGATCTTCTGCCTGCTGATCTCGTGAGCCCGACGATAACCACAACCACACAAGAGATCTTCGAGAGAATACACAGACCTGCTCCGGGTCTATTCGTAAAGGAGATAATCCAGGGCCTACAGTCTTTGAGGAATGAATATTCAGGCCAGATCTGGCTTGAGGTTTTTCTGGTTCCCGGTCTTAACACCTCAGATAATGAACTCGAAATGCTCCGGAATGCAGTATTCAGCATCAGACCGGATCGAATCCAGTTAAATTATCTTGACCGGCCAGGAACTGAATCATGGGTATCTCCTCCTGAACCTGTACTCCTCAAGAAGATTCAGGAATTTTTTATTGAAGGAGGGATACCGGTTGATATCACCGGGTTTGATGAAATAACTCCTCTTCTTGCTCAGGATGATAGTATTGCCCTGATAGATGAAACACTCCGGCGTCGTCCCTGTACTGCTGAAGATATCGCACAAATGACTGGTCTTCAAGCACCGGAGATCAGAAAAAAACTGGCCCTGATGGTTCAGCAGGGCACTGTCCAGGCAAAAAGTGGGGAGCGGGGAATTTTTTATTGGATCTCCTCGAATTCCTGAAAAAGGAACAGATCATCAGATCTGTTCACCCCTTCTCATTCTCCCCTATTATATCCCAATCAGGATAAAACGCATGATACCGCCCACAAAAAATGCGGTCGTTGCCATTACGATTACTGATTTTATCATTCCGGAGAATCCAAGCTCACGATACAGCACTGCAAAAGCCCCGGCACAGGGGAAGTACATCGTCAACGTGGTAACCGCTACAACCATCTGCTGAGCGGTCATATCCAGGGGAAGGAGCATACCTATAGCCAGATCTTTTCGTAAAAATCCGGTCAGAAGAGCTCCGGAAGCTTCCTTTGGCAGCCCAAGCCAACCAACGATAAGGGGAGCGAGTGCTGTCCCGAGCCAGGCAAGGAATCCGGTTGCATATAATATGTTGATCAACAGGACCCCGAGGAACAGATATGGCACCGCTTCTGCAATGAAAGCAACAAGACGCATCCAGGTCTTTTTCATGACCATGTTAAGCCGGGGGGTCCGGTATGGGGGTATTTCAAGAAATATTTCCGGACACTCGCCATGTATGAATCGACTGAGAACCATCCCGATGGTGATATACACAATCACAAGCACTGCAATGACCAGAAGGATATACAAAAAGCCAAACTGTCCGATAGTCCCGAATATCATGGCAGTCTTTGCCATACAGGGGATAGAGATTGCTATTAATGTTGCAGCAATGAACCGTTGTTTTCGTGTTTCAAGAACCCGGGTTGCAAGAATACCCGGAACATTGCACCCAAGACCTAAAAAAACCGGAACAATACCATACCCATGCATCCCCAAACGGTGAAAGAAGGTATCAGTCAGGGTTGCGAGCCGGGGCAGGTATCCTGAATCCTCAAGGAGTGCTGCGAGGATGTAAAAGACAATGACATACGGGAGGACAATCCCGAACGGAACATAAAGGCCCGTTGTCAGAATTCCCATTGACTGTTCAAAATCAATCCCTCCGTCGACCAGTTCCCCAATCAATATCTGATGAATAAATCCCGGTCCGATGAATTCAGACACCTGGGTGATGATCGGAAGATACAGTTCGAAGAGAGGGTCGGTGATATACGTTATACAGGCCTCACCAATAAAAATTACCGCCCATAATGAGACCAGAATTACCAGTATAGCAACAGGGATTCCGGTTACCGGTTTGATGGTGATATCAGATATCAGATCACGAAGAGTATGGTGACGGTGAGTTATAGTCTGAACTTCCCTCGTGATCTGTCCGATCATAACCCATTTTTCCTCATCGCTGTAGTTCTTCTGCTCTGGGACCGAAGCATCTTGTGAGAAATAGGAAGCAAGCTCGGCAATACCTTCGCCGGTAACCGCAACAGTCGGAATGACCGGTACACCAAGCAGTTCCTGGAGCCTGGACACGTCAATTTCAATGCCCGTATGTGCGGCTTCATCCCATAAATTCAGGACAACAAGCAGGGGAACATTCCTTGAAAGGAGCTCCAGAGTAAGGATGAGATTTCGCTCAAGGTTTGTGGCATCTAGAACATTTACCACAATATCCGCTTCATTCAGAATACGTAATGAGACCTCCTCGGCAGGGTTTGTTGGATCCAGAGAATATGTTCCGGGTGCATCGATGATAAACACCCGTTCCCTGCCAAGACATGTCGCTCCCTGTGAATAATCAACCGTCGTTCCGGGAAAATTGGAGGTAATCACATGGGTTCCGGTCAGCCGGGAAAATACCACACTCTTCCCGACATTCGGGTTCCCCATCAGAACAATCTTTTTCAACTGGTCATCTCCACCATGATCCGACAGGCCAGCCCTCTGCCAAGGCTGATCATCTTCCGGTCAACCTTCACAACGATCGGTCCTTGAAAGGGATGATGTGTTACCACAGCAATATCTTTTCCTTCAAGGATGCCTATTGAACGCAGTTGATTCTGCATCCCGTGGCCACCTTGTATCTCGATAATTTTTGCGGTTTTTCCTTCCTCAAGTTCCATTACAGATACAACCATGTATACCAGATTCCACCATGAGTATTGAATTTAGATGATACTAATATTTTTCATGATCACAAATAATAGGCTCATCAGGATAAAATAAGGTAGAAGACAACATCGTGAAAAGCATAACCGGAAAAGGTCGGAAAACCGACCTGATGAACATATTCTTCCGGTTATCTCACAGGGGATTTTTCTTTCGAGAGTATGCCGATACTGGCATTTCTGGTATAGGAAACAGATACTACAATCAATGTATAACGATCAGGCGAACGGGTTAATGTCCGGAACACTCGTGATCATGTTGAGTACAGATACTGCCGGTTGATTTTAATCTCCCTGCAATATAATCCTGGGCTGCGACATCTACCGGACCGCTCACACCAAGAATTACTTCAATATTATTATCATTGAAGAGCTGAACTGCCCGGGCACCCATCCCTCCGGCGATAATCAGGTTGACCCCGTGTTCTGCCAGAAAGACCGGAAGCCGGCCCGGTTCATGCCCGGGGCTTTGCAGAGTTTCTGAATATGCAATGACTGAATCTGTAGCATCATAGATTGCATATCCTTCACAATGTCCGAAATGTCCCGATACATTTTTTCCATCACATGCTATTGCAACTTTCATGAATTATGACCTGAATGAATTGTCCCATCTTCTGCCCATTCTCCGTGAACCTCCCCGGGGAAGTCCGCCCCGACCGATGCCATAAACAGGTTCTCCCAGAGGAGCATCCTGCTGAGTGACTGGTCCGGAGGAATCTGGCAGATTACTCACACTGTTCTCAAAATTCCACCTGCCCCTTCGAGAAAATTTCCGTTCTCCAAGCCATCTGGGGCCGGTGCCATCCATATCAGGTATCTTCGTCACCTCCTGGTGCACAGCACCATTATTACTCATATGAGTTAAAATATAAATAATTTTCCTGTGGGATCATGGTTCCTGCAGACGGAGATCATCCGGCCCTTTCCTGGGACATATATGGGCATCACGGGGACAGAGATATTCCTGGTTTTTGGGGCATTCATTACCGCCCTGCCTTACACATCCGGCCACTTCAATCATCTTGCCATGAACAAGAGCATCAGCAACCTTCCGTCTGGCATCATGAAGATCTTTCCAGACTGTTCTTCGAGACACACCAAGAAACGAAGCTGCCTCTTCCTGCTCCATTCCTTCAAGATCAATGAGCCGTATCACCTCAATCTCTTCTGGAAGCAGGACAACAGCCTCAATTTCACCAAGAACTTCGCATCTGGGACCATAACACCGAAGCATGCCATTTTCGGACATCCTTCTCCTGATTCTTGGCCTTCCCCGTCTTCGTTGTTGTCCCTCTTCACCATTCGCCGGCATCATATGTGGTCAAGTTCTTGAGACAGGTTCTGTGTGATCTCATGTATCGCTTCCGATGCAGCGCCGGACATACGGGTAACCGGAACACCCTGCCTGGTTGCATTCAGAACGGTGCGGTCAAACGGAATCAGGCCAAGGACCAGGATTTCGTTCTCAGCAGCGACCTGGAGGATATCTTCGGTGATGTTCTGATTAACATCAGACCGGTTGATGACGAGAAACATCCGGACCCGGAATGACCGGCAGAGGGTAATGAGCCTCTGGAGATCTGACTGGGCTGATGTACTGGGTTCGGTGACAAGTATCGCTATCTGAATACCGGTGATGGTGGAGATAAGAGGGCAGCCAATTCCAGGCGGGCCGTCAATCAGAACAAGCGGCACATCCGGATGCAATAATCCTGCTTCCTGTCTCAGCCGGTGAACCAGTAATCCAGAATTTCCCGAACCAGGAGTCAGTGACCCATACAGAAGTGGTCCTGCAGACGTATCCGCATAATGAATCATCCCGGTGATGCGGGATTTCATGCTGACGGCATCTTCAGGGCAGACAATTGTGCAGGTTCCACATCCCTCACACCGGTATGGAACAACCTCATAGATTTCACCGACCTTTTGGATAGCATCATACACACATGCCTCTGCACAGATGCCACAACCAATACATGATTTCGTATCGATAACCGCACCGTCCATCCCCCTGAACTCCTGGGTTTTGAGGTCTGTTGGACTGAGCAGCAGGGAAAGGTTTGCAGCATCGACATCAGCATCAATGAGGACTTTATCCTGAGAGAGAAGGGTTGCAAGAGAGGCAGTCAGTATTGTCTTCCCGGTGCCTCCTTTTCCACTGACAACGGCGATCTGAATCATGAAGCCCCTCCGGCATATGCAAGAATTTTCTCACCAAGTTCCTTGAACTGTTCAAACCAGGCGGGATCTATGCGGGAAATAAGGTCGCCATTATTCTGGGCTTTCAGCAGGGGAAAATCCAGGGGAATTTTCATCAGGACAGGAAGACCACGGCCTGAACAATACTCTTCAATATGTTCATCACTCCCTTCACTCCGGTTGATAACAACCACAGCCGGGATATTCAGAACGTCTAGCACATTGACCGCAACAGAAAGGTCATGAAGCCCGAATGGTGTTGGTTCAGTCACAAGGACACAGAGAGAGACGTCGTCCACCGTTTCAATAAAGGGACAGGCAGTTCCCGGAGGGGAATCCAGCAATACCAGTGGATCGTTTCCGGTAATCTCACGGACCCTGTGAATAACTACGGTTGTCCGCACATCACCCTCTTTCAGCTTGCCACTAACAAGGGTGAGCGAATCAGAAAGATGGCAGGTTTGTACTTCACCAACATATGCAGGATTTTCCTCCAGTGCCTCATGCGGACAGACCCGGAAACATCCCCCACAGGAATGACAGAGCTGGGGGAAGAATAATACCCGGTCTTTCAGCACCGTCAGTGCCCCAAACCTGCAGAATTCACCACATGCTCCACAATGCATGCATTGACTTTCATTTACCTTCGGAATGATGACATGAACAGGGTGAATCTCCGGAACACAAGGAAAGAAAATACCTAGATTGGGTTCTTCAACATCACAGTCAGCAAGAGTAATGGTTCGCGACTGTGACATAACATATCCAAGATTAGATGAAACCGTTGTTTTTCCGGTTCCACCTTTTCCACTGGCTATAACAATCTGCATAATATGCCCGGCAGATTATACCTGCTTAAGAGTTGTTCTCTGGGTTCGCTTTCCATGCATTATATGCTGCCTGGACCGTCACATCCGGGTTTTGCATGATGACTGTGATACCTGATGCTTTCAGAGCTTCATCTGCATTTCCACCAAGCCGTGGTGCAATGAGAATCTGTACATTATTTTTTACCAGAAACTGTGCAGCCATCGGACCAACGCCACCTGATCCTCCTGCGTGGGGATTCTGCTCTACTCTGACTGAATTTGTATCAGTGTCAAAAAAGGCAAAATACGGTGCACGACCAAATCGATCATCCATCTGGGAGTCTGCTGTTGAACCCCGTGAGGGGATACATACTATCATACCAGATAATTATTGCTCATATGTGCAATAAATCTTCCCAGATACCAATACAAAAATTTGAACCTCATGACATAAATACGTCATTCCGGATTGCCATATGGATGGAATACCGGACACCATATTCAAAATAATGGATGTTCATGTGGATTCTATCCGAGCGAGCAGCGTGTCAATAATAGTATCTATTGATCTCCAGGCCGGGCTTTCCTTTACTTTCCCTACGAATGCCCATCCCTCATCACCGGATCGACGAATATCTATATCCAACGGGATTCCCCCCAGATACGGAACGCCCATCTCCCGGGCAATATCTTCTCCCCCGCCTTTTCCAAAGATATCCACCGCTTCTCCACAGGAAGGGCAGATATACCCGCTCATGTTTTCAACAACACCAAGAACTTCCATCCCTAAATCCCTGCTAAATGTAATGGCTTTTGATGAATCAAGGGTTGATACCGCCTGAGGGGAGGTGACAATGATCGTTCCGGTGATATTTGGTGCAATCTGGGCGATCGTAAGAGCCTCATCGCCGGTTCCCGGAGGGAGATCCACAATAAGATAATCAAGAGGTTCCCAGGCTGTGTCCACTAAAAACTGGCGTATGGCGTTCGATTTCATGGGCCCCCGCCAGATGACGGGAGAGTTTCTGTGAGGAAGGAGAAATGCCATGGATACAACCTGAAGTTTTTCAGATACCCGTACCGGCACAATTTTATTGTTTTCGGAAAGTAACTGATGATCTTCTAATCCCAGCATCTTTGGAACATTCGGACCATGAATATCCAGGTCCAAAAGGCCTACCTGTTTGCCTCGTATCGCAAGGGCGTTTGCAATATTTACTGAAACGGTGGATTTCCCTACTCCACCCTTTCCTGAGAGAACGAGAATTACGTGACTGGCGTCAATTTGTGCACGCTCCGGGGATTTTTTTTCTGCTTCAGATTGCATAGAGTTACCTGAAAAAAAGGAGATTGATTTTACTTAATCAGAAGTCACATCTACTGATATATCGGCGTCGATAAGAAGATCAAAGTGCATCTTATCAAGCCAGCCTGCCTTTTCAAACATGTGCATAAAGCAGATCCCAATTGCCCCTGCTCCGTTCCATTTTTTCATCACCGATGCAACATCGTCTGCGGTGACCGGCATATTTGGCATGGCCAGCCCTCCCATGATGACAAGGAAGGAAGGATTTTTCGGTGGATATGCCTCTGATGCCTGAAAACCGACATCCGGTTTTATTGTCAGCTTCTGGGCTTTTTCCTCTTCGGTGTAAGGCACAAAGATACAGGTCAGAGAAAGTGACCGGATAGCAAAACAGAGTAATTCAACAAATGGTGTGCAGGTACCGGGCACCCCGTAGAACACAATCTCTGAACCTGCAGGAAGTGACCTTTTTTCAATATAGTCTTTAAAGGGTCTTAGAATACCGGGGACCCCCTGATACGTAGTCTGTCCCATAACGCTACCTCATCTCTGCCGGTGTCAGCAGAGTTTCTGTATGTATATAGGATCAGAGTGATTCTAATATATTTCCCAGCATATGAGAAATAATATCTCCATTCTTTCTGAGAGAACAGAGAGGGTGTCGCTGATATTTAAAAGCAAAAAATAAACCAATGGTACAATCATGAGAAGCCGGAAATCGGATGTGATGGTCGGTGCTCCCGGCCTGTATACCTATGGAGCGATGCGGATAGGAGGAATAATTCGAGATGCCGGATTTCACCCACAGATTACCCGCAATATTTCACAAATACACGGTGATCAGGTTTTTCTCAGCCTGTTTAGTACTCTTCATCTGCTGGATCCAGCGGTGAAAGAGGTCGTCAAACGAATACAACAGAAAGGGGGGGAGTGCATCATCGGTGGTCCGGTCTCTTCAGGGCCGGAGATGGTCCTTGGAGAACTGCATCCTGACCTTGTTGTCTGTGGTGAAGGGGAAGAGGCTGTCAGATGCATTCTTGATCGGACAGGTGATCAGACAGACCATGCTGATTGTCCAAATTGTGCATACATTGAAGATGGTCGGGTTATAAAAACCGAACAGAAACGGGCTCAGGATCTCTCCTTCCCGCTCCCCCTCATACCGGATGATATCGCAGCCCAGGATATCAGGGGCGCCCAGACCTATATCGAAACCCATCGGGGATGTTTTGGCCGGTGTGGGTTCTGTCAGGTGCCACGGGTTTTTGGCAGACGGATACGAAGCAGGGAGCTTGATGAAATCCTGAAGGAAGTCAAGGCATTTCAGAAGAAAGGAGTCAGAAGGCTTGCCCTTATTGGAGGTACCGGATCATTATACCGGTCAAAGGAGGGTGAAGTCAATTCTGATGCATTCATCAGCCTCCTTGAGGGTATTTCCTCAATCATGGGCCCCAAAAATGTTTCATGTCCGGATATCCGGGCTGACTGCCTTACCGATGAAGTGCTTGAAGCAGTCAGGGCACACACCATCGGATGGATATTTTTTGGCATAGAATCGGGGAGTGAAAAGATGCTTGGCCTGATGCAAAAGGGCATACCCATTGACAAGGTCCGGGATGCCATTGAACAATGCAGACAGTACGGAGTAAAACCTGCCGGGAGTTTCATTACCGGATACCCGGGAGAGGAAGAAGAGGACTTCCAGGCAACAAAGGATCTGATGGAAGAACTCACTCTTGATGATGTGTTCATCTCAATCGCCGAACCAATACCCAGTACTCCCCTGGCTGAAGTTGTTTGCTCTCAAAATCCGGACATGGATCTGGTATCCGTCCCGCACACCGGCGAATATGCCGGACTTCATCTCTCAGAAGCAGAGGCACGGGCATTTGATCTGATGCTGCATGCTGACATGTGCCGGCCAGTCCCCCGGATTACTCAGGATGTGCACTATAATGCCTACCTTGAAGAGGCTAGAAAACAGGGAGCGGATATCAGGAACGTGACCAGACTGATTCGGAGATATTATTCTGCTTAATGCCTGTAAATCCGGAACAAAGACATCATAGGACCATTCGGGATGAAATCGACGATAAACGAACGTCACGCGCATAATCATCGATTCACGCGTTTTTTTCATCCGAATCGTATATATAGATCAAGACCGTGAACTGAAGAACAAATACTTTCTCTCTCTGATATGCTCAGGATCAGTTGATCTGAAAACAATATTTTTTGATTTAGATAAGAATCCCTTGAGAAAAAACCTTCAATTTGCCCTCTTTTTCCCAGGAAGATGTGTATAACCATATAAATCGACGTTATTTCGAAACCTTTAATTCAATACTGACCGAACAAATCAATTACCACAACGGGTCTGATATGCCATGTGTGTGGTATTGCAACGCGAGCACTCTTGTGTCTGATCTTGAGCTACGCAGGAGATAGGTTTACATGGAAGAGATTGTATTAGGCATTGGTATTACTGCATTAGCGGGAGCTTTTGCCACAGTTGCCGGTGCTGCGGAAGATACTGAATCTGATATCGGATCACAGGGTGACCCGAACTCACAGGTTCAGCTCGCTCCGCAGATGGGTTACATTCACCGCATCTTTAACAAGGCAATCTCCGGAGAGCCACCAGCATATGGAGCATGGTGTGCCATCGGAGCAGGTGTTGCCTGGGCATTGATGCAGATTAACTACAACCCGGCACTTGCTATTATTCTCGGTTCAGTTATCGCCGTATTTGTACAGGGAATCTACTGTACTTCCGGTTATCTTGGCCGTATAGCAAGTCTTGCAAAGTTCCAGCAGCCGGTATACATTGACATCATCAAGTCATTGTTATCGGTCACTATGGCACATGCGTTCGTCGCGATCTTTTGTACGGTCGCGATGTGTTACCTGATGGCATCAGCACTCCATCATCCGTTCGCACTCCCCCTGCTCGGACTGGTGTGGGGTATTGCGCTTGGTGCCGCAGGATCTGCAACCGGAAATCCATTCTACGGAAAAGAACGTCAGTACCAGAATCAGAAGTATGGTGCAGGTGTTCCGATCTCCGCATCTGGAAACATCGTCCGATATGCAGAAGCAGGACAGCGTTCCTCCCTTGACAATGGCTGGTTCACCACCAAGTTTGCCGGTCCGGCATCTGGTATCTGTTTCGGTCTGATTGTCTTCCTCGAACTCTGGCGTACCGTCCTCTTTGAGAAGATGATGGGCGGATGGGGAGCAATCATCATGGGAGTTGTTCTGATTCTTGTCTTCACATTCATCGACCGCTGGGTTGAAGTGTGGGGCCGCAAGACCTACGGACCATACACCACCGAGGAGGCCTCGTCATGAGTGCACTCGGAGGTAAGGCAGCCGGCGGTGAAGGGATAAACCCAACCGGATCTGTCGTTGGTATAGTTATTCTCCTCGTCTCGATCGCTGCAACATACGCACTTGGTTTCTCTATCGTTCCTCTTATCGGAATAATAATCGGTGGAGCACTCATTGGATTTGGCGTTCACTTTGTGCCAGTCGGTGGTGCTCCGGCAGCAATGGGACAGGCACCCGGTATCGCTACCGGTGTCGCTATGCTTGCCGCTGGTGCCGGTCTTGCAGGTCTCTTCGGTGGGGCCTGGGCATATGAGGCAACCGGGGACTTTGCAGTAGCAGTCGCTGGTGGAGCCGTCGGTGGAGGTCTTATGATGGCCATCACCTGTCTGATGGTCAACGCCACCTATGTCTTCGCAATGGGTATCCCTGCAGCATCTGGTAAGATTGCCAAGGATCCAATCACCGGAGACACCTTCCCTGAATATAAATCACAGGGAACTGAAGGACATGGTCTGCCATTCATCTCATTCTTCGGAGGAGTTGTTGGTGGATTTATCGCCGGTCTTGGCGGAACCCTGATTTACATCGAACTTCTCGATGTCTACCATACAGGACTGCCAGCAATTATGCAGGCCAATCCGGAAGCAATCGAACCTCTGGCAGTATCACTCGCCGGAATCTTTGCTATCGGATTCTTCCTGGTAAACGCAGTACTGGCAGCATATAACATCACCGGAACTATCGAAGGACCGCATGACCCCAAATTCAAGCGTGTTCCACGGGCAATTATCGGTTGTGCAGTCGCATCAGCCTTTTGTGGCCTGATTTCGATGCTGATTGTATTAAACACGGGGATGTGAGGGATACAACATGACAGCAAAAATGGAAGCTTCAGCAGGGGCGATATCTGAAAACACCCTGATGATCTACGGAATTGTCGTCGCCTTAGTCGGCACATACCTCACATATCTCAATGTTGTAACTGGCATGGCCGTTTTCTCCTTCTTTGGTGGGATCGGTGCCATTGCAGCAATCTGGTGGGGTTCTGACACAATCAAGCACCTGTGCAGTTATGGTCTTGGTACTGGTGTTCCGTCTGCCGGAATGGTAGCATTCGGAGCTGGTGCAATAGCCATGATTGCAGGGACAAAATTTGGAATAGCATCACCGATTGTAACACTGATCCTTGCAGCCATTATTGGAGCAGTGATCGGGTACATCGCAAACAACGTCATTAACATGAACATTCCGGTTATGATCTTTTCACTCATGAAATTATCAATCGTCGGAGCGCTGACCATGCTCGGATTTGCCGCTATGTGCACCGGCACCTTCATGTTCAATGGTCTTGTTATCGGTGGGATGACTCTCTCCATGGAACCAGCAGGAGAAGCTGCAGCCGGAGGAGCCCAGACATTCATGGTAACCGTATTACCTGAATTTGCAGGGTCACTCATCGGTGGATCAGCTCTTGCAGTGATCTTCTTCCTTGGTGCAATGGCTCTGCAGCACCCGTTCAATGCCTGTCTTGGCCCGAACGAGTCACAGGACAGAACCCTTATGCTCGCCATCGAAGTCGGATTCCTTTCCATGTTCGTTGTAGCCGTTATATCCTATGCATTCCTTGACATGATGGCCGCAACTGTTGGATTGATAATCTCACTGATTGGGTGGATATACACCTACAAGCAGTACATTGCACTGTCCAAGCGTGATGCATATGCATGGCTTGATGCAAAGCCAATCATTGAAGTCGGAGGTCATGAGTAATGACGTGGATTCCGGTTCTTCCTGACTTCGGTCTTGGATGTGATGTATTTGCAGGATTCGTCACCCAGCAGGGTGAGTCTCTGGCACCAATCGTAGAACAGGTGAACAAGCTGGAGAAAGTCACTGACGATATTGTTGGTATGCTCTCCGGTGAGGGTAGTTTCCTTGAGAGCTTCCCGAACCGTGAGAAGTCACTGGTATTCGCTGGTGGAATCACGGCCATGTTCTATGGACTTGCTGTAGGACTCCTGGTCGCCGGAATCATCGTTCTGGCTTTGATGTGAGGGGAGAAAAATGGCAAACAAGAAATCACCAGCCAGTGGATGGCCAATTGTCCAGGGTGACTTCCATACCGGTGACCCAAACAGCCCGGTGGCAGTTGTTACCATGGGATCCCACCTCGATGAAGGTGCAATCTGCAGTGCAGGAGCAGCCATCGCCGGATCCTGTAAAACTGAAAACCTCGGTCTGGAGAAAGTCATTGCAAATGTCATCTCCAACCCGAACATCAGGTTTGTCATAACCTGCGGTACTGAGGTTAAGGGACACCTCTCCGGTCAGAGTCTTATCGCACTTCACCAGAACGGTGTAGACGGCGGAAAAATCGTTGGATCAAAGGGAGCAATTCCGTTCATCGAGAACCTTTCCGCTGACAACATCAAACGGTTCCAGGAACAGGTCGAATTAGTCGACATCATGGAATCCGAAGATCTCGGAGCAATTTCAGCAAAGATCAAGGAACTGACTGCCCGCGATCCAGGTGCATTCGACGCTGAAGCCATGATCGTTGAGATCAAGGAAGAAGGTGGCGGAGCAGCAGAAGAGGGTGGCGAAGTCAGACCAATGTCTGCCGAAGTCGCTCTGATTCATGCACGGATGAAAACAATCCAGCGGACGATTACCGATATTGGTTTCTACGACAAGTACGCTGCCGGTGTATACGGTGGTAAAGTCGAAGGACTTATGATCGGTCTTATCGTCTCGTTTGTGATTATAGGACTCCTGCTTGTAGGACACGGGGTGAGTTAAGTGTCAGATGAGAAGAAGTCAGGGCCAATACGTATGGCTGCAATTGATGCCATGATGGCCGACATGAAATACAAGGGACAGATCCTTGCACGTACCAACAAGCTTGAATCCGGTATCATGGGTGCAGGAATTATCGGATTTGCAATCGGTCTTGCATTTGCCCTTATCCTGGTTGTGCCCGTAATTCTGATGGGAGGAGTCTGATGGCAGACAAGGGAGAGGCCGCCTCCGGATGGCCAATTGTCCAGGGTGACTTCCACACCGGTGACTCAAAGAGCCCGGTCGCAGTTGTTACCATGGGTTCCCACCTTGACGAAGGTGCAATCTGCAGTGCAGGAGCAGCTATTGCTGGATCCTGTAAGACTGAAAACCTCGGTCTGGAGAAGGTCATTGCAAACGTCATCTCCAACCCGAATATCCGGTTTGTAATTACCTGTGGAACAGAAGTCAAGGGTCACCTTTCCGGACAGAGCTTAATCGCCCTTCACCAGAATGGTGTAGACGGCGGTAAAATCGTCGGATCAAAAGGAGCAATTCCGTTCATCGAGAACCTCACCGGAGATCACATTAAGAGGTTCCAGGAACAGGTCGAGATCGTTGACATCATGGAGTCTGAGGATATCGGAGCAATTTCAGCAAAGATCAATGAGCTGAAAGCACGGGATCCCGGAGTCTTCCCTGGTGGACCAATGGTTGTCGAGATCAAGGAGGAGGGTGGAGGCGGTGGAGCAGCCGCATCTGCAACTGCAAACCCGCAGTTCCTTGAGATCGAGGCTAAGCTGGACGCAATCGAAAGCAAACTCGAATTTGTCGAGGGTGAGATTGCCCAGCGTGTCGGCCGGAAAGTCGGACGCGATATTGGTATACTCTACGGTGTCGTAGCCGGACTTATGTCATACATCATAATAACGGAATTACTTCCGAAACTGCTCGAGATACTCGCAAAATAAGAGGTGATAAGCCATGTTCATGTTTGAAAAGGAACAGACGGTCCTTGATTTCAATGGATACAAGATCGGAGGACAGCCGGGAGAATATCCACGTGTCCTCGGTGCATCGATATTCTACAACAAACACGAGACCGTGCTCGATGAGCACACTGGAAAGATTGATAAAGCAAAAGCAGAGGCACTCTGGAACCGTTGTCTTGAACTCTACGACGCAACCGGTCACTGGTACTTCTGTCAGATCATCGCTGAATTCGGAGAAGCCTTCGAGAGCTACATCGACTGGTTCTGTACCATCGATGACCAGTTCCCATTCCTGATGGACTCCTCTGCACCGGCAGCATTGGCACATGCCTGTAAATATGTGACTGAAGCAGGCTGTGCAGACCGTGCAGTCTACAACTCCATCAACGGTTCCATCGGACCGGAGAACATCGAGGCAATCAAGAAAAGTGATGTGGATGCAGCAATTGTGCTGGCATTCAACCCAGGTGACCCAAGTGTCCGTGGGCGTGAGAAAGTGCTCGCAGAAGGTGGCGTTGCCGGTCAGGAGAAGTCCATGATGGCAATTGCAGAGGAATGTGGAATCAAGCGTCCAATCCTCGACACTGCAGCAACTCCGCTCGGCCTTGGTTCCGGTGGTTCATTCCGTGAGATCCTTGCCTGTAAGGCAATCCACGGTCTCCCAACCGGTGGCGCATACCACAACATGACCGTATCCTGGACCTGGCTCAAGCGCTGGAGAAAGAGCGGTATCCTTGAACGATACAAAGACGCAGGAACCCTCCTTGAACAGATGGGACACCACCACTTTGGCGGTGTTGAAGGTATCCGTCAGGCTGCCTGGTCCTCTGCTGACATCGGTTGTAACATTATGGCAGCAACCCTTGGTGCTGACCTTATCATGTTCGGTCCAATCGAGAACTGTGAGGCAACCGCAACTGCAATGGCATTCAGTGACATTGTTCTTGCAGAGACCCTCCGTGAACTCGGTGGGGATGTAAAGATAGATAAGCACCCAATCAACATGCTGGTTTAAACCAGCTTTATTTTTTGCCTCCCAATTTAGTGCCAATTTCGGTCTTTTCTTGCAATCGAAAAAGTACTTCTGGATCCTTTAGAGATCGTGGACTGTCCATACCATAAGACGGCCATTATAGTATCAAATATTAAATTTGATTCGAAATATTCGCACTCTGTCACGGAAGTCAGAAGAATAAATGAGAGATCTGACAATACCATGCGTATATGTGACCCTATAGAATGCCCATATTTTGAGAACTGTATTTAGTGTAGGTTCAGGGTAGGTTATGTAAGTCGCTAATAAAATCCCCCAATGGTACCCATCCTAAAAATAAAAAATAAAAAGAAGATATCTATTTCAAGGGTTTCAAGGGGGGATCCGTAACTTGTATGCCTGCATCAGCAATTTTTTTCCGAATCATATCAGCGATTTCGAACTGTTTTGAGGCACGTAATTCTGCCCTGATATCCTGAAGGATACTGAGCGGAGCACTGGTTTCGGGGAGGAACCGAATGCCAAGGATCTCTCCATATTCAATTAACGCTTCGAGATCACCATGTGCTGCAAGGGCATGGATTGCTGCAATAGCATTCGGCGTATTGAGATCAGATTCCATAGCTGCGATAAATGCATCCCGTCCTTCAGGATAGGGACCATTGTCGGTTATTGCGATAGCACGGATGTGTTCCAGGGCTTTTTTTGCATTGAGGAGACCTTCTTCGGATACCTGGAGCGGTGAGCGGTAGTGGGAGAGGAGAATAAAGTACCTGATGATATCTTTGTCCCATGTTTTGAGAGCATCCTGAATTTTGATGAAATTTCCCAGGGATTTTGACATCTTTTCCCCCTCAACGGTCAAAAATCCGGTATGCATCCAGTACCTGACCATCGGATGTTTCCCCTCAAGTGATTCCATCTGGGCTATCTCGGCTTCATGGTGGGGGAAGATAAGATCCAGCCCGCCGCCATGGATATCATACTGCTGGCCGAAATATTTCTCAGTAATGGCAGTATCCTCAATATGCCAGCCCGGACGGCCTCTTCCCCACGGAGAGTCCCAGGTATATTCACCATATTCTCCCCGCTTCCATAATACAAAATCTGCAGGATTGTGTTTTTTGGTGTCAGTAACCCGGCTGATTCGTTTATCCTTTGATTGCCCGGATAATTCCCCGTTTCTGGGAAATGAATCAATGTTAAAGTAGACACCGGTTTCTGTGATATATCCAACACCAATCCCCACCAGTCGCTCTATCTGGTTGATGATTTCCGGGATGTGGGTTGTTGCCCGGGCGTGATAACTCACCGAATCAATGCCAAGTGAGAGCATATCTTTTATGTATTCACGCTCAAACTTCCTTGCAAGATCTTTTTGTGAAATTTTCTCTTCTTGTGCCCGGTTGATGATTTTATCATCGACATCGGTTATATTCTGGATATACAGTACCTCCTGCCCGGTCCAACGGAGATACTTTGCCAGTACATCAAAGACCACATAGGTCCGTGCATGACCAAGATGCGGATAATTGTATACCGTCGGACCACAGACAAAGAGCGAAACCCGATCAGGATAGAGTGTCTGGAATGGCTCGACCATTCTGGATAAGGTACTATACAGTTGCATATTGAAATCACCCAGCAGAAACGCCGGCGGAGGGAATCGAACCCCCAAACATTCGCTTTGCAGGCGAAGGCATTCAGCCACTCTGCCACACCGGCATCAGAAGACTCATCTTACAGATACAGACACATCAGGTGGATAATAATCCTCATGCGGAGAGAGGAGTCAACCACGCTGATCGGTGCAGATACTTTCCTGCAGATTCTGTCCATACTATCGTATGCCAGATTCATTTAAATATATCAAGAATCAGGCAAAATAAACCGGATAATGGAAGAGATGAACACAGAATATCCGTATAAAAATGGTACCTCATGAATATCAAGGCAAATATTGGAGGGTAAGAATCTTAACCAGTAATGTGAATCCCCATCATTCTTATTGCCGAATGTAGTCGTTTTATATACTTTTACGTCGACCTACATTAACGCAGGTGAGATATCCTGTGGTGATTGCCAAGATGGCGGAGCGGCCACGCGGCTGACTGCAGATCAGCTACACTCCGGTTCAAATCCGGATCTTGGCTTTTTTCCAGTTCAACTATCTGATCAGATTCAGATAGGATCTGAACTCTATAACCACTGATAAGGAGCAGACTGCACTCTGCTCCTGCATATATCTGTTCAATTCACTCCCCCCTGAAAAAGAGAAAAGGATATGCCAGATCTGGCAAGGAATCATACCAGGTCTCAATGGTGGCAAGAAGATTATCTATCTCATTGCTGATGATTATAAGTTTGTTGAGTTTGAACCCTTCATTGCAGAGTTCCCCAGAATCTGTGCAGGCACTTGAGTGTCTGAACTTTAGAGTGATTCTGATAATGCGATCCTGAAACGATTCAGAACCAAAAAAGATCTATTGAAGGGATCCAGTATTACTAATACCACCCGGGACACCACTTGCAATACATTTTACAGGCTTCTTCACTCGCATAATAATTCTGGTCATACCCCACCCTCGAGCACTCTCCCATACACCATGCGCACCCCGTATCCCACGTGTCAACGCATTGATTAAATCTATTCGTTGGTGTAGGATCAAAAATTTCAAGATATAATCCAGTATTTTTTACTTTTTCTCCGGTATTCATGATGGGTTCCGGACTGCTATTAGCAAAGACATTTAATCCCGAACCCTCGTAGAACTCGAGTGGATGCACCTTAAGCGTAAGAATCTTCTTTTCATCAGATAATGAAAGATTCTCTACCGAAATCATTGAGATGTGCTCTTTATCTTCTCCGGATATGACCAGTGCTGCCTGCAAGGGGTATGAAAAGTAAGAAAAATTCGGAATTGGAATCAATTCACCCGTATTTTCCTGATTAATATAACAGTACGGAACAACACCCTTGATGGTTATCATACTCGTTCCATTCGGATCTGAAATAATGTCACTTTCTCCACCCTGAACATATATCGTAAAACCAGACGGTGAATCTGCCAGACTTGCTCCGGTCAGAGATACCAACAAAACAAGACATAGGCATCCACATAATGGAAAAGATTTCATACATTCCTTCTGGAAATAAAGCAGTTAAATCTTTTAATATTGAATCATCAACCAGAATTCTCTCATTTCTAATCAGTAGGAGAAAACGCTGACTCTTCATCATCTGAATCTTCATCTGCTTCACACCATCCAAAATGAATACACGAGATGCAGGAGGTGTTCACGGAGTGAAGACACCCATCTGGATATGGCTCTGGTTTGCAGGAGGGATCATAAAGCGGGTTGTCAACCTCCTGAAAACTTCCATCCTGCATATGGTGGTAGTTATAGGGATCTTTCTTCATGATGTAATCCAGATTAAGCATACAATACCCCTCGATGGTAAGGATGGCATACTCCGAGATACATGGGTATTCTTCGTCACCAGATTCCATAATCAGTTCGTCGTTTCTTCCGATACAAAGTTTCTGACTATGCCAGGGAGTTCAGGAGAAGTCCAGATGTCCCTTCATTCCAGATAATTTTTCATATACTTCGCAGAATTCTTCAAGTCCCATTTTTAGATCATCCTGAATAATCTTTTGAAGGACCCTTTTGGAACATCTTAACCGCTATGAACGGGAACGACCATTAATCCCATCGAATTCGATTGAATTAGAGTTGTAAGTATGATCACTGTACAAACTCAAATCCAAAATAGAATAGTGCAGACATACCTTTGACACATTGCAATGAATAAGAAGAATCGGAGGTGAATAATCACCTCTCATCGCTTCTACCCCATTACAACCGCCTGGTCTGATTCTGAAATGCTATAGATGCTTTGACGTGCATCCATGAAACTTAATCGTTCCTTCAGCATTGCATTCATCTTGAGCCTTCGGATTGCATACCGAACAGTTCTTGGCGGGAGCCTTGTCTTTTCTATAATTGCTTTCTGAGTGAGAGGTTCACCAGTCTCAAGCACTTTATACACCAGCTTCGCAGATGGTGGAAGACGCTCAAATTCCAATACTTCTAAATTTCCAGCCCCTTCAGAGGCAAAAACGATCCCTTCTGGTCATAGTGACTACACATAGATATGATCTTATACCTAATAAACATTCACAATGGTGAATTGAATGCCCTGAAAATAAAATAATCATACATAAAAGATTGCCATTCTTCAAAAAAAAATTCAGTTCTTAACTGGCTTACCAGATTAACCTCAACAAAAGTATATGCAAACTCTGCCGGTTTCCTATCTCTTTTATTACTGGGTACCTAATCTGTATGAGTTCACATTTGTGAAAATTATTATTTAATGAAAAGGTGATTATCCGGAGATGGAGAAAAAGACAGACGAGGTTTTTGATGCCCTCTTTAAACTGGAAGAAATAAGGCAGATACTCCGTGACTCTCTCCCGACCGGACTTGATAATGACGAGAAGGAGGCCTGGAAGAGTAAACTATCCGAGCTGAATGAAATCGTTCAAAAACTGGATTCTGAATCGGTCACGAGACCACTCAAAAAAATTGCAGGGACCATTGAGATACGAAGCCGGGAAGAGAACTATATCAATATTCAGCCAATCCAGGCAGCAGGACGATTAACGCTTGAAGCCCGGAAGGCGATTATTGCGTACGGAGATGGCTACTCAACCTGTGATACCTGCCGAAAACCATTCCGACTGGACAAGATCTCAAAACCACCTATCGGCGATTTTCATACAGAACTTGCCAGATTTGTGAACATGGATCAGGCACGGGTGGTTCCTGGAGCCAGGCGGGGATTTCAGGCAGTTGCACAGACCATGGTTCAGAGGGGTGACTCAGTCATTGTTTCATCGTTTGCCCACTACACTGAGTTTCTAGCCGTAGAAGGAGCCGGAGGTCAGGTGCGGGAAGTCCCTGTTGATAAAAATAATCTCATAACCGCTGATGCAACCGCGACAAAGATCGAGGATGTCATTCGGGAAACCGGTAAAAATCCAGCACTGGTCATGATGGATCATATCGACTACCAGGTGGCAAATGAACATGATGTAACCGGCATTGCAAAAGTTGCCCATCAATACGATATCCCCTTCCTCTATAATGGAGCATATACGGTAGGAATCATGCCCGTTGATGGAAAAGCCATCGGGGCAGATTTCGTGGTGGGATCCGGACATAAAAGTATGGCATCCCCGGCACCGTCAGGCATGCTCGCAACAACCGATGAATGGGCACCAAAAGTGCTGAGAACCACTCAGATGGTTGGGGATCTGACCAGCAGAAAATTCGGGGTTAAGGAAGTTGAGATGCTCGGATGTACCCTGATGGGTTCCAATCTTATCGCCATGATGGCCTCCTTCCCGGAGGTACAGAAACGAACACAAAACTGGGATGATGAAGTGAAAAAGTCGAATTACTTCATCGATGCTCTCCTCACTATCGAAGGGAGCAGGGTATTGTCAGAGTACCCGAGAAAACATGCCTTATCAAAGGTAGATACCACGGGAAGCTTTGACATCGTCGCAAAAACGCACAAACGCAAGGGATTTTACTTCTCTGATGAATTATCCGCTCGGGGCATAGTTGGGGAGTTTGCAGGAGCTACACGGACCTGGAAACTATCAACATATGGGCTTTCGTGGAAGAAAGTACAATATCTTGCTGATGCGTTTACCGAAATTGCAGAAAAATATGAATTACCACTAAAAAGTAAAACGTGAGAACAATGACCGATAAAAAAGACAGAGATAGCACCACTTCTTTGCATGCAGGTCAGAGAGCGGATCCGGCAACCGGATCACGGACGGTTCCGATTTATCAGACGACCTCCTATGTATTTCGTGATGCAGACCATGCAGCAGCGCTTTTTGGGCTTTCTGAACTCGGGAATATCTATACCCGGCTCATGAATCCTACTTCCGATGTACTTGAGCAGCGGATTGCAGCCCTTGAAGGAGGAAGCGGAGCATTAGCGGTTGCATCCGGGCAGGCAGCAATAACCTATGCCCTGCTGAGCATTACCAGGCTTGGCGATGAAATCGTTGCAGCAAACAATCTGTACGGTGGCACGTATACCTTGCTCAAATACACCTTTGCGAAACTTGGACGAACCGTCATCTTTGTTGATTCACAGGATCCCGAGGCTTTCAGAAAGGCAATTACTCCAAAAACGAGAGCCATATATGCAGAAACCCTGGGAAATCCAAAACTGGACGTTCCTGACTTTCGAACTATCGCGGATATTGCACATGAAGCAGGAATTCCTCTGATCGTTGACAATACCTCTGCAGTCGGACTGGTAAAGCCTATCGAGCATGGTGCAGATATCGTTGTTCATTCTGCTACGAAATTCATAGGCGGTCATGGAAACTCAATCGGTGGACTGATTGTGGATTCAGGAAAGTTCAATTGGGGGAATGGGAAATTCCCGGAATTTTCAGAGCCGGACCCCAGTTATCATGGCCTCGTATACTGGGACGTTTTCAAAGATTTTGCCGGTCTTGGAAACGTGGCATTCATCTTTAAGATCAGACTTTCCCTGCTTCGGGATATGGGAGCTGCAATATCACCCTTCAACTCATTTCTGCTCCTTCAGGGATTCGAGACACTGCCACTCCGTATCAGACAGCATTCAGAAAACGGCCTTGCTGTTGCAAAATTCCTGAAAGCTCATCCAAAAGTCGCATGGGTAAACTACCCGGGTCTTCCGGATAATCCGGCATATGAACTGGCAACAAAATACTTAAAAGGCGGATATGGTGCCCTTCTTGGATTTGGTGTGAAAGGCGGTGTTGAGGAAGGGAAGAAAGTCATTAACGCATTACAACTCTTCTCTCATGTCGCAAATATCGGAGATTCAAAGAGTCTGGTCATCCACCCTGCTTCAACCACTCACCAGCAGCTCAGTCCAGAGCAGCAGCTGGCAACCGGTGTAACCCCAGACTATATCCGGCTCTCAATCGGAATAGAAAATGTTGAAGATATCATTGAGGATCTGGATCAGGCATTAGCACAGATCTAAGCTTCTGTGAAATGGGAAATCTTCCCATTCATTTCGGAAGCAATACCAGATCTGATGCAACTCATTTCACTATGAGGAATAACCGATAATGAATCCAGATCTTCTCAGGTGAACCATCATGGCAAGAATATACAGTGACATTACCAAGACAATAGGAAATACTCCCCTCATCCGACTAAACCGGATACCGAAAGCATTAGAAACACTCCCAAACCCTCCGACAATCCTGGTAAAACAGGAGTCCAGAAACCCCCTCGGAAGTGTAAAATGCCGGATAGGAGTAGCCCTTATCGAGGATGCTGAGTTAAAGGGGCTTATCAAAGAAGGGACGACGATAATTGAACCCACCAGTGGAAACACCGGAATCGCTCTGGCCTATGTCTGTGCTGCAAAGGGTTACAAACTGGTTCTAACGATGCCAGAATCGTTCAGTGTGGAGAGACGGAAATTATTGGTCGCATTAGGAGCAGAACTTATCCTGACCCCTGCATCAGAAGGGATTCCCGGGGCAGTCAGAAGGGCCGAGGAGATTCATCGGGAACATCCTGACAGTTACCTGATACCGCAGCAATTTAAGAATGAGGCAAATCCGAAGATCCATATGCGAACCACCGCTGAAGAGATCTGGAACGATACCGATGGAGCAGTGGATATCGTTGTAGCGGGGGCAGGAACAGGAGGGACCATTACCGGAATTGCAACTGTAATCAAAGAGCGAAAACCTTCATTCAAGGCTATCGTTGTGGAGGCTGCTGAATCACCGGTGATCTCTGGTGGAAAGCCCGGGCCCCATAAGATACAGGGTATCAGTCCGGGATTTATTCCAGAGAACCTGCATGTAAACATCCTGGATGAAGTCATCCCAATCACCAGTGAAGAAGCATACGAGATGGCACGACGACTTGCAAAAGAGGAAGGGATTCTTGCAGGTCCCTCTTCAGGAGCTGCCCTCGCGGCTTCCCTGAAAGTTGCAGCCAGGCCTGAAAATGCGGGAAAATTGATTGTGACAATTCTGCCGGATACCGGAGAACGGTACCTGTCAACCGATTTATTTCCCTATTCCGGGTAATTAATCTATTTTTTCATATCTTTCGCATTAAAAAATAGAGAGTCACCTGGTTGTCCCACATATCGGGCATTGAGGATCCTTTTTAATAGAAACTTCGTGAAAGGTCATGAATTTCCCATCATAGAGAAGTAATCGATGTGTAACCGGCCGTCCGATTCCTGTGATGAGTTTAATCGTTTCCGTCACCTGTAGATTCCCGATGACCCCGGGTGTTGCTCCCAGGACCGGGAAGATTTCTTTTGGAGGGGCTTCATGCACCAGACATGAGAGACAGGGTGTTTTTCCGGGAATTATTGTCATCATCTGACCTCCAAGTCCCCATACTGAACCATGCACAAAGGGAATCGAGTGAAGATGGGCTGCTTTATTGAGGAGGAACCGGGTCGGATAATTATCCATGGCATCGACAATGACATCGGCATCCTTTGTCAGCTCATACACATTTCTGTCATCAATAGTTACATCCAGAGCAGTAATCCTGACCTCAGGATTTAACCTTCTGAGTTTCGCAACTCCACTTACAACCTTTTTCTGACCAATATTCTCATCCCAGTGGAGAATCTGGCGGCTCAGGTTGGACGGATCTACCACATCCATGTCAACCAGAATAATATGTCCTACTCCGGCTACGGCAAGATATATGGCAATAGGACTCCCGAGACCTCCGGCACCAGCAACGAAGACAGTAGCAGATTTTAACCGTTCCTGCCCTTCCAAACCAAATCCGGATATGAGCATCTGCCGGTGATATCGTTTTTCATCATAATCTGTAAGAACCATTCTCTCACGTTCATATTGGATTGCTCATTGTTACATACACCAGGATTGAGGCAATTATTGCTGCTAAGTGAGAGATGCATGGTTGGCTGTTAAACATACCATATGATGGCGGATGTTGCCGCAAAGAGACATGATTTATGTTTAATCACCATTTTCATAACAACTAATTCATTGATGTATTGCAAGATGGCGAAGCGGCCATGCGGCTGATTGAAGAACACCACACGCAGGATTATCCGGATATCGGCTTAAAATCTGACAATATCACACATAATTTCAGGTATTGGGATTTAGGCCAATTTTATTCGATATTCACTTACGTATTCAGGAAGTCACACCCGGAAAGATATATGAAACCTGACATCTGGCTTATCCGATATTCTGAAATATTTTTGAAAAGCGAACCTGTTCGTCGTGTATGGGAGGATCTCCTTATCCAAACACTCAAACAAAAATTACCGGATTGTAGCATATCAAAAACACGGGGAAGGATATGGATAACCGGTGATGTAGATCCTGAAGCAATCGCTCATACTTTCGGGGTGTATTCCTTTTCTCCGTGTATCATGTTCCCCTTGTCAGATCTCAATGAAAGAGTTCTCACATATGTAAAAGAAACCGGTTTCTCTGCATACAAAACGTTTGCATTACGGATTAACCGCTCAGGGACACACCCTTTTACATCACAGGATCTGGCCCGAACACTCGGAGCATCCATCCAAAAATCATGGCCATCTATTGCTGTTGACCTCACCAATCCGGAATATGAATTACATATTGAGGTCCGGGATGAACAGTGCTACCTGTATCAGGAGATCATATCCGGTCCCGGGGGAATTCCGCAGGGAGCATCAGGCACTCTTGTCGCCCTGCATTCCGGAGGAATTGACTCGCCGGTTGCCATGTACATGATGATGAAACGGGGGACGATACTTCACCCGGTATACGTGAAAATCGCTCCATTTCATGATGATAGTTCTGAAGAACGGGCACATCTGATTGTAGAACATTTGAGGAAATATCAGCCGGATCTAACCCTTGAGGTCATTGATGATGGGCATGTGTACGCTACCAGGATGGAACTGAAAAAACGGGACCTTGAAAAGTATGCCTGTGTTCTCTGCAAACGGCACCTGTACCGGATCGCCGAGCAAAAAGCACGCGCAATCGGGGCAAAAGGGATTGTCACCGGTGAGTCACTGGCACAGGTAGCTTCTCAGACCCTTGATAACTTGTACGTCCTGGATGATGCGGTCTCAATGCCGGTATATCGTCCCCTCATTGGATTTGATAAAGAAGAGACCATAGCAGTCGCAAAAAAAATCGGGACATATGATCTATCAGTCATGCAGGTTCCCAGCTGTTGCTGTGCCATTCCCTTTAAGCCGGCGACCACATCCCAGCGGGAAACGATATCTACCCTTGAAGAGGAACTAGCAAAAGGATCTCCAGCCAAATAAGGAATGGAATATTCGGTGCATATTATGGACATAAATATAAAAATACAGGATTTGAAAAGCATAATCAAAGAACATGCACCACTTCTCATCGCATACTCCGGCGGAGTTGACAGTACCCTACTTGCGGTTCTTACCAGGGAGACAATCGGAGCAGAGCATATGCATTGTGTACTGGTGGACGGACCGGAAGTACCCCGGAGAGCAGTGACAGCAGCAATAAACCAATCAGAATACCTGAAAATCCCTCTCACCGTCCGGGAAGGAGTGCCATTCTCCCGTGATTTACAAAAAACTAACCCACATGACCGTTGCAGGCATTGTAAACTGGGAACCTATACGATCCTCAAACAAATTGCTGACGATACCGGCTGCACGTATATCGCAGATGGTGCGAATGCATCTGACTTAGGAGAACATCGTCCAGGGATTGAAGCGTTCAGTTCATGTGGTGTTATTCACCCATTTATCATGGCAGGGATCACCAAACAGGATATCAGGGATATTGCCAAAAGCATGGATCTTCCATTCTGGGATAAACCATCTTCAGCCTGTCTTTATTCCCGGATCCCATACGGAGAAGAGATTACCGATGAAAAACTGCGTATGATAGAAAAGGGAGAGGAACTGCTCTCTGACATCGGAATCAGACAGGCGAGGGTCAGGCATCATGGATTAATTGTACGAATAGAGGTGCTACCTGAAGAGATGGAGAAGATCCTGATTCAAAAAGATACAGTACACACGTTTTTTCAAAATCTCGGGTTTTTATATGTCACCCTGGATCTGAAAGGATACCGTTCAGGAAGTATGGATGAGGTTCTCAAGCTCTCATCCTGAATAGTCAAAATGCTCTACTCCGGAAATTTCTGTCGATTATAGGTAGTCAGAAGGTTTTCTATAAATTCTTCGGCGGATTTCAAATCCGAACTCTGGAAGGTAGTATAAAAGATAGAGTCTTCAGACATACCTTTCAGAGTAAACCAATCTTCTTTTCGGAAAGTAAACATTAAAAGCCCTCCTAATTCTCTCTTGTCTATTTTTCCGAGCGTTTCCAGGATAGCAATGAAGGGCTTGTCTACCGGATCACTCAAGGTATATTCATAGATACTAGATCCATCAGTACATTTTGAGGTTCGTTTCTTTTTTACAACATGCATAAATGGCACCTGGCATTTTATGGATAAAGAATTGAAAGAAAATGTTCACAATACTGACCAGGTATCATATATCATCACAGGACTATTCAAAATTCCCATGCGTGAATTGTGATTATCATATTGATAATGAAGAGATAGAGGATTTTTACCGGAAGAGCCTCCTCCATCTTCTTCCATAAGATTCAGGTAATATTATTGATATTGAGGACGGAGGTGATTGTAAGGGTTTAATAACCGGGGCGTGGTACGAGTTATACGAGGATGCAGATCTCAATAAGGGTGACAAAACCCCCTGCCAAAGCATTATGAGATATAATTATTCAACAGTATATTCCACGACGAAGTTCCCGGGGATAGGAGTACTGTGGATACCATATACCCGAAGAACTCCGGATTTTTTTTACTGAACCGGAATGGTTCAGGTCAATTCCATTCTCGTTTGTATGAGGCATACTCTTTCCTCATGTTCAATTCATGAATACATACAAGTATACCGCTGAGGTAATAAATAATCGAAAACCGGCAGAATATACCACATCATCCCATAAAAATAAGAGGATTAAATCATTTCAAAGACTTCTTTACCCTCCTGACAGAGCGGGCAGAGCCAGTCATCTGGGAGATCATCAAAGGCAGTACCTGGTTCAATACCATTATCCGGATCTCCTTTAGCGGGATCATATACATATCCGCATATCGAGCACTCATATGAATCCATTTCGTTTACTCCTTTATCTTCTGTGTTTTATATACCAATAGCAGGGCATCAGCATATTTCTCAGTCATCTTCGTCGGGATGTAGTTGAGCACTTTTGCTCGTTTCACCAGTTCATTCCTGATATCACTGTCACTTCCCAGATGAAGAGCTGCGACCTCATCGATAATAAAGTCAAGCTGGTTTATTCCCGTCGGCTTTCCATCCACCAGAATAGAGCCGATATTCGTGTCCTGAGGGACAATACCCCCACAGACCTTGCAATACACGCCATCCTTCTCGTCACTCATGATTCATTCTCCCGGATCATCGTCAGGGACATCTTGAACCTGGTTACAGCGCTCAGGGCGTGCGGAATCCCGGCCGGGAAGATTATCGTATCTCCTTCCTTCATCTGGTACGTCACACCCTGAACCCATACCTCACATTCACCGTCAAGAATGGTGACAACTGCATCAAACGGTGCGGTGTGTTCAGATAACCCTTCGTCCTCGTCAAATGAAAAGAGGGTAATGGATCCTGCCTTCGTATTTACGATCATCCGGCTGGCTACCGTTCCATTCTGGTAATCGACAAGATCTTTGAGGGTCAATACTTTTCCACGAAGCTCGTCACGCTTCTTACGGCTTTTATCCACTTTTTCCAAGGTATCTGCATTAAATTCCATGATCTTCACCAGGGGAGAATAATGAAGGTACTGACGTTCGGCCACTTATTCGTTTCAGCCAGGAGGAATCGGAGCATGATAATTATCCGCATTCCTTTCGATGAACGATATTGACCGTAGCCGTTATTGATATCAGGCCAGAGCCATCCGCTTCATGTCCTCTTCGACAGTGCTGTTCTTTCTGATATTGAAGTTTTCAACCAGGACGTTTAGTACTCCCGGAGAGACAAAGCCGGGCAGTTTCGGACCGAGAGTGATGTTCTTTATCCCGAGGGAGAGTAGAGCAAGGAGGACAAGAACGGCCTTCTGTTCATACCAGGCAATATTGAAGACCACAGGCAGTTCGTTGATACCAACCCCGAATGCCTCTGCCAGGGCCTTGGCGATGACCACCAGTGAGTAGCAGTCATTACACTGACCGGCGTCAATCACCCGGGGGATACCACCGATATCACCCAGATCCAGAGAATTATACCGGTACTTTGCACACCCGGCAGTCAGGATAACCGTGTCCTTTGGCAGGGCCTGTGCAAAATCCGTATAATACTGACGCTCAGACTGACGCCCGTCACATCCAGCCATCACCACGAACTTCTTGATATCTCCCTTCTTTACGGCATCAATTACCGTTCCGGCAAGGGCAAGAACGGCTTCATGAGCACAGCCAGTGATGAGATCACGACCGTTGGTTTTGGCCGGCTCTGGGGGCTGGCATTTCTTAGCATGGTCGATGATGGCAGAGAAGTCCTTGGATCCGTCTGCCTTCTTCGGGATGTATGTGATACCCGGATACCCTGCCGGACCGGTTGTGTATACCCGGCCTATATATGAATCCCTGGGAGGAACGATACAGTTCGTTGTAACCAGGATCGGACCATGAAAGGTATCAAACTCTTCCTTCTGATGCCACCAGGATGATCCGTAGTTCCCGATCAAATGCGTGTACTTCTTGAATGCCGGGTATGCATGTGCAGGCAGCATCTCTCCATGCGTGTAGATATCAACCCCACTGTCCTTGGACTGCTCGAGGAGCTGCTCCATGTCACGAAGGTCATGTCCGGTGATAAGAATACCGGGATTTGTTCCAACCGTAGTCTTCACCGACGTTATCTCCGGATCTCCATAGGTCTTCGTGTTCGCGGTATCAAGCAGGGCAAGTGTCTGAACGCCTATCTCCCCGCATTCGAGCACCATGGCGATCATTGCATCAACAGGAATATCCTGCAGGGTTGATGCCAGACCTTTCTGCATATAATCAGTTATTGCCTCGTCGGTAAATCCGAGCATCTCTGCATGGTGATAATATGCAGCAACTCCCTTTAGGCCAAAGACAACCAGAGCCCGGAGTGAATGCACATCATCATTTACATTGGCTAGTTCTGCAATTTCTCTCGCCTTTGCAGCAATGTCAGCATCACTCTTCGGGGTCCAGATGCAGGCATCAGGCTCGTTCTCTCCGGCTTTCGGGAGGGCATCCCGGATGGCGATGGCCTGGGTGATAAGCGCTTTAAGCCGTTCATCATCAAAATTCGTATTCGTCAAGGTGGCAAAGAGTGCTTCGGTAATGAATACCCCTGCGTCTTTGTTTTCTGCTCCCTTCGCCCTGGCGGCTATGTTGCGAACTGAAATCCCCTTACAAAGGTAGATGAGCACATCCTGCAATCCTGCAGTATGATCTTCCTTTCCACAGATCCCTTTCACCGTACACCCGGTCCCCCGGGCAGTCTCTTCACACTGGTAACAAAACATGGGTATCGTTCTCCTGTATCGAAATGCTACAAACTATCAATTGTATATCAACTTATTAATAGGTGCGAGTTTCAGAAAGTATACTGTGCATGAGATCTGTACAGTCAACATGACCGTGAAATACCTGCTTAAAAAATGGACCCTCCTTATCATCTTGGAACTGTATAAGGGTCAGAATTATACCCGCAGGTTTTCTGAATTAAAAGAGGCCCTCTCTGATATCACCCCGAAGATCCTGTCTGAACGGCTCAAAGAACTCGAAGATGAAGGTATTATCACAAAGAAAGTAGATGCAACATCGTTTCCAGTCAGGTGTGAATACACCCTGACAGAGAGTGGTGCAGACCTTATCGAAGTAATCCGTGATATCAAACGATGGGCCCTGAAATGGAAGATAGACAATATCCCCTGTGGTGAACAGGATTGCAGGAACTGTGTCCTCTAATCCCCCCGGAGGGATCGTTTCATTGGAAAGGAATACGTGAAGATGATGATTCTGGATACATGTCCGGGAGTAAAGGACCTGAAGACTCCCACACTAACAATAAAGAAATGTCCGAAATGTGGAGAGGAAGTCGAGATTTTCTCTAATGACACCCAGGTTTCGTGTGAGACCTGTGGATTTGTCATCTACAATGACACGCTCTCCTGTATTCAGTGGTGTAATTATGCAAAAGAATGTGTCGGAGAAGAGATGTATAATGCATTTCATCAAAAAAAGGGAGGCAGATAATTGATCGTTACTCTCCTGACTTCACATCATGCAGGCATTAGGGAGTGACACCAAAATCATAGGATATACCGGTTGAAAGGTAATATCCAAAAGGAAACTTCCTCCTTTTTGTACCTATAAATTGCATATACCATAGAAGGGGGCATAATTCCTGTGCCATGCGCCCCAGGAGAGGGAGGACACATGAAGCGAAAAATAATTTCTATTGACGAAGACGCCTGCACCGGCTGCGGTCAGTGTATCCCTGACTGTCCGGAAGGAGCACTTCAGGTAATTGAAGGAAAGGCACGTCTCATTTCAGATCTTTTTTGTGATGGTCTGGGCGCCTGTATCGGTACATGTCCGGAAGGGGCCATCCGGGTGATCGAGCGGGAGGCAGAGTCATATGATGAAAGAGCAGTCATGCAGAATATCATCAAGCAGGGACCCGCAGTTATCGCTGCTCATCTGGACCATCTGCGATCCCATGGCGAGCATGAACTCTATCATCAGGCCATTGCTTACCTACAGGACCAGAAGATTCAGATACCGGACCATAATACGCAACACGGTCCTCATCATGGGAATAGGGCAGGATGTCCGGGGGCTGCGATGCACACCATTCCACGACCTCATGAGAAAAAAGGCACACAAGCAGATGCGCGGGCAGAGTCAGAACTGCAGCAATGGCCGGTTCAACTCCGGCTGATACATCCTCATGCATCGTATTTTGATAATGCCGACCTTCTTATCGCAGCAGATTGTGTTCCGTTTGCATATGCTGATTTTCATCGCGATTTTCTGAAAGGAAAGATCCTTCTCATATTCTGTCCGAAACTTGATGCGGACATTGACAAATATATCGATAAACTTGCAGAGATATTCAGATTACACGCAATTCATTCAGTGACTATCGTGCACATGGAAGTCCCCTGCTGCAGCGGAGTCACCTCTGTCGTAAACCAGGCAATACATCTTTCAGAGCAAAAGATACCGGTTGAGGAGATAACCATCACTATCAACGGGAACGTAAAGTGAGTTTCCCTGATTTACAAAACTATAACAAAAGATGAGATCCCTCGGTAAAAAGGGCAAGTGCCATCTGAATGGGAACTTCCGGGCATCAAAGGACAAGAATGGCTTTTTTTTATACTCATGATATATCACGAATCAGGCGGAAGGTTTTCTCCCTCCCGACAGGTAGTACTCAGTAGTTCATGATGGTCAACAAGATAAAGATTCACAATCGTGAAACTATTTATTCTTGCGAGTCAGATAAATACCCATGAAATTTCCTGCTCTCCTTCTGGTGGCATTTCTCCTCTCCTCTCAGATCTGGATAGCAGGCGGGCTACAACCCACAGTATCTATCCAGCGAACAAATTGCTGCATGAATTCACCGTGTTCAGAAGCATCCGGACAGACAGCTTCTGGTACGGGACATTGTTCCTGCAATTCCATGCCCGCTTCGATGGCCCAGAATGCATGTTCCTGCATGCATCATCGGATGATGACATCCGCTCCGGGTGTACTCGAACGGGTCAGAACGTTTGTTGTCAGAGGGTATCGAAAAATCACTAAGAAAAATGTTCTTGATCATCCTGCTCGAAAACTTCTCTATGACCTGATACGAGATAACCCCGGACTTGAGCGAAAAGATCTGGTAAAACTGAGCGGATTGAATGAACATACGATCAAATATCACTTAGAACAGATTCAGAGTGCAGGTCAGATCTCTGTTTGCCTTGCAGGAAATAACAGGCATTATTTTGAGAATCATGGAACATATTCATCCCAGGAGCAACAGTTATTTTCCCGGTGTCATCAGGATGGACCGGGGCGTATCATACGGGTAGTCCGGGAAAACCCGGGAATAAACCGGGGGGATGTTGCAAAAGAACTGGGAGTATCAGGCCCGGTGATATCGAGGAGCATTCTTCCCCTGATACAGGCAGGCATCATCAGGCAGGAGGCAGATGGAAAATACAGGAGATATTACCCAGGATGGGATGCACAAACCATCACTCATAATCTCAATTCCTGACATTTTTTTCTTCATGTAGCTCTTCTGATTAGAACAGGTATATATTCACAATTCCAATGCTAACAATAGCGGACGGAGATGGATGAAAAACCCCATTTTCATCCGAATCATCCTTCGTACTACAGGAGGAATGAATTATGAAAAAATGTATGAAATATGCAACATTCGCTATATTTTTAATCCTTTGTCTGACAGGAATCGCTTTCGCAGAAACGATTGAGCAGAAAGATTCGAATCAGGTACAGATAGGGACCATTCTGGAAGATCCAGAAACCTATGTGGGACAAAACGTCACCTTTAATGGAACAATCTCATCACAATGTGGATCAGGATGCTGGTTTATCATATCTGACGATACGGGAGATCTGTATGTAACCCTGCGGGCCAACAATTTTGTGATCCCCCCGGCTATGGGTAAAAAAGCCACGGTAATAGGCCAGGTTTCCATGAAAGGTGATGTCTATGTAACCGGGAGCCAGGTCATTATCGGGGATACCACCTATCCATGAATCTTTTCATTTTTGCTCTCCGGAACCTACAGCGCCGGAGGATACGAACCATCCTTACTATGGCCGGAATCGCTCTGGCTGTGGCGGTCCTGTTTTCCTTACTGGCATTCCAGGCTGGATATGAACAGGAACTTATGAAGGATGTGGACAGCCTCGGAATTCATATGCTCGCAGTCCCGAAAGGATGCCCCTATGAAGCAGCCAGCCTCATCATGCATGGAGGAGTTATCCCCAAGTATCTGAATGAGTCAGACCTCTTACTGGTAAAAAATACTGAAGGAGTATCCCTCGCCACCCCGATGCTTCTCCATCAGTTCATGGTAAACGGATCTCCCCACATTCTCTATGGGATCGTGGGATCAGAAATGCGGTCCATACGACCATACTGGAAGATTGAAGGGAGATTCTTCGAAGATAGCGAGCAGAAGGTGATGGTTGTCGGAAAAGGACTTGCTGAAAAAGAAGAACTAAAAGTCGGACAGATGCTTCCCTTTGGGCCAAAAAAAGAGCCGTTCGAGATCATCGGGATACTGGATGCATCCGGAGGACAGGAGGATGAGTTCCATTTTGTTCCACTCGATGAAGCACAGCGGGTATTTAGAAAAGAGGGGCAACTTACTACGATAGCCGTCCTCGCCGATGATATCGGAAGTTCCGGGATGGTAGCGGATAGAATTGAAGAGATCCCCGATATGCAGGTGGTCACGATGACCCAGATTACCGGCACAATCCTCAATATCGTCGGGTCTGCCCGGACACTCCTGCTCTCAATGATTGTCGTAACCCTCGTGATCACCGCATTTGGAATCACCAATACCTTGCTCATGTCGGTTCATGAACGGACAAAAGAATTCGGGATGCTCAAAGCAATTGGTGCCCGATCTCATGATATCATCAGGCTGGTTATATTAGAGACATTGGTTGTAACCTTCCTCGGGGGTGTAGCGGGAGTTCTTCTTGCCTTGCTTGGAGGAGGGATTATTGAATCCTTCATCAGGGAAAACGTCCCTTATGCTCCTTCAGGTAGTCTGATTGCAGCAGATCCGGTTATGGCACTCCTCTGTATCGGACTATCAGTCATACTTGGACTGGTATGCAGTATGTATCCGGCGATTCGCTCTGCCAGACAATCACCTATGGAAGCCATGAGGAGTGAAATATCATGACCGTTATCGCAGTTTCTGATCTTGCCAAGGTGTACAAACGTGGTGCCGAAGAGGTGCATGCACTCCGGGGAGTCAGTCTCAGCGTGAATGCCGGAGAATTTGTATCGATAGTCGGGCCTTCCGGATCCGGAAAGACTGCACTCCTCAACCTGCTGGGCTGTCTTGATACACCAACCGGCGGAATTATCTCCATCAACGGAACCGATGTCACGACGCTTCCTGAAAGCCGGCGTGTCCTGATCAGGAGAGAACAGATAGGATTTGTGTTCCAGCAGTTCTTTCTCATCCCGACCCTGAATGCAAAGGAGAATATCCTCCTCCCGTTAACATTCAGTAAAAAGCAGGTTGATGAATCAAGAGCACGGGAGATTTTGGAGATGGTGGGACTATCACATAGGGAGAATCATCTTCCCCATGAACTCTCCGGCGGCGAGATGCAACGGGTGGCCATTGGAAGGGCATTGATCAATGATCCAAAGATCATTCTCGCTGATGAGCCTACCGGCAATCTTGACAGTCACACCGCTGAACAAATGTATGGGATATTTGAGGAACTGGTGGAAAGAGGGTATACGGTTATAATTGTTACTCACAATACCGAGCTAGCCCATCGGGCACACCGGGTAATTCGTCTGCGGGATGGGCATTTAGAGCCGGATGAACCCTGTGTTTGTCAGGATAATACCTGACCAGATCCTTTCCTTTTCTTTATAACCGAATCTGCCCAGCAAAAAACTTGGAGGAAATGAAAGAAAGAAGGTGAGTTAAAAGTCAGCAAAGGGAGTCAGATCACATCCCGTGCAGGGAAGACACATCGTTTTTGCATGAAGGGGGGATATACCATACCTGCTCATTTCAGCTTTTGCATGATAACCAAGACGGAGCAGGCGGTCTGCTGATGGTCTTTCTGCGCCCGGAATTGGACAGGACGGGTGAATCACTACCGGGCGAAGAACCGGGATGACGCCTAAAGACGCAAGTTCTGAAACACCGGAGACGACCGTTTGATCATCTTCCCCAAGACCGATGATCATATTGGAACTCACATGATTTTTTCCAAATATACGAGCCGCATCTTTCAGCGCATTCAGAATATAATCCAGGTTTTGATCAGGACATATGGCAGGGAAGAGAGCTCGGTCCATGGTTTCAACATTATATTTTACCTCATCAGCCCCCGCTGCATACATCCGTTCGGAACTGTCATGTGTCGGATACAAAGAAACCCCGATGGGAACATCATACTCTTTTCGAAGTATTTTAACAATCCCTTCCATCCTGGTGACTTCATGTTCAGGCGAGATCTCAATACCGGTGGTGAGAGAAATCGCCTGAAGGAACCCTCGTGAATTGACTTCATGGATAAGGCTGAAAACCTCTTCTGGTGACTTCACTGGTCCCTGGATTTGATGGACCGGACAGAATGCACACCGGAATATACACCGCTCTGAAACGGTGATATATGCCTGATGAGGACAATGGGCACCAACAGGTTCTATGAAGCCCCGAGCAATAAAAAATCCCTCATGCTCGATAATAACTCCATCCCCATCCGATCTCATTAAAATAGGGCTGTTATCCCGAATTGATAGTCGTACCCGGCGCGAGTCAGCAGAAAAGAAGACAGATCTTCCTCCGGCACCCGGACCTGCAGTGGATCTCCCTACATACTCAGGACGTTCCAGGGCGGGATCCAGCCTGACTGAGCCGATACTGATTAATTTTGCTTTTATTTCTGCAGTAAATGAATCATCCATACCTTTCACCTGAAACTCAAGGCCCCTCTCATATCACTTTCGAGATGAGAGATTGGTATGTTGCCATATAAGGTAAGAATCAGGAATGCGGCAAATCATGCCGGAACCTCTTTCAATCTACATTGTCGTGCGAAAAGAAAAAAAAGAATTTCAGCAGGGTTTTTTTAGGGAGCCATATATTCTTGTGGAGTGTCACCAGGCTCAATATCATTATTTTTTATCTTTTGGACCAGTATGTCAAAGTTCTGTATGATATTATCCTGACCGGTAAGATAGCGATCCCCCATCAGGACAAATGGTACATGAACATGACCAAGAGATTTTTGCAATTGAGCAAATTTTTGTGCACTGGAGTTGTCTGAACCTATATTATAATAGGCTACAGAGATATCTGATGAATTGGATTCATACTGCTCAATAAATGGATGCACTACATTACATGACCCACAGGATGGATCATAGTAATATTCTACCTGAATTTTTTTCACATTCTGATCCTGAGTACCTGCATCTATTCCATTGCTGGTCCCCGATAGAACGGTAACAAGCCCTCCAAAAACCAGTAAAAGTGCTACAATCACCGATATCAGTAAATAATTTCTATTGATACTCATATTCTCTCCATAGGTATAGTACAATCTGGTTATAATCACGAATTTAAAGGTTCTCTCATCAAAGGAGCTACATGAGTATCATACCCGTATGTTTGAGTATGAGCGAAAACCTCTCAATAATCAGCAAAATTTAAAAATAGAGAAGGAGTATCAGGCACCAGACCAGGTAAATATTTTCCAGTGGCCTGATTTTTTCGCAAATTTTCTCTGTTTTCGGCTTGTTTTTACCGAATTTGGATGTGACAGATGCTGATATACAAGGATTCCCCCGATAAGTCCTGCAATGAGGACAAGGGAGGTGGAGATATCCCCATGAGCAATATCTGCAATGTCATACACCAGTATATGACGGATTACTTCTGCAATTCCTGCAAGGAATAGTACTTCAACTACGACCTTATGTGTCCTGAAAAAGACCTCAATAGTTTCAAGAAGCGCAATAGCGGTTGCGGCGTGGAAAAATGCACTATAAATCTCTGATGAAGAGCTTGAGAGTGTTTCAGTCTGAATAGCATGAATCGTGCTTAATATCCCTTCATAAAGGAGAAATGCAGCGGTGATTCCCAGAATACCTGCGCTTACCACGTAGAGAAGTACTGGTATTGATGATATGATGGTGCCGATTTTTTGATGATATACAGTTGTTTTCATGATTCGTTCCTGTTGTAAGGGATCCATTGACCAGGATCAGGGTAATCAAAAGATGATGCGATGCACCGCTGTGCAAATTTTTCGAGAATTGTGAATTTAACAACAGGAACGCATTATACCTAAACGGAATAGTCCTGCCGGTACCTCTGACAGATACGTATTCCGAGAGACCGGTTTATGCCTGATATATGTCATATCTTTTCATTCCGAATAGTGTTCACGATAACGTGAACCTTATAACCGTTTCGTCACCGAATAAAAATAATCTGATTTTCAGGCAAAAGATGCCAGTATTTTTCGTAATCCGAAGGAGAAAAACCATTATATCAGGTTTTTTCAGCTTTCCATAAGATGAAACAGATGGGATGCCGTTGTCAGGATACCCTGCATTCCAAACAGTTATTCCAAACCCCAAGTCACTCTGCACGATAGTTTATCTCTGTGCCGACGTAATAAACAAACAAGAGATAAGAATACGCAAATTGAGGAGCTGAAAGACCTCTCATGGAGCCTGAAATTACCGACATGGTTCTTCTTTTTCAGACTGTCATACAATGGATTGCAATAATACTATCTGCCTCCACCGGTGTGTATGATGCACGGAAAAACGGGATGGACTATTTTGGTGCTCTTGTCATAGCAGTGATAGTAGCAGTCGGTGGTGGAACGATCCGGGATCTGTTGCTCGACAGGTACCCTCTCTTCTGGCTGGCAGATCCAATTTATCTTATCAGCATCTTCATCGTGGGGATAATTGGAATTATTCTCATTCCAATATCAAGAACTGATCTTCCCGGGGATCAGAAACATTCTTCTGGGTTTTTACAATCGATTGTCAGACTGATCTTTGGAACTTCAGGGACCTTTGCCTTTATTGATTCGTTCGCTCTTGGTATGTGGGCATACCTTGGCACCATGTATGCACTTACCAGTGGAATACCACCCATTATTGCCCCCATCATGGGAGTAATCACCGCTTCTTTCGGAGGGGTGCTACGAGATATATTGTTTGCAAAAATTCCTGAACTCTTTAAACCAAGCCAGTTCTATGCTATAGCATCTTTTGCTGGTGCAACGGCATATGTGCTGATGTCCATGGAAGGGTTTTCAAGTACTGATGGATTTATCGTATGTATGATAGTCACCGTTTTTGTGCGTATGACATCAATACGGTACAATATTACCAGTTTTTAATTTGAAAGGCCTATACACCTATGAAAAGGAATAGATGTGGATGATCACTTTTCATCCAGATTCCCTTGGACCAAATCAACAATAATTTTTCCTCATTCACACCTCACAACCAGTCGGGATAACCGTTCTGCAGTAATTATACCAACAACCCGGTTTTCTTCATCAACCACAGGCAGGGCGGATATCCGGTTTTTTTGCATACGGTTTACTGCTTTACTGATATGTTCTCCTGGTGTTGCAGTAAGGACGGTCCTGGTCATGATATCTTCAAGAGTTTTCACATCCTGCGCCACTGACCGGGAGATATCCCAGGAAGTAACGATGCCGACAAGTCTGCCATCTGACGAAACAATCGGAAGGTGATTCACTGCTTCAGCAATCATCAGAGCAGCTGCACCTTTAATGGTCACGGTCTCACGAACCGTTGGCACACTCCGGATCATCAGATCTGAAACAGTTAGGTGCGAGAGAAAACGCCCCAGAAGGTAATTCATCTGTCCTGACTCCAGTAGGAATGCATCATGCCCGTAATTGGATCGAATCTCACAGTATTCAACAGTTTTATCCAGCTGGGCCAGGGCGGATACAATCTCCCGTGAGAGATATGATGGATATAACCAGTCTGAACTGACGGCGATCACCATGCATTTTGCTTTCATATCCTTAAACGCATCAATCAGTGAGCCATTCACCGTTAGATCAAAATAATCGACTGCTTTTGTAAGGTACAGATACGAATTTGCATCAAATCGCTCAACAAACCGATCTCCCTGGTGATGAAGATAACTCTCTACTTGGAAGTCTGTCGTAAAATCATAACTATAAACAGATTTTCCCAGTAAATCCCTGCCAAATTTCTGATGCATCGATTCATCTGAAAGGTATGTGATATGACCGATCATCCGTGCCAGTGCAAGACCTGAGGCTGGATACTCCTGATCATAATACTGGCCATTATTCCAGGATGGATCTGAACGAATCGCACACCTACCGACTTCATTGAAGGCTATCTGCTGTGGCGTTGAATACGCAGTACTTGCTATTACAACCACCCGGCTCACCATATCCGGATACGAAACGCTCCACTGCAGTGCCTGCATTCCACCCATAGAGCCTCCGGCAACAGCAAAGAGATTTGTGATTCCAAGATGATCTATCAGTTTTTTCTGGACCATCACCATATCGGCAATCGTAATAACCGGGAATGATACTCCGTATACCTTCCCGGTTTCAGGATTGACCGATGAAGGGCCAGTTGTCCCTTTGCATCCACCCAGGACATTTGAACAGATGATACAGAACCGATCTGTATCAAAAGCTTTTCCTGGACCAATAACCATCTCCCACCATCCGGGCTTTTCATCTCCTTCATGATACCCAGCGGCATGGGCATCACCAGTCAGAGCATGGCAGATAAGAATTGCATTTGAACGCTCCGGGTTGAGCGAGCCATATGTTTCATACGCAACCGTAACTGAAGGGAGAACAGCTCCGCTTTCAAGCATTAATGGTGAAGAGAATGTGTGAACCTGAGTGTGTACAGTTCCAACTGAACCACGAATCATAATACCATCCTATCTCCTTGAAAGGTCATCCCCGGCAGTAAAAAACAGGAATGATATCCAGCGATATTGTTCATTTTACCCCTCATTTCCGAATAATTATACCGGGCCCACTCTTCTTCATCTGTCGGCACGGGATATTTTTCTTTCTTCCTGATATCTGGAGCATTCGTTCAAGAGCTCCACGTGCCGTATAAATCAGAGATTTTTCCAGAGTAACTTCTCCAGCACCAGACAGGAGTGAATCTTTTACAGCATCCAGGGTTGTCTGTTTCATGGGGGTGCAGATCCCCCCGACAGCATAAAATCGCTTTTCAGGAATTTCACGCTTTAAACGTTCGATCATACCATTTTCAGTCCCGATGATAAAAGTTTCTGCAGGATGATCCTGGCAGTATGCAATCATTCCACTTGTTGAACAGACTGCATCGGCGATATCAATTACTTCGGGTCTGCATTCCGGATGGGCAATAAATGGGGCATTCCAATGAAATGCTCGCATATTATCTACCATTATCGGTGTAATCCGATCATGGACATAACAATTCCCTCTTCCGGGAATGATTAATTTATCTGAAAACCGCTGGACGTAGGAGGCCAGATTTTGATCCGGAAGAAAAATAACCTGATCTGATGCACATGAACGGACTATCTCAATGGCATTCGCCGATGTGCAGCAGATATCTGACAGAGCTTTCGTGGATGCCGAGGTGTTGACATACGACACAACGTCGGCATCCGGGTACTGCTCTTTCAAAGAAAAAATATCAGATTCAGATACCATATGTGCCATAGGACACTGAGTGTCTTCTGCCGGAAGGTATACTCTTGCATCCGGAGAGAGAATTTTTGCCGTCTCTGCCATAAAATCAACACCACAAAAAATGATACATTCGGCCCGGGCATCACGGGCGGCAAGTGATAACTCAAGGGAATCTCCAATCTTATCTGCTATATCATAGATTTCAGGCCTTTGATAATTGTGTGCCAGAATAATTGCATCTTTTTCTCTTTTTAAGGCGGTAATATCCTCTTTGAGAGATTGGATTTCAGATTCTGTATGTCGAATATATGTCATTTCCCTATTTTCACAATTGTGAAATATGTTGGATGCCATATATCATAAATACTCTTGACCAGTATAGATCCATATACTGGGATCCTAAAATAGTGCAAATAAGGACACGTTTAGAGAGATATGAATATACAGACGATTCGGGAAGATATACCGCTCACTCGGGATCTTATTTATTTTGATAATGCATCTACCAGCCTGATGCCATCATCAGTAACGCGGATTATGGAGGATTATGAGACTTCATTCAGATCAAATGTAGGAAGAGGGGTTCACCGTCTCTCCCAGGTGAGTTCACAACTCTATTGGGATGCACATGAGAAGGTAAAAGCATTCATTGGTGGAACAGACGGGGTTAGTATTTTTGGAAAAAACTGCACTGAAGGGATAAACCAGGTCGCGTATGGCCTCCGACTGAATCCGGGGGATCATGTAATCACATCAGTCCTGGAGCATCATTCCAACATACTCCCATGGATGCACCTGCGAAAACAGGGTATCAGCGTGGACTTTGTCAGGCCTGATGCAGAGGGATATCTGCACCCCCAGTCCTTTTCAGAACTCATTCAAAAGGAGACCAGACTTATTACCTTCACCCACGTTTCAAATGTAACAGGAACCATCCAGCCGGCAAAAGAGATATGTTCTATCTCTCATGACCATGATATAAAAACCCTGCTAGACGGTGCACAGTCCGTACCCCATATTCCGGTTGACGTATCAGATATTGGGTGCGATTATCTCTCATTCTCCGGCCATAAGATGCTTGGGCCAACCGGAACTGGTGTCCTCTGGATGAAAGAGCCAGACCTGGAACCATTTATTCTGGGTGGCGGGAGCATCAAATCGGTAACGACCAGCGAATACACGTTGGAAGACGGTTATATGAAATATGAAGCAGGTACCCCTCACATAACCGGAGCAGTGGGCCTTCGAGAAGCCATAAGAATTCTAAACCATGTTGGGATGAGATCTGTTCAGGAACATGAATTATCCCTGACACGGGATATAATACACGGGCTTTCTCATATACCCGGAGTTACATTGTACGGACCAAAAGGAACAGACTCACGTCTTGGTGTTGTCTCTTTTACTATCGAGGGTCAGCATCCGCATGAATCAGCCCATCTGCTGGATGATCAATATGACATCATGGTTCGATCCGGTCATCATTGCTGTATGCCATTGATGGATCATTTCGCGATCCCGGATGGAACGGTCAGGGCAAGCCTGTATCTCTATAATACAAGAGAAGAAGTTAAAAAATTTCTAGAAGCGGTGACAGAAATCTCGGAGGGTATCTGAATATGTATGAAATACTTCCCTGTTATGGAGAAGAGGATGGCGTTTACACAGCACGGACTCATGAAGTGATTATTGAAGAGCGGTATACCATCTGGGTCAATGGCAGGAAGATCCTGAACGCCATGACCAGTCCGACCAGGCTTGAGGAATTTGTCATTGGGTATCTGGTGACGGAAGGAATCATCTCTCACTGCCAGGAGATTGACTCACTGCAGATTGAAGGAAACCAGATCAGAGTACTCACCATTCACCGGGCACACATCCGCAGTGGAACTAAGACGGTCCTCTCAGGATGCGGGGGAGACAGTTCATACCTTGATCCGGCCAGGCTCCCGGACATCACTTCAGATTTTCAGATATCCGGAGAGAGAATTCATGCGACAATAAAAAAAATTCTGGATTCAGACCTTCACCGGTTGACAGGGGGTATTCATGTAGTCGGACTTGCCGGTATTGATGGAGTCCATACCGTTGCAGAAGATATTGGTAGACATAATGCTCTTGACCGGGTGATAGGCTATGCCCTGCAGCATGACATTGACTTATCACACTGTTATGCAGTAATATCAGGGCGGATATCTTCAGAGATGGCACGAAAATGCCTGGTCGCGAACATCCCGCTTATCGTATCCAGGGGAGCGACAACAACCCTCGCCATCCATCTTGCACAGGGCAAAGGACTTACCATCATCGGATTTGTCCGGGGAAGAAAAATGAACATCTATACACATCCGGAACGGATACCCGGGATAGAAATCGTTAAATAAAAAAATTTAGGAATTGAGTGCATTCCAGAAGGTCAAATCAAAGAGAGCTTCCTCACTGACCTCACACTTCAGGTAACCGAGTTCACTCTGCTGTTTTGCAAACGTACCAACAGATGAAGTGATCTTTGTCGGATCGATCTCAAAGGAACCATCCCACTCGTCGAGTGACTGGATTACGGCCTTTGGATCAATACTGGTCAGTGCCTGCATATGTTCAGCAGCCTCATCCGGATGCTCATTATTATACTCAGTTGCCTTCAGATGCAGACGAAGAACTTCCTGAACAATATCCGGATGATTCCGTATCATATCACCACTTGCGACCAGCACACAACAGGAATGCCCTTTCTCCATTTCACCAGAATGGACAATTATCCTGCCTACATTCTCTTTTTCAATGGTCACCGGTGCCGGATGGGGAAGAAATACCGCGTCAACCTGTCCAGCAAGAATTGCAGTCGTCGCATCCCCTGGTCCCATTGCTTTTATGTCAACATCTTTGACAGGATCAATATTGTTGGCCTGCAGCCATTCCCGAAGAATCGTATCCTGGATAGTACCTGCAGGGAATGTCGCTATCTTTTTGCCTTTCAGATCCTCCGGCTTTTCATAGGGTAGATCCTTTTTCATAACCAGATCTGAGCCCTGGGTATTTGCAGATGCGATGATCTTCGCATCAAGTCCATTCGATACTGCGGTCACAAAAGGAGCAGAACCGACATATGCAAAGTCAAGATCTCCGGCAAGCATTGCCTGCATTTCAGGTGCACCAGTCGGGAAATTAAAAACTTTGATATCTGATACCCCGATTGGAGAGAGAGTTTCATTGTACCAGCCTTTCTGGTACGCAGTCATGAAAGCCAGCTGATGAGTGCTCGGCTGGTATCCAATGGAGACGGTACTTTTTTCTTGTGATTCAGCAAACACTGAAACAGTCAGAGAGGTCAGAATAAGACCAAAAACTGACAGAATAAAAAACATTTTCATGCAAAACGTATGTGTCATCAGAACACTCCTGTAGTCCCATATTCGCAGAACGATTATTTAAAAAGTCATCAATAGGCAAACCATATTTTCCTAATTGTGTTAAGAATATTTGTAGTAAATGACTCAATGTATTTTTATTGATGGATTTTGTACACAAAATAGGCAATACCTGCCTGAACCAAAGAATATTCGAGCATCATACCACCTACCTATTGCATATTACGGACTGCCAGTGAAAGAAATTTCATTCATGGAGATCCTGAAGAGAAAAGTTATGCCGTTCATGAACGAACCCTCCTGTAACCGTTACAAATTTACACATGAATCTGGAAATTATCGGTATCATGAAAAAATTAAGGAGAATTTCTGATCCCTTTCCATAAAAACCCCAAAATCTGAAGGAACCCTATAAAGGAAATTTTTCAGTACATCTACCCCGATCAGGGCATGAGAGAGACATGTCAGGTAATATGCTGGCAGAATTTACTTAGAAAGGAGAAGATATGAAAATTCGTTATCAGACATATGCACGATTTGTTGAATTCTTTGGAAAAGAAGGCGACATTGAAGTTATACCAGGAACAACAGTCCAGGGATTTCTCGAACTCCTTACCGGGGAGGATGAAAAGAAACAATCCCTGCTCTTTGATGAGAACGGAACAGTAAGAAGGTATGTAATTATACTCAAAAACAAAGACCGAATCCTGAACGAAGAGACTGATTCTACAGACCTTCAGGATGGGGATGAACTCATAATCTACCCACCTGTTTCCGGAGGCTAAATGATATTCATCCAGAAAGAACCAATAGACACCTCACACCTGTTTGATCTTATCTCCCCAGAGACAGGAGCTTTGGTCCTCTTTGCCGGAACAGTCCGGGCTGATGGAATGGATCATCTCCTGTTTGAAACGGATATTGATGAGGCTGAAAAAGAACTTGGAATCATTGTGAAAGAGGCTGATTCAAGGTGGGGCCCTATTCGTGCACAGGTGACTCACCGGTATGGACGGATGCACATAGGCGAGGTAATTGTCCTGATAGCTGTCGCAGCAGGCCACCGGAATGAAGCATTTTTAGCGGCACGATATATCATTGATGAATTAAAAACCCGGGTGCCAATCTGGAAAGCAGACGTCTTCAACGACAAGGTCGCATGGATACATGGAGAAAAAGAATAATCCTGATACCATTCAGAATTCAATAATTTATGCGAATAATGCTGCAACTACCTGGCCAAAACCACCATCAGTATTAGTCGCGGTATCACAGGCAGCAGCCGGACCCTATCTTGAACAGGGAAGAACCACCTTACAGGATGTACCCGACTACCTGTTCGAAACACGAAGAAAACTTGCCAACTTTTTCAATACCAGCGATCCTGATGCATATGTATTTACCGCAAATGCCACCGATTCACTCAATCTCCTTATTCACGGATTTGCTGCACAGGAGAAAGAAGCATTTCATGTCATTACCACGTCATTTGAGCATAATTCGGTAATCCGCCCTTTGTATGAATTGCAAAAGACGGGCAGGATCTCGGTGACGGTCATTCCTCCGAATGCAGAAGGGGTAATCGATCCTGACGACGTGAGCGGGGCTATACGGGATGATACAAAACTTGGGATCATCTCTCATGCAGGAAATGTAATCGGAACGGTCCAGAATATCAAAGAAATCTCCCGCATCATGGATGAAGCAGACACTTTTTCCATAATTGACGGAGCGCAGAGTGCCGGGCAGATCCCGGTCGATCTCTCAAGGACAGTGTGTGATGCATTTGTCTTTACCGGCCATAAGTATCTTTTTGGAGTTCCAGGAACCGGGGGGTTCTTTCTCAAACGTCCAGACAAGATTTCCCCGGTACGACAGGGAGGGACCGGCACAGATTCTTCCTCACCAGTTCAGCCGGAATCAATGCCTGAACGATTTGAAGCCGGAACACCAAACTTCCCCGGCATAGCAGGACTCGCAGCGGGGATTACATTTGTTCATGACATCGGGATAGACACCATACAAAAGAAGTCTATGGGAATGATCTCTGACCTGATTCAGCAGCTGCAGGAGATCAAAGGAGTATCCTTACTCCATGAAAACCCGCAGACCCCCCTTGTTTCGTTTCAGATTCCCGGGCTCGATCCTGATGATATCGGGTACATCCTTGCAAAAGCATACCGGATCATCTCAAGAAGTGGCCTGCACTGTGCACCGTGGATTCACTCCCGCCTTACAGAGGGAAAAGGGGCGGTGCGTATCAGTTTGTCATACATGAACACCTTTGAGGAGTGTACTCAGATCGCTGATGCAATAAACGCACTATGCCAGTCAGTATAACATACCGGGCAATAACGGCAACATGCACCCAGGGAATTTTCAGATATATATTTCATGTAGATCAGAAACCCGATTCGGATTTTATTCAGTTTCTGGTTGATACCAAAAAAGCTACCATATATACAATCGGTCCGTCAACCTTTTTCAGGGTCGATTCATCCTCGTCATTATCCATCCAAGGAATGGTTCATGATCCGGATATCATCATATCAACAAGGTTGTCAGAAAAAGAGGTAAAAGAATTTCTTTCCACCCTTTATTCGGAATATGAGGGACATATCAGTGAATCAGGAAAGGAGGAGCAGTCAGGAAGATGATCCACCCATAATGACGGTATATGGATCTATGTCAGAATATAGTTCGGTATAAGGAAAGCAATTATATCCATTTTTACAATTTTTTTTCAAATACCGAACTGAATTCCGCATTTTCTTGAGAGATCTTCCAGTCCCAGGGATCATGAATAATGGTTATCTCAACATCAGAAACCCAGGGAATGAGGCGTACCCGTGCTGAAGCCTGGTCTATGAGATAGTCCTGAAGTGGACATGCATCGCAGTTAATTTCCATTTCTATCTTAACCAGTGTGTCTGTTATCGTAATTGATCTGATCAGATCAACATCCACGATATTATGCCCGATTTCAGGATCAATTACCTGCCTTAATGCATTCAGAACTTCAGAATCCCTATCTCCGGAGATTTTCAGTTCTGCTCCGCCTTTCAACAACGCATTCTCCCGCTCCAGCCTGAATATGCGGCCCTCAAGTGCCTGCTGCCGCTCAAGCAATCTGCTGATAACCCGGAGGGTCGGATCAGGCATAGCAGAATCGCGAATGTTGTCCTGAGTCGTGTACTTCTCGAGACCGGCAATACGCCCAGGAACCCCGACTACAGTAGCACCTGGAGGTACATCCCGGACAACGACTGCACCCGCACCAATCTTTGCATATTCTCCCACATAAATCGGCCCTAGAACGGAGGCACCAGAACCGATAACCACCCCTTTGCCTATTGTGGGGTGACGTTTTACATTTTTCAGTGCAGTTCCACCAAGAACTACCCCCATGTAAATAAGAACATCATCACCAACTTCAGCCGTTTCCCCAATCACCACACCCATCCCATGATCTATTACCACCCGTCTGCCAATAATGGCACCAGGGTGAATCTCAATCCCGGTAAAAAAGCGGGCAATATGTGACAGGAACCGCCCGGTCAGAAACCAGTCATGAATCCAGGCCTTATGAGCGATACGGTGGAGCAATAATGCATGGAGTCCCGGATAACAGAGGAGAATCTCAACAACACTTTTGGCAGCCGGATCTTTTGATATAATCGCTTGAATGTCTTCACGTAAATGAGATAATACCATCCGTACGTTCCATCTGATGAATACTACTGTTGCTTTTCAGATTATTTATTCATGGAGGAACAGGCAAACTTTTGATTTTTTTTTTTCGTGAAAACATCAGAAAAATTTTTATAAACGAACGGGTTTTCACAAAATATACTGTATGATGATATACATAAGCCAATGAAATTCTGGATCAATAATTTTGCCGGCATCATCAAACCTATCATACATAACACCAAAACTAATTCATGAATGAAACTTATGCTCCCGGATCAATCAGTGATTGAGGTAAAGGTCGAGGGAAGAACAATCGAGACGATACTAAATAGCCAGGGCATTGATCCGCTGACGACATTGATTTCACGGGAGGACGAGATCATCCCGGAAGATGCCATCCCCGATGAGGAGGATGTCATAAGAGTCATTCGGATCTCCCATGGCGGATAAAAAGATACACTGCGAAAAGTGCGAAAAGCCCGCAGTCTACCTTGACCGGGAGCGGGAAATTCATCTCTGCAGTGACCACCTGAAAGAATCTGTAGAGAATGAAGTGCGAAGGTACTTGATAACGAAAAGACTCCCAAAGACACTCGGGGTTGCCTTTTCAGGAGGGAAAGACAGTACCGCCTTACTCAAAGTGTTGAGTGAAATCAGGAGTGAATTCCCCAGTAGTATCATCGCACTAACCGTTGATGAAGGAATAGAGGGATATCGTCAGGATACAATCCGGGCAGCCACAGAAACATGTCTGACACTTAGGATACCCCATGAGATCATCAGGTTTCAGGACCTGTATGGACACTCTCTGGATCATTTGGTATCAGGATCAGAGCGAAATGCCTGCACCATCTGTGGAATCCTTCGCCGTCGGGCACTTGAAGTTCTGGCGCAAAAACATAAGATCACTATGATTGCGACCGGACATAACCAGGATGACCATGCCCAGACCACCGTGATGAATGCCATTTCAGGAGATGTGAGAAAGATCTTTACCGGATATGAACCCTCCTCGTGGTACGCACAACGAATCAAACCATTTGCCAGGGTGAGCGAGAAAGAAGTAACTCTCTACGCTCTCCTGAGCGGATTATTTAAAGATCTGTCGGAGTGCCCATATGCAGTATCTTCACTTCGGGGAGAGGTCAGAACACTCCTGTACCAGTATGAACAAAAACATCCAGGAGCAATGAGAAATGCTGCCCGGTGTGAAGAAGAGATCAGGGAAAGATTAGGAGAAATCTACCAACAGGAAGCATATAAGACCTGTTCAATCTGTGGGTGGCCGGGTTCGGGAACCATCTGCCAGGTGTGTATGGTTCTCGGCAAGGATACTCACCTTCAAAATCCTATGACGAAAGAAAAATAAGCAGTATCATTGCAGATACACCTCATCTACTATCAGTACATACATATATTCACGATACCATGGCCAGTCAAAAGAGCATTTACATGGATCACAGTGCCACTACTGCCACTGATTCAGCAGTTGTAGAGGCCATGCTCCCTTGGTTCTCGATCAATTATGGAAATCCCTCTTCCCTGTACCGTCTTGCACGAGAATCCAAAGCCGCGATCGAGGATGCACGAAAAAAGGTTGCAAACGCCATCGGAGCGAAATCTGAAGAGATATACTTTACCTCCGGAGGGACCGAATCAGATAACTGGGCACTAAAAGGTACTGCATTTGCCCTTCAAAAGAAAGGAAACCATATCATCACTTCTGCTATTGAGCACCATGCAATCCTGCATACCTGCCAATATCTCGAGAAACATGGCTTTCAGGTCACCTATCTTCCGGTTGACGAGTTCGGACAGGTCCGTATAGAGGATCTCAGGGCAGCGATCACTGATAAGACCATTCTGGTCTCGGTGATGTTTGCCAATAATGAGATCGGCACCATTCAGCCCATTCCGGAGATCGGAGCGTTCTGCAGAGAACGGGGCATTCTTTTCCATACCGATGCAGTCCAGGTGATTGGCAATCTCCCTGTTGATGTTGCAGCGATGAACATTGATCTGTTATCACTCTCTGCTCACAAGTTTTACGGGCCAAAAGGAATAGGAGCGCTCTATATCAGGAAAGGAGTCCGTATCGATAATTACCTTCATGGAGGCGGACAGGAACACAGGAAACGGGCAGGTACAGAAAATGTTCCCGGGATTGTAGGTCTTGGCGTTGCAATCCAGAAAGCAGTTATGGATCTGGATGTAAAAACATCACGGATACGAGCCCTTCGCGATACGTTACTCGATCGGATTCTCCATGAGATTCCAAATACCCGTCTGAACGGGCACCGGACCATGCGACTCCCAGGGAACTTGAACGTCAGCTTTGAGTTTATCGAGGGTGAATCATTATTGCTACTCCTTGACCATGCCGGTATCGCTGCATCGACCGGTAGTGCCTGTTCCTCAGGATCACTTGAGCCCTCACATGTATTACTCGCGATAGGTCTCCCGGCAGAGGTTGCCCATGGGTCCCTGCGGCTCACCCTTGGAGTGCAAAATACAGAAGAGGACGTGAGCTACGCATGTGATGAAATTAAAAAAGCGGTCGAACGTTTGAGAGCGATGTCACCACTCTATGCTGATTACCTGAAAAAGAGGTCATGCAATGTATAGCGAAAAAGTAATGGACCATTTCATGAACCCCCGCAACCAGGGGGAGATACCAGACGCAGACGGTGTCGGAGAAGTAGGAAATCCCACTTGTGGGGATATTATGCGAATTTTTCTCACGGTGAAGGATAATATCATCACCGATGTAAAATTCCAGACCTTTGGGTGTGGAGCAGCAGTTGCATCAAGCAGTATGGCAACCGAACTAATCAAGGGGAAAACCCTTGAAGAAGCCTGGGAAGTATCTAATAAAGCAGTTGCCGAGGCACTTGAGGGACTTCCTCCGATCAAGATGCATTGTTCAGTTCTTGCAGAAGAAGGTATTCACAAAGCCATCAACGATTACCGGATAAAGAACGGATTGGAACCCTGGGAAGAAAAAGGTGGGCATACCCACAGTCATGATGACCTGGCCTGTGAGGAGTAACCCGATATCATTTTTTTAGCATTTCTGCATATTCGAACGCAGGCATTACCTGGATGATCTTATCATCCACCTCTAACTGTTCTGAATCATTCATAGTGAGAATATATCCGGGAACTCCGGGGTGTGAATCCATGGCCTCGATTAATCCACGAATTTCACGATTTCGTACTTCAGAATTTTCCAAAGATGTACATACCTGAATGGCGCTAACAATCCGATGATTCTCCTGGATTAAAAAATCACATTCATATCGTACCCGGTGATAAAAAACAGAAGACTCTTTCTTGCGGATAAGTGTAGTAAATACGTAATTTTCCAGAATTTTTCCGGCATTCTCTGAAAATTTAAATGATACTGCATTTATCAGACCCGTATCAATACAATAGAGTTTTTTCATATTGTAAAGTTGCTTCTTTACTGAAGGATCATATTTCAGAACCGGATAGAGGAGATATGCATCATAGGCACATTCAATATACTCACGTACCGTATCCGTTGAGATTCCAATCTGTTCACCAAGCCGTGTATATGAAAGCAGATTTCCAGTGTTGGAGATGAGAAAATAGAGGAGATCCACAAGATATGCAGGACTCCTGATGTTATGTGCCATCATAATGTCCTTGAGATAGATAGTTTCGTAATACGATGTGAGCAGATCATGTCGAAGAGAGATATCTGATTCCACGGTGATCCGGGGAAATCCCCCATACTTCAGATAATGTTCAAAAAGTTGGTTCTTCCTGGTAATACTTACCCTTGTTTCTCCCAGAAATGAGAGATACTCTTCAAAAGAAAGTGGATATACAGTAATTGAAAGATACCGGCCAGATATCTTCGTTGCCAGATTTCTCTTCAAAAGAGAGGAGGTGGAACTGGTGAGAGTCCATTTAATTTGAGGTTTTGTATCATATGAAACCTTTATTGACCCTACCCATTCTTCATAATTCTGTATTTCATCAATAAAGATAAAATAATGGGGTTTATTTATTTTTTCAAGGTATTCTTCAATGAGTTCATTGAGAAAACCTGGATCATGCATCCATCCGGTGAAGAGTGGTTCATCGAGATTTATATAAAGTATTGAATCAGGATCAGTTCCCTGATGTATGAGGTGCTCCACCATCTGGAACATCATGGTGGATTTTCCGCTCCTTCTGACTCCCTGAATAAACAAAATTTCTCTTGCATCAAGATACCGGATTAATTCAGGATATGAACCGAGCCGGTTCTGTCCCGTGTTATAGGTACGTCCAAACCACCAGGGATTCTGTCTATCGAGGACTGCCTGGATTCTTCGATCCATTTGTTAGATATAATCGATGATTTATGATAAAATAATCGATTACACCAGACGATTTTAAAATAAATCAACAATCATAATCGAGGATTTCATATCAGTAAAACAAAAATTAATCAGATCGGACATTTCCCCTGACCATCGAGAAGTATATCCCGATAAAACACATCACAGAAAAGACCATAAATCCGATATTCATCGCAATCATGAGCTCATCTGTCATATCCGGAGTAATGTCTACTTTCCCCACCACTACGGCGATTATCATCATCGCTATTCCCATCGAGAGCATCTGCCCGAGCAGCCGCATCGTTCCCAACGTCCCGGATGCGATGCCATAATATCGCTTTTCCACCGAACTCATGATTGCATTGGTATTTGGAGATGAGAAGAGAGCAAAACCAAACCCGAGAACCGCCAGGATTACCATAAGCCAAATCGTGGAAGTATCTGGAGAGAGAAAACTTAAGGAGACGAGTCCCACAGCAATGATCCCCATGCCCAGAGATGATATTTTCGCAGGTTCAATCCTATCTGAAAGACTACCGGCATATGATGAGAAGATTGCCTGCACTACCGGCTGGGTGACAAGAATAAACCCGGCCTCCTGCGGGTCGAAACCCCTGATGTATTGTAAATATAAGCTGAGAAAGAACGTTATCGCGAAAGTTGAGCCGTAATTTATCAGAGCAGCAACATTTGAGCAGGCAAACACCCGGTTTGTTCTGAACATGGACACACGAATCAGCGGATACCGTTCCCGGTGCTCAAGCCAGATAAAGAGTGCGAGCAGGATGATTCCCAATCCAAGAGCAAAAAATCCAGCGACCTGGGGGATCTCGGAAAAACCGATCATCACCGCAGTAAGGCTGCTACCATAGATGAGAGCCCCTTTCAAATCAAACCGCTCACCAGCTGCATCAGCCCACTCTCCTTTTAGATAGAAGAGGATAAGGGCAATGATAAGGATGCCTATCGGCACATTAATGAGGAAGATACTCTTCCATCCGAATTCATCGGTCAGAAAGCCTCCGATAAAGGGGCCTGCAGAAAGACCGATGTACACTGATGTGGTGTAGATCCCAAGAGCCTGGCCCCGTCGTGTGGGTTCGGTCACAGATGTCAGAATAGCCACGGCGGTTCCAAAGATCATCGAAGCCCCAACACCCTGAATCAGGCGGAAGCTGATGAGCATAAGAGACGAAGCTGAGAAGATCATCCCCATGGAGGAAAGGGTAAAGAGGATTACCCCACCGGTCAGGATCTTCTTTCTCCCAAAGATATCACCAATTCTCCCAAACGGAACAAGGAAGGCCGCTGATGCCAGAAGATAGGCACTGCTGACCCAGCTTAATTCAATCGCATCAAGAGAGAACTCACCGGCAATCGTCGGAAGGGCAATATTTACTGCAGATAGATCAAATGGGGTTAAAAACCCACAGCATACAGCGATAATAAGGGTACTGAGGGAGATGCCAGGGACCTTCATTGAGGAATGAAGATATTCCCCCATCACCCATGAAGGTTGTGTAACCAGATCCTTTTGTTTTTACACTGACCGAATCCGGCCATACCGGTCAACATCGTCCGACCTGACTGATGCCATGCTGTCAAAGAGACGGCATTTAAAAGAACCTGGGCCTGCAGCATCCACAGCAGCCCGCTCCCCGGCAATCCCAAACGCAGAAACCCCTGTAGCGGATGCAGAGAGATAGTCCTGTGTGACTGCCGCACAGGAACCGATAACCGATGCAGCCATGCATCCTGTCCCGGAGATTCGTCCCATATATGGGTGTCCGTTCTCACAGAGAAGAGTCCGGGAACCATCGCTGATGATGTCAATGGGACCACTCATAACGACGGTGCATGAAAGTCGCTCTGCAAGACCACAGGTGATTTCAGTTGGATCACCGTTCACTCCTCCGGAATCTACTCCACGAACCTGTGCCTGTTTTCCGGCAAGGGTCCCAATCTCTCCGGCATTGCCCTTAAGAACCGAGATGGACAACTCCTGGATCATTCTCTGGGCGGTTTTCGTCCGTAAACTGGTTGCTCCAGCACCGACCGGATCGAGAATGATAGGAATACCATACTTTTCTGCGGCTTTTGCTGCGATAAACATCCGGTCAATCTGGAGGGTATCAAGGGTGCCGATATTCAGAACGAGGGCTCCTGCAAGTGCAACCATCTCCCCAACCTCTTCTTCTGCATGGGCCATGACCGGTGAAGCGCCTATGCAGAGGGTGATATTGGCACAGTCATTCACCGTGACATAGTTTGTCATATGGTGGACAAGGGGCGTTTTTTCCCGGATGTCGGTAAGTATTGATCCAAAAAGTGTCATAAAAAAATCCAGTATTTCTGGATAAGTCTGCATTGTACGATAAATTATTTTGTAATCCGGCAGATGGGAAATGCATACTCCATCAGGGGATATTTCGTCTTCCCGGTGATATCTGGTATCAAGACATATGGAGAGTGCTTCATGAATAAACGAGTTTTTCAAGCATATCAAGATCCATGAATAATACGTTTTTCTCATCACCGACAGATGAGAAAGACCTGGCAATGATCATAAACATCTCATTCCGCTTCTTTTCTTTCCATGTTATAAGACCGGCTTTATGCTTCAGGTCAAAAGCCACCTTTTTTCCATTAACATTATCCTGCCATTTTACCTCACAAAACAGAACGGATGAATCTGTTTCAGAAATACCAACAATATCAATCTCTTCTCCTTTATGCCACCATCTTTTCACTGAAGAAAATACACAGTGAAAAGGAAGTTTTCCTGCACCATTCAGATAAAACAACAGGTCAATAACCATTCGTTCAAATAACGAACCTGTGTACTGTGCAAGATAGGGAGTAATACTCTCTGTCAAAATCTGTTCTGCAGATCCACTTTCAGCACGTTCCAGGTTAGGAAATATAAATCTGAACCAGAACGAAAACAAATTGTCCCTGAAGAAATAACGACCTCTCCTACTCCTTTCATCCTCAAATGCAGGGACTTCTTTCCATATGATGTCCAGATCAATAAGTGTTGCAAGATACCGGTTGACCGTACCTTTCTGTATACCGGTATCATTGGTAATCAGATGTTGAGTATTATTTCCCCGTGAGATGGAGAGCAGGATTGAAAAATAATATCGTGGTTCCACAAGTTCCATCCGGAGAAGAAATTCAACCTCTCTGAACAGATATGAAAGTGGATTGAGCAGATTTTTCTCGATAGAATCCTCAATGGTTTCACTGGTATCCACACTCAGTATGTAGGCAGGAGTACCTCCATACACCGCATAATACTCAACCGCTTTTCTGAAATCCTGAAATATTGGTAGTACTTCATGAAACCGGAATGACCTGAGTAAAAGTTGTCCGGTTCTTCTTCCAAATAAGGGACTCCGATATGAAAGAACCTCATCTTCCATCATTCCAATCGATGAACCGGATAAAATCAGGAAAATACGGGTTTTTCGCAGTCTATTGTCCCAATGATACTGGAGTATCGAGAGGATTGATCTATCTTCTTTTACCAGATAGGGAAATTCATCTATTGCCAGAATGAACCGATTTGTCGAGCGGGATGCAAGATATTCAAAGACTGAATCCCAGGATATGAAACCATTTTTTCCAATAAATGGATCCTCAAAAAATTCGCAAAACGCCTCTGCGAATTGTTCTAACTGATATTTTCGTGAACCCTCACGAATCTGAATGCGCAGTCCCGTATTCTGACGGATAAATTCATTGATAAGTTCACTTTTTCCGACTCTTCTCCTCCCATAGATGATAAAAAACTCAGAACGTGGACCGATGAAACGATCGTTGAGCTCAGCCAGTTCTGTTTTCCTATCGAAAAAAGTGTACATTACATTATCATAATCGAGAGTACACTAATATCTTTTGTGCCAGGCTCGTTTATCACTGACAGGTATCTTATCTTCTCACCCCCTATTATTCAATGAAATGCACGAGCCGGCTGTGAAAAAAACACTGTACTGGTGTGAACACTGCAATGTTCCCCTGATCGGACGAACCTGCAGCTGCGGCAATGAAGCAAAAACCATCCCTCTCCTTCAGCCCTATGATCTCCGGCCTGCTCTCTCGGCTGATCGGGATCACATCATCCACTTATTAACATCCCAATACGGCGACATTCCTGTCCCGAAAGTAATTCTGTTAAATAAGACCGGGGGATATGATCGTGCAGAACTTGTTATCATCAATGGGCAGCGGTTTGGCTGGTTTACGTTTGATCCGGTGACAAAAACCTATTCACTTGATATCACCCCTGAAGCTCTGCCATTTCTGGTCCCCCACATAACAAAAGGAATCATTGACCTGACTGCTCATATCGATCTGAAGGCTGAAAAAGGGAGAATCGGCGGAAAACGATTCCCCCTGAAAGAACCGGTCCCGGATGGATCAGTCATTGTCACGGCAAATGGGAAGTACGGGACAGCCATTGTGAAAGAGGGATATATCAAAGTAAAAGAACTCCTCCCGATTACCCCCTCCACCTATCCGGACCCTGACTGGGAAGCGGTCATTACTCACAATACGTATCATCTGAAGAACCTGGAGCGGAACGCGGTCAGGACCATTAAAAGTCACATGAAAGACCGGCCCACGGTCAATGTATCGTTTTCCGGTGGAAAGGACAGCACGGCAGTTCTTCACCTGGCACGAAAAGCCGGAGTGGAGAAGGCATTTTTTATCGATACCGGACTTGAGTTCCCCGAAACCATCCGATTCATCGAGGAGCAGGGGGTTGAGATCATCAGGAAGGGTGGTGACTTCTGGCAGGCGGTGGAGAAAGCAGGACCCCCTGGCAAGGACAACCGGTGGTGTTGTAAACTTCTCAAATTACACCCACTAAAGATATATCTTGCAGACACCGGCCCCTGTGTCACCATTCAGGGAAACCGCTGGTATGAGTCATGGAACCGGGCCGGTCTTGATGAGACCAGTCAGAATCCGGCAAATCCCCTGCAGCTGAATATATCCCCCATCCGGAGCTGGAGGGCCTTTGAAGTATTCCTCTATCTCTGGTGGCGGAAGATCCCATTAAACCCCCTGTATGAACGAGGGATTGAGCGAATCGGGTGTTATCTCTGTCCTGCCATGCTTGAAAGTGAATATGACTCTATCCGAAAGACACATCCGGATTTCACCGAGCGGTGGGATGCATTTCTTCAGAGGTGGGCTGACAAGAAACAGATGCCGGACGCCTATACTGACTGGGGTCTGTGGCGATGGCGGGCACTCCCTCCTAAGATGCGTGAGTTATGCAGGAACATGGGAGTCCATGTCAATAATGATTTCACCCTGGCACCAACGAAGGAGAGAAAGAAGAAGCAGCAAAGCCAGAACGGCTCTCCTATAGAGCAGAAGAGAGCAGAAGTAGGACTGGAGTTGGATGATCTAATCCGTGCAATCAGGCATGATTATCCCATCCTTGGAGATGTCGTATACCTGGATAATGCTGCGACCAGTTGTTCGCCTGAACCGGTTGTTGAGGCCATGGTTGAATTTGAGCACCGGTACAGGTCAAATGTCGGAAGAGGGGTTCATCGGTTTACCCGGATAGCGACCCAGCGGTACTGGCATGCCCATGAAAAGGTAGCCGAATTCATCGGGGCACAGGGCGGCATTACGGTCTTTACAAAAAATACCACCGAAGCGATAAACATGGTCGCTCATGGCCTCAGCTGGACTCCTGGTAACCGGGTTGTCACGACCATCCTTGAACATCACTCAAACCTCCTGCCCTGGAGATCACTTGAGAAGCAGGGTGTCACCCTTGATATCGTCGGCATACGTCCGGATTATTCCCTGGACATGGATGCATTCCGGAAGATGCTGGAAAAACCGGTCAGACTTGTGGCAATTACCCAGGCATCAAATGTTCTCGGCATCATTACCCCGGTGCATGAGATAGCTGCCTTGTGCAGGGAAAAAGGAGTGCTTCTTCTCATCGACGGAGCTCAGGCAGCCCCCCATATGCCGGTGAATGTATCGTCAATCGGATGTGATTTCTACTGCTTTTCCGGGCATAAACTAGGCGGGCCGACCGGGACTGGTGTTCTCTGGATGAAAGAACCCCTACTGACTCCCCTGATGCAGGGGGGTGGAACCGTTGAATCGGTTACCGGTGACGATGTTGTACTGATACAGGGTTATGAGCAATACGAAGCGGGTACACCCAACATCGCCGGAGGCATCGGATTAGGCGTTGCAGTTGATTACCTCAGGAAAATCGGGATGGACACGATCCATTCCCATGAAGAAGATCTTACCAGCCGCCTGATTGAAGGCCTCCATACCATCGAGAGAGTCCGGGTATATGCATCAGGAAACCCCGAAACCAGAATAGGGGTTGTTTCATTCACCGTTGAAGAGATGCATCCCCATGAGATAGCTCAACGACTGGATGAGCATGATATTCTGGTCAGGTCAGGACATCACTGCTGCCAGCCGCTGATGAATGCCCTGAATCTGCCAGATGGAACGGTTCGGGTCAGTATTGCACATTACAATACCAGAGAGGAGATCGATCTCTTCCTTGCTACTCTGAAAGAGATTATCGCCGGTTCTTCACCAGGTAATCCGCTCAGGTCGTGATAGTATCAATAATCGGGTATCCTGTATGATACCAATACATAGCCCGTTTTTCTGACCTATTTGAGCCGCAAGACGTGTGCAATGTCCGGTCGTGAGGAGAACCGGGATCCCGGCCATCAGGCATTTTCGGACGGTTTCAGAAGTTACGGTATGTGAACAGAGACAATAGGTTGATGAGAAATCAATTTTTCCGATGAGTCCTGCGCCAATCATCCGGTCTGTCACCTGATCATCGCCGATATCCTGCCGGAACATGAGGCATTGAGGAGGCCGGTATAGAGCTGATACAACCAGGCCCGGTTGTCTCTCCTCATTGGCCATGAAATGAGCGATTGTGGGTGCAATGGTTGAAGCAGGGATGGTAAAGGTCCCAGTCAGAACAGGAAGTTTACCAGGATCGATATACGAGACAGCACCGCCGCATCCGGATAGAATTGTTTTTTTCGGGCCGGGGCTTGAGAATATATTTGTCGTGAGAACACTGGCACGGTTTTTTTCAACCCGTATTGACTCAATTTCATCGGCGGTTTTGATATACTGCTCAGTAAAGAGATAACCGGTCACATATTCACGGATGTTTCCGGAACCAAGAAGAACTGTTGAGATATGCCTGCCATTGATGAATATCGCAACCGGTTCCTCATCACACAAAAGTGAAGCAGCATCCTTCGGGGAACCGGACAGATGCTCTGATGAGAGATCAAGAATTTTCATAGACGGATGGAACTTTAAGTAATCTGCATATTATATCCAGATAACAGAATATAAACTCATGGAGTACCAAATCATGGGTATGATCAGTCATTCCTGCCTTTCAAGGCTGATGTTTGGAATCATCGCCGTTCTTATCATCCTAATCTCCCTCTCGTCACCATCTGTTGGCATTTCTCATCCTGCCAATGTATCTGATCCCGATCTCCAAATCATTTCAATCAATATTCCACCGGAAGAAAGAACGGTGTATCCCGGAGTTACTATCCATCCGATCATAACAGTTTATAATAAAAACAACCAGACTGATATGAAAAATTCGATTCTGCTCTCTGCAACGCTTGGGCCGGCCACCCTTCTTCAGAATAATACCTATCTGGATGCTCCGGGGGATGGAGAGAGCAGGGAGTACCGCATACCTTTTATGGTCCCGTTTATTCAGCCCGGAACATACGCCCTGACTATCAGTGGAGAGCAGAAATTACGTGATGGAAACAAGGGGATCTTGTTTGGAAGTATGAAATCAAAAACGATGATAGAGGTGAAACAACCAAGACCAGAGACCGGGAAAAAGATGTGTAATTGCAGATAGGTTATCTGAAAATTTTATCCCTGAAATAAAAAATACCAAAGATACCGAGAGCAGTGAGTATATATAACTCCGGATGGCTGAATAGAAAAGAGAGATCCGACGTTTTATCCTGTTGATAGTATGTATACTCTCTCTTTAATCTCTCTAAAAGATTCGTCTGATCCGGAGTGAGAGCTGATTTTGGGATAGAATCAAGAGTCTCTTTTGCTTTCGCCATCTTTCCCTGACGCATCCGTGCCTCAGCAAGACCCAGGGAAGCGTCAATATTTTTCGGATCGAACGAGAGGCTATTTTGAAACGATTCTTCTGCATGTCTATAGTCCTGTAATTTGGAATATAACTCGCCCATATAACTGTACACCAGAGGATCATTACCGGAAAATTTCAGCCCTTCAAGTTCCTGAATGGCTTTATCCGGCATATTCAGGGTAGAGAATGCACGAGACCTCTTCTTTCGAAGACCATCAGACATTCCCGGATCTGTTTCATTTTGAAGGGAACGATTCCAGGCATCAAGCGCAGAATGAAAATCCCCTTTTGCCCGGTAGGCATCACCTGTTTTTCTGGAATAAGTAGGATTTCCGGGATCAATCTGTTCTGCAAGGAGATAAGATTGAAGAGCTGCATCATACTTTCCTGATTCCATGAACCGATCCCCTTCTCTTTCCAATTGCACAGGATCTGAAATGACCACGTATCCGGGATCAGATCCCTGATGGTGAGAGACTATGCTTTCACCGTTATTGGCATCAACCGGATATTTTATCCGCTCAGCACCAAACAACTCACGGACTTCTGATAAAGGAGGAGAAGATGAGTCATCACAGGCATCAGGATTGAGAAGGCATCTCCCGGTTTTAAAGGCATCTTCAGCCTCCATATCTCTCCCCATGTCAGCCAGGACTGTACCCTTCCAGAGCCATCCATAGGGCCAGGAAGGATCAGTCAGAACTACCGATTCAAATAACTGAAGAGCAGTGTCCCGATCACCGGAGTTATACATATCAACACCTTCGGCAAGTAATTTTTCAATTTCAGCGGGTGATGCAGAAGCCCCGGATACGAGGAGAAAAATAATACAGAGAATCGAAAGAGTGACCGGTGAAACGTTCCCATTAAGAATCATATATCATTATTTTTTAAATGTTTGTAACAAAGTATCAATTTCATGAATCATTTCCCGAATATCTCCATACCGTTCATTTTTATCAATATGCACGGATTTTTTAATAATCGGATCATACACTCCATAATCTGACCGAAAATGTGAGGGAAGTGAACTTATGCTTTCAAAACAATTGAGAACCTGTCCTGATAAAAGATAATAAAAGATCGCCCCTACCTGATAGATATCCGTCTTTTTACCAGGATTGCCAAATTTTTCAGGATTCCTCTGCTCAGGGGCAATAACCCAGCAATCATCAGGAATGCCAGACTGAATCAACGCAGAAGTATCAAACCCAGATATTTTCGGTTGTAATCCATCATCAAGAAAGATGACAGAGGGCTCAAGAAGGTAGTGTCGGACACCCTGTCGATGTATGTAATCAATCCCTTCTGCAAGCCCCCGAACAATACGAAGTGCAGCCCTCGCGGGTATGGGCACTTTCAGATCTGCCAGCGAATAGATCCTCTTTTTCGATTGTATTGCACCGGATGGAAGATCAAATTCCAGGAAATAAACAGGATCACGTTCCCAGAACTTGATCTGCATAATATTCATATGCTTAAGTGACCGCCACGCCTGTATCTGTAATTCAACCTGAGAGGCAGGGATTACCCCGGAATCAAGAACCCTGACAGCAACTTCTATATTATCAGCAGCCCGGAGAGCCCGGTACATAATACCAAGCCTATCTGTTGAGATCAATGCAGATGGTTTGTAGATGGGCAGTAAAGAGTCTGGAAATCCTGTCAAAGAGGGAGAGAGAGATACCTGAGTGGCATTGCCTTCCTGTGCATCCACCTTTCTCTTTACATCAGGCTCATGGTCACGTATGTCAGATGAATCCATGGTATTAACTTCTGAAGAAGAATCCATCTTCCTCTTAATCAGATCCCGATACCGCTTGAGGGTACCATCATCATTCCCCAAATCGATCTGCTGGTTAAACCATTCCAGGGATTCTGAGTACTTTTTGGAGAAGAATAGAAATATCCCCTTATTGTAAGGGATCTTCACCGACAGCGGGAAGGAATATTCATTTTCAGTCAGGATACGTAATTTTTTGTATACCGATAGTTCATCCGAATCAGGAACGTCCATTACCAATTCGATACCCCGCTCTTCTCCTGATGCAAGAAGGATTGAATCTGCTTCAAGAGGAAAGGGATTATTATTTTTTATCTTGAGTATTGCAATGATATTCCCTTTTTTCTGAATGAAGCGTTCAAAAAACCATGACAGATCGAGGTCTCTGGGCATGATACGATACTGAAGGTGAATTACCCGGCTTTTTTCTTTTCCGTTCCCATCAATATACGAAACCGCCTGGGATACCTCACAATCTCCGGGATCATCATCAAATATCTCCCGAAAAACAATCCTGCATACTCCGGGTTCAATCCGAATCGTATCAACAACAATTGGTTTTGTCCCCATGTTTGTAATTTTCAATTTGAGTGATTTTTTATCTCCCTGTTTAAATAGTCCTGCAACAGGGTCAAACCTCACATCATCAGATGATATTCTTCTTCGTGTTTCGATTGCAAAATCCCGGCCACTCTCCTTCTGAACAGAGGAGGGAAGGACATGTGAAACCACGAATTTTATCCTTTTGATCTCACCAGAAATAACCACAATCGAAATTACCGCTACCGTCGTCAGCGTAATAATTACCCCGAGGATGATGAAAAAATTAGATAAGATCAAAGTCAGGACGGGATTGGAGTTTTCCAGTAAGAGTGATTCTTTTGTTTCAATCAAAACCCCTGACTTTTCCGGACTATAGGTGATTGAATGGATGGAATTCGGTTTTACCTCGATATCGCTCTCCATCACACCTTCTTTTCCTTTAACCACAACATGATGAATGCCCACTGGAATATGAGGAAGAGTTAACGGGGTCAGACCTGCAGGCATACCATCAAGTTCAACAGGTACATGAAGTGGCCCTGCAGTAACCTGTATACTACCGGAATTCTGATCATTATGTGGCAATCCCGTGGTAATTTCCATTGAGAGGAACACTGGATCTGAAATCCTGTTCGTTTTCCCGCTTGGTAACAATCGAACAACAGCAAAGGCGAGTTTTACCTGACCGACATTATGCGCTGATATGAGAAAAGGGAACTGGTAACTCTGCCCGGTATGAACCCGGGATCCTTTCGGTAACAGTTGTAACGGTGGATCAACGGTGATAAGGTTTGAATCCCCAGAATATTCGACACCTATCTTTTCAACATCATGTTCCCAGGCAGTCATACCCGTATTACGAAACTCAACCATGTATTGGCCATTCTGACCTGGATACATTACATCAGGAATACTGTCTGAAGAATACTCTCCGCCCTGAAACGTAATACCAGATATTGAACCCTGATCAACACAACAGACAGGGGTAATAATTAAAAAAGATATAAAAATGAAGAACAATAGAATAAAAAACGAATGGGAACTCATGCATCATCACCGGATAGTGCCATACCTTCTTTTATATAAAAATCAGGTATTATTCCCTTCAGATCATCTAAAAATGCCTCAACTGAAGCATACCGATCCTTTTTAAAACGGGCTGTAAGTTTCTTTAACAATGGAATATACAATTCAAAAGAGGGATCAGAAGTCACATTATCCATTGTCATTGAAATAATCTCATCCGCAGATTCTCCCTTTTCCATTATCCGGCCGGTCATCAGCCAGAGCCATATTACTCCCAATTGGTATATATCCGTTCTTTTTCCGGGTTTGCCAAAAAAGGAAGGGTCCACCTGTTCTGGTGCACAGACAAAAAATTCCTCAACCCCGCCTCCTCCCGCACTTCGAAGTGATTCACGGATAAGACCAGATATTTTAGGATTCAATGGCTCATCCAGAAGAATATATTTTGGTGAGAGATGGTAATGACGGACACCTTGCCGGTGAAGATATGCAAGCCCTTCTGCAATCTTTTCAATCAGCAGGGAAGAGACATGATTGGGGAGCGGGACTGGTAAATCTGATACCCTCATATATTGTTTATCTTCATACCACCCTCCGGAGACAAATTCAAGTTCCAGCATAACAACCGGATAAAATTCTGCTTTATACATCCGGAGCACATAGGGATGACGAAGTTGATAGAGAAGAGAGATTTCAGTGAATAACGATGAGCCGATTTTTTCAATGGTTCGGGGAATTTTAAGAGCACGTAAATCACCGGTGTCATTTTTCCGGACCAGGATTACCGTAGCAAACGGATCATCTCCCAGAACACGGATAGGAGTATACCGGTCAGATAATTCATCAGGATATCCGGAAATTTTAATTACAGCATCTGAACCAGCTTTGTCCTTTTTTCGTGCTGCTTTATCCTGAATTTGATTCAGAGCATTCAGGGCAGCTTCATGTTCAGGATCCAAGACCAGGATCTCTTGCAAAACTGACTGTGCCTCTTCTTCCAGACCCCAATTTAAAAGGATTTGAGCCTGTTGAAATAATCCGTCAACATTGTCCGGGTGTGTCACCAGTAATGCTCTAAAATACTCATATGCCTTTTCAACCACTCCCCGTGCAAGTAACGCAATCCCCCGGTTATATGGGATAATAATATTTTTAAAGAACTCTGAACCCTCTGCAAAAATACGAAGTGAAATAATTGTATCAGGTTCATCATTCGTTGGTTCACTGATTTCAACAGGTACTATCCCGAATCCACCAGGACTGATAGTGTGATCCTCTACCGATACCGGAACAGAAGAATGATTTGATACTCCAATGCTCGCTGTTGCAGAACCGGGCCGGGTTGTTAAATCCCGAAACTGGAAATCCACATCATCTTTTATAGTATCTGGTTTTGTTGGTTTTGAGGAGGGTTTCGGTTTTGAGGAATCTTTAGTAGAATTTTTCTTTTCAATTCCTTTTGAGGATTTTTTTCTTGAAATATGACCGGTTCCAGATCGATCAGATACTTTGCCATATACGCCATGAGAGATATCAGATGATGATGACAATCCTTCAAATAATGGTTTTTTGCTATGTATTTTATCCAGTAGATCTTTTTCTTTTTTTGACCGCTCTTTTTCAGGGTCCTCTTCATCCTCCTTATCTTCTTTTTTCTTTCTATCCTTTTCGGTTCGGTTTCGTTTTCTCAGTCCATACATACCAACACCGATACACGCAAGAAGGATCAATGAAATTATAATTATCAATGGAACATTCACTTCAATATATCCGATAAGGGTCCCGTCAGATACCGGCCCTGCCCTTTTCTTTGTAACAACCGGGATTTTTTCATCACCTCTCACGAGAAGACGTGTCATAACTCCCCGTTCCACATCAACCGAAAACGTTCGCTCAAAGGTATCATTCTTTACCCGTATCATATACTGACCTGGTTTCACATCAGCAATTATCGCAGGGACATTTCCCATAAATGCTGAATCAAGGTAAACATCCAGATCCAGTACCGGGCTTTCTACAAAGATCGACCCATTTACCGGTGATGAGATCCCGTCGGTTGGGACAATAGTCACATGCTTTACAAACACTTCGGTTATCTTCTGGTCACCGGTTGCTGACCGCATGACAACCGAGAAGGAGAGATCATAAGAACCCGGAGTCCCCACCGGGAGGAGGGTAAATCCAAAAGTTGCATGTTTACCGGGGGTAATATTCAGATCACGGGAGATCTCCACAAAAGAGGGGACAGCAGTAACTTTTGTCATATCACCTTCATAGAGGAGGCCAATCCGCCTCATTTCATCCTGCCAGCTGACAAGACCAGTGTTCCGGAATGTAACCAGAACAGGATATGAATGACCTGGGAGTAAGGTATCGGGGATGGTATCTGATATGTACGAAGGTCCAAAGCCGGGAGATATCACCCACTGTTCTTGTGCATAAACCGGGGATAATATCACTGAAATGACAAGGAGAATGAATAGTATGATAGGGACCATTCGTACCAGGCTCAAAGAATCAGATATACGTACAGCCTATTTATACTACCGGTTTAGGCCTTTCTGACGCTATCGAGATCTTTGATAAATTCATCCATCAGATAATACCGACCGGATTTTTTTCGTGATAACATCCGCACAATGATAGGATCATACTTCTCAAGACTTTTCCTGAAAGCGGATGGTAAAATCAGTTCATCTGCATGATCCTCAAACGTTCCTTCATGCCCTGATTTTTGAAATGCTTCAGGACTATACGGGAGATACCCGGTCAGAAGTTCATAAAAAATTACTCCCAACTGGTAGATATCCGTTCTTCGCCCGGGATTTCCATACTTTTGTTCATCCCTCTGCTCAGGTGTAATAAATGCCGCGGTAGCCCCTCTGACATCAGAATCCTTAACAGAAAATCCGAGTTCATTCCTTCCCCTGGCAAAACCGGAGACCTTTGCGCGAAGTTTTGGGGTCAGGAGAATATCTCCGGACTGGAGATGATAATGCCTGACACCAACATCATGGGCATATTTCAACCCTTCTGCGATATCACGGACAAGGGATACGGCATATTGTTCCCGGATAGGTTTTGGAAGACCGTTCAGGGATGTATGAACCATCCCCTTGTATGATACCCCGTCAAGGTACTCATTTTCAAGATAGGACATATCATCCAGAAATTCAGATTTGAAAAGATGCACAATGTTCGGATGACGAAGGGATCGCCAGACCGCTGACTCTTTCTGAAGAATCTCACTCCCAGGCTGTTTTGAGTGTCCAACCTTGAGTGCCCGGACATCACCGCTTTCTTTTTTCCTCACCTTATAGACACGGGCATAGGTATCATCCCCGGCAACACCCAGTGGTTCATACCGGTCCCGAAGAGCGTGGGGGAACCCATATATCCCTTCAATCTCCCGTCCTTCCTGGTCAGGGTCCTCGACATCTGGCAATGATTCATCTTCTTCAGTCTCTATGGGCTTTCTTTCAGAACTCTCCCCATCACGCCGGATTTTTCGATCACGGACACTTTTCCGGGTTCCTGATTCTGAACCGGCAGTTTTTCCTTGTTCCCGTCTGCGATCACCATCAGCACCACCTGATGCATCCGCACCACCACCGGTACTTTCTCCTCTCCCATCTTTACTTAATCCCCTCTGGAATCTGCTCTTCCCATCAGCGTATGGAGCGAGCAGAATGAGGGGCCTTGTATACCGTCTTACCGGATGGTGCTCAGGAATTCTCTTCGTATCCATCATGATGACCTGAAATCCGAAAAACAGAATGATGATGCTGATGATGATGAGAGAAATATTATCAAGGAGCCATCCAAGCGGGGTAAACTTCAGGAGTTGCTCAGTTGATACCACTGGTTTTTCAGATGTAGTCAGATCAACGGTAACTCTGCTGACTGATCCTGGTTCAACCCGTACCTGCGCCCATTTTCGGCCATAATCTGGATGAGAGACGGTAATCTCATACTGAGCAGGGTTCAGATCAGGCAACGTGAGAGGAGTTTTCCCTTTCTCTTCACTGCCCATACTGACCATGGCTCCGGTTGGGTTAGATTGAATAATAATTGAACCCACATTCCCGGATGAGACCCCCTCTTTTGGGATAACAATGATCTTTTTGGTAAAACCATTCGGAAAAGGCGTATATTTATCCTCACCCTTTCTTGTTGACATTGAAAAACTGAGCTCATATTCACCAGGTTTATCCGGAGGGGTCAGAACAAAGGGAAATGAGATCTCTTCCTGTGTTGCTACTTTCATCCCAGCTGGAATAGGAGAGAAAACCGGGTCCACGGTGATGGATGACTGTAATCCCTGGTAGAGGAGACCGAATTTTTCAACCCCCCATTCCCATGAGACCATCCCGTTATTCTGAAATGAGATTACCACCGGATATGATGAACCGGCCTCAAGTGAGGATGGTATGGTGTCTGATACATAATCTCCTTTATAATAACCGACACCCGATGTCCCGCCCATACCAAAGAGATCATCCGCAGCATACACACCTGGAACCATGAAAACCAGAAGAGTAAGAAAGATGGGGCCAGCCATACTCATATTCATCCAATTCTGGTTTGTTCCACTCATACCAGGTACTCCGTGTATAGTCCGGGGAAATGTATAAACAATTCTTAGACCTATGATTCAAAAATGCATCCATCTCATTTTCTTAGACCTGATATAGAAACGATGAAGTATCCTGATTTAGAGGCACTCATCGACGAGCGGATACAGTATACGGTTCATTATGCTGCAGAACACTCCCCTTTTTATAAAAAATTCTTTCAGGAACACAATATCAGCCCTGATGACATCAAAAGTCATGAAGATCTCCTCGAACTCCCGGTTATAAGCGGACAGGTGATCCGGGAAAATCAGCCGCCGGTCACGAGCGATTTCATGTTTAAAAGCCTTGACTGGAAAGACATCTATACCATCCATGAAACGAGCGGAACAAGTGGCACTCCGAAGAGTTTCTTCCTCTCCTGGGATGACTGGAAACGGTATGCAGAAAAGTATGCCCGCATCTTTGTATCCCAGGGATTTACAGCAGAAGACCGGATGATCATCTGTGCAAGTTATGGGATGAATGTGGGAGCAAACACCATGACGCTTGCAGCCCGTGAAGTTGGTATGAGTATCATCCCCACCGGTAAGTGTACGTTCCCGATACGGCTCATCCAGTCCTATCAGCCGACAGGAATTGTAGGGAGCGTCTTTAAATTTTTACGACTGGCGCGACGGATGAAAGCGGAGGGAATGGATCCGGCAGATTCCAGTATCCGAAGGCTTGTCGTCGGCGGGGAGAGTTTTGCCGATGAATCCAGAAATTACGTCAAAGAACTCTATGACTGTGAGGTCTATAACAGTTATGGGAGCACGGAAGGGACCATGTGCGGAGAGTGCCAGGCTGTTGCCGGTCTCCATGTTCCGGAGGATATTGTCCATCTGGATATCCATGATCCCAGGCACCAGCGTTTTCTCCCAGATGGTGAAGAGGGACATATTGTTCTAACGACGCTCCTAAAACCCGGAGAGCGATGCGGATCGCTTCTCATCAATTATGATACGGATGATACCACAAAAGTTATCAGCAGAAGCAGGTGCCCATGCGGACGAACTCATATGAGAATTCTGAATCCCTGGCGGGAAGCAGAGACCATCCAGATCTTTGAAGTTCCGATTAACCGGATAGACATCGAACGTGCTGTTTTCCAGCCTGAAAACCTGCCATCACTCACCGGAGAGTACGAAGCATTTGTGTATGGCGAAGAAGAGAATGAGATAACGCTCCGGATATCGGTTGAAGCTGAAGACAAGGATGCATGTAGCATTCATGATATCACCGATGTGATCACCGGGACAATCCTGAAATACAAACCAGAACTTATCGGGAGTTATGATGACGGGATATTCCAGATACTCGTCCATATCACAGGCCCGGGAGGACTGGAGCTTCATCATATCAGAGGAAGACCAAAACGGCTTATTGACAGAAGATGAAAAAGAAAAAAAGAACTTTATTCACTTTTTTGCAGAGTCTGAATCGCAGAAGAGACAATAATTGCCAGTTGTTCCACGGTCCACATTTCAGTATCCAGCACCAGATGGTAGGGACTGAGTGATCCGATATCAATATCATAATATTGCTGATACCGGAGGGCTTCACATGCCTCCCGCTCTTTTGTTGCCTGCATGGCTGCTGTGAGGTCAGAAAACTGATCCCGGTCAAATATTCGTCTGACCCTGCACTCAAGCGAGGCTTTCAGCCAGATCTTCAGGTCTGCCTCCTGAATCATCCAGCCGGACAATCTTCCTTCTGCAATAATATGAGTATTTGAAAGGGCTATCTCCCGTTGACGCTCATCGATCAGTTTATCTACCGAGGGATCCTCCTCACAGAATGACCCAAACTCAGCCAAAGTCAGGCCCCGCTCCCGTGCCATCTGTCTGAAGACTTCTCCTGCAGAGATGACATCCAGCCGGTGCATCTCGGCAAGATGATACGTGAGTGAGGTCGTTCCGCTCCCAGGAAGACCACTGATCGTAATGCGCATTACAAACCCCCAATATCAAGTGCCTTTCTGATAACCTGTGACAATGTGATCGAACAAAGCATGTACCATATGATCCATGCAGGGGCAGGACCAAGGATGAGATCGGTCAGATGAACAAGTCCAAAGAAGGGCATGTTTATCATGGCATCAAAATGATTGAGGCGGAATATGAGCCAGAAGAATATCGGAAGGGTGATAACCATGATATACCCCATAGGTTTGAACTGAGCCTGGCTCATCTCCATCTGTTCCTGCATCATCCTGGAGCGTTTGGCTTCGAGTTTTTTTATCTGCTTCTCATCTTTTGAGAGCATTGCTTCCCGGTATTCTTTTTGGAACTCTTTCATCCGGTTCTGCGTCTGTTTCATCTTTTTATAATCGATGGTATACTTCTGGATGATTGACGAGTAAAAACCGGTCATTGCGGAGAGAATGATGATCACAATGTAAAAAGGAATATGGAATGTGTCCACAAGCGGCCCGAGGACAACGTTGAGTGAGGTTCCAAGTCCATTACGGACGGCCTCAATGCTGGCAATAAATAAAAGCCCCATAGCCAGAATCAGGGGCATCATACTCATGGTTGCTGACTGCGATCCTGCCATGACGTTTACCTGAGCACCTGAACCATCTCTTCTACTGCCTTTTCAAGCAGGAAGTCAGGGTTCTTAATATATCGAACGGTGCAGCCGGTCAGCATGGCATACGATGCTGCCACTGCACGGTTGAAATCCTGATGATCCTGAATATCCTGGTACCCTTCGATATCACGGATTCGGGAGGTATCAGATAATCTGCGCTTTAAGATCTGATCAGAATCAGTCTCAACAAGGATTATTAAATCAGGTTTTAACTCTTTCAGAACCCATTCAGGAAGACCTGCAAGGAATCCTACCGGAGTTTTTACTGAAGCATGAGTATCGATGATAATGTTACCATCGATCCGGGCGATCGCCTGTGAAGCAAGTTGCTGAAGCCGTTTCTGAGAATTTTTGTCTAGCTTCCGCATCTCATCACGGTCTTTGACAATATTCTCCTTTTGCGCAACTTCAAACATAAAAGTGCCAAAATTTATGCTCTGATATGGGACTCCTTCTTCTTCAAGCCGTCTGATTGACTCGGTAATGACCGAGGTCTTGCCGACCCCGGGCACTCCAGTAATGATGACTTTCTTCCCGGTCATACTGGTTTCTCTTTTATTCCTTACCAAAGAATGTTCGCATAAACGGATACATCTCCATGATCTGTTCACTGGCGATCTGTTCGTAGAGCCGATAGGTAATTGAAACGGTAAGCAGCAGACCGGTACCGGAAACAGCACCTATCACACCAAAGAGGTTGGCTACTACCGACATTATTCCAATAAAAACCCCACCAATAACCGTTACACGGGGAATATACCGGTCAAGAACCTTCTCAAGAACAGCCGGGTTTCTCCGGTATCCGGGGATGGACATTCCGGAGAGCTGAATCTGACGGGCAACTGCCTTTGAGTCAAGACCTGCAGTCTTCACCCAGAACAGAGCGAAGATAGCTCCTCCGACGACCATAATGGTGGTATCAATACCAAGTCTTATCAGAACTTCCCATGGAGCATGCCCACCGACATAACTTGGCATCCACCACATCCAGTCAGACGGATGATTGATCGGGGCAAGATACCACATCAGGCCACCAGTCGGAGTCTGACCTTCAAAGGTTCCGAAGATAGTAATACCGATATTGTTCAGGAATAATCCAATCATCTGTACGTTGGCCTGCAGAACACGGACAAGAATCATCGGAAGCACACTGGCGTAGATGAGTTTGACCGGGAACCGGGCCCTGGCACCACGAACCTGGGTGTGTGCGAGAGGGATCTCAACCCTGGTGGATTCCACATACACAATCAGAATGAAGATTGCAATGGTAGTGATGAATGCTATGAGATCGGTTCCGAAGTACTGGATGAAATTCGCCCCGTCAAGGACGACTGCAAACAGTCGGGGGAAAAATCCGACCGGATACATATCATTCACAGGAGCCCAGTTTATGAACCCGTTAATGATTGCTTCAGAGATACCGGCTATGATGAACAGTCCGACACCAGAGCCGATACCCCATTTGGTAACCACTTCATCCATCAGGAAGATGAGGACACCACCAATACATATCTGTATAAAGATGAGGATCGCTAAAACCCCGCTGTTCCCTCCGAATAATGCCGAAGCGATAGCCGGGTCAGGTTTTAAGAATCCTCCGACGATCATGGGCAGGGCTTCAACCACGATCATGATGAAAATCATGAGTTTCTGAAGACCCATGTACTGGATCTGGCCCCTGATTTCTGAAGTGTCAATGTGAATAAGGTCAGCACCTTTGAGGAGCTGAAGAACGATTGAAGCGGTAACAATAGGACCGATTCCTAAGTGGACAATCGAACCGCTTGAACCGGCAAGCAGAGCACGGAAGTACTGGAACATATCCTGTGATTCAGGAGAAAGCCCGAAAACAGGAATATTCGTGAGAGCAAAATATAAAATTAAAATTGCTGCTGTCCAGGCAAGTTTGTTCTTAAAATGAACATGGCCTTCTGGCGTTTTGACTGCCGGCATTTTGGCCAGAATTGGCTCCATCCGGTCGAGTATCTCACCCATTCAGAACCTCCCTGGGATCAAATCAGGAGAGCAGGGCGTGACCGCCCTTCGCCTCGATCTTCTGGATCGCAGACTGGGAGAACGCCTCTGCAGTAATATTCATCTTGCTGGTGACCTGACCACCACCAAGAACCTTCTCAATTCCTATATCTGCTGCATTGAGAACGATTGCATCGCCGTCCCGGGTTGCTGTCCCCTGCTCAAGAAGTGACGGGAGAATCTGATCAATCTGGCCGATATCCAGAACATTTCCGGTCATGGATGTCCGGTGATGGTGCTTAAATCCACAGGTACCATAGGTCCAGTTTGCATGGACGACTCCACGGACAAACTTGTGATCTCTGCTTCCTCCTCTTCCACGGCCACCACGGTTTCCTGCTCCACGGCGGTTTTTGTGGGTTCCACCACCACAGGTTCTGGAACCCCGGTACTTGGAACGCTTATTTACTGGCATTGCAATTACCTCATTTTATAGAGGAGATCATTGATATTCTCCCCGTGATAGCCCAGCGAACCACCCTGCTGGACAGTCCTCTTCGTGGTCTTATACCCCTTCCGTGGCGGGTGAAGACGGAGTACCGGTTTGAGACCCGGAACATCGGTCAGTCGTGCCTGCCCACCGGCAAGTGCTGCTGCAAAGTCTGAAATTCCACTGTACTGGGAATTTTCCTTGACATACTCATCGGTAAGACGAATATCTCCGACAAGACGTCCACGGTTTACAAGCAGCTCCTCAAGGGTTTTTGCATCCACTTCACCATATGCAATGAAATCCTTGACTTTCCGGATCATACCAACGTATGCCGGGGTGTCAGGGATCAGAACACAATGGTTGATGTGATGCAGACGGAGCATCTTGAGCGTGTCTTTGATCTCACGACGGGTCTTGACCGTTCCGCGGACCTGTACAACCGCATACATCACTCCATTCCCCCAAGACGAATCATATTCGTTGCTTTCAGTGCATTGAAGGTTGCCTTTGCATAATTGATGGTTGTCCGGGTCTGTCCCTGGGTCTGTGCCCAGACATCACGGATACCTGCAAGTTCAAGCACTTTCTTACCGATATCTCCGGTAACAAGGCCGATACCCTGTGGTGCCGGACGGAGTGTGACACGGACACTACCAGCATCGCCGGTGACCAGCATCGGAATTGAGTGCGGATTGCTGCATCCACATTCCCATGAACCACAGCCACGGCGGACTTTAACCAGGTTGATTTTGGCGCTTACGATGGCCTTCTTAATGGCATCACCGACCTGAGCGTCTTTTCCCTGTCCGAATCCGATGTATCCGTCGCGGTTTCCGACAACCACAACTGCTCTGAATTTTACCCGGCGACCAGAGTCGGTCATCCGCTGTACCATATTGATGTCGAGCACCTCATCGACGAGGTCCGGGAGGAATGCATCAACGATCTCAGGTTCCTTGATGGGTTTCCCGCTGCTGAGTATCTCGTCAATACTCTTTATCTCCCCTGCCTGAACCATACGTCCAAGGCCGGTCAGGGGCACCCATTCTGACTTGTCAAATGCCATATCAGTTCAGCTCCCCCATGATAGCGTCAACCGTCGCTGCAACGTTTGCAGGAAGATTGCCTGCCCGGTCCGGAGCATATTCTGCAATGTGTTCTCCTTTGCATCGCTCATCTGCCGGAAGGATCTCCTCATTGTGAGGAATATCAAACCCGGCCTCCACTGCACCTTTCAGGGCTGCAAATACCCGGGCACCCGGGGTTGCACGGTGAAGACCAATGTCTAGAATGGCTCCTTCCTGACCTGCCTTTAATGCCCGGACTGCGAGAAGCATACCGGTAAGATAGGCTGCAGGGGTGTTGTTTAAGGATCCTTCATATCCGAACTTCCGAAGTTCTGAAGAGTTCGCTGCAACATGAGTCCTGTCTCCTTCCATGTGTGCAGTGATAATCTGACAAATGATGTGCCGGTTGGTCTTTCGAACAACCATACGTGGCTTTGTTGCTACAACAAGCCTTGTCCGGGCATGATAATTGGTTCTTCCTTCACGCCGACGGCGGAATGCTACAAAGTAGCGTGGGCCTGTTGCCATTACTGTTCCCTCCAGATCTCAATCTGTGCTTTCATGTGGGAAACAGTTCTGAACTGTCCTCCGGCAGCACGGCGGTAAAACTTCCGGTAAACTGACCGGTCAATATCTCCGGTCTCACGAAGTTCACGGAGTACACGACGCTGAGCACGAATACGCTGAATCCAGCGGTCTTTACTATTAGTACGTGATCCTGCGGCTCCTTTCCTGCGACCCGGCCCCTTACAATGACCATAACTGCGCTTGGCCATCTGTGCACGGGCTCTGCCACGGGAGTTTCCCCGCTTCTGATGGGCTGCAATAGCACCATCCTGGATCAGGTTTCTGATGTCTTCCCGTGAGATCGCCTGCTGAATTTCGGTGAGCTTTTCAGGGTTGAACCATACACGATTCACACCACATCCAAGAACATCAGCAGCGAGGCGTCTCTGACCAGAAATCTGACTCATTTACTCTTCCTCCTCGTTACGTTCCTCTTCAGGTGCAGCCTTCTCTGGAGATGCGTTCTTGTGTCCCGGATGACTTGCATCTTTCCAGTTCAGTATACGGATATTCAGTTCGGCTGCTTTGTTCTGCACCACTTCACGCTTCTTGCGGCCTACCGTTGCAGCAATCCGGATGGCATGGGTGATTGGATCTACTCCTTCCAAGTCATTCAGATTGAATACACGAACTTCCTTCAGACCACACGGGTGCATACCTCTGACAGCAAGCGGACTTCCATACCCGGGGGTTGGATGCGGACCTTTTGCCTTCCGCTGTTTGCGCTGTTTGCTGTGCAGACCACGGGGGCGTCGCCATGAATCGCTGATGGTCTTCTTCTTGTCTACACCTTCACGTTTGAAGCGTGCATCTTTTGATTTCCGGACCTTCAGAAGCCGGCGGATTTCATCTGCCATTACTGCTCACTCCGTGATACAATGTATATGCCATCCTGGAATACACGGGGATCCCGGTCCCGGATACGGGTTGCACGTTCGATGTTTGCTGCAGTCGAACCGACAACTTCCTTGTCAATACCGGTTACCGTGACCTCATCACTTCCGACTTTTACCGTAGTTCCCGGAAGAATTCGTGCAGAACGGGGATATTTTTCTCCAAGGAAATTTACTATCTCAAGGGTCTCTCCAACAACCTTGATCTGGATTGGAAAGTGACTGTACACAACTTTCATACTGTACAGATAACCCTTGGTTACTCCCGTGCACATGTTTGAGCAGTGACTTGCAAGTGTCCCTACCATTGAAGTGACTGCCTTCTTTTGTGATTCGGTGGTGAACCGGACATCTTCAGAGCCAATGGTGATCTCAATACCCGGATACCACATATCACGCTGAAGATTCCCTTTGGGTCCTTTCACATGAAGGACGGTCCCGTCCATCGTGACAGAAACCCCTGAGGGGATGGATACTACTCTCTCAACGGTCATTCTTTCCCTCAGTATACATATCCGAGCAGTTCACCGCCGACTCCATTCCGACGGGCATCATGATGTCCCATGACTCCTTTTGATGTGGAGATCATGAGCATGCCGATATTCTTGGACGGGAGGTACAGCTGTTCCCAGTATTCCATCTCATCAAGGGAGACAGAGTAACGGGGAGAGATACAACCGCACTTATTGATCAATCCTGACATGACCACTTTGAACTGGCCACCACGTCCATCTTCTATCCGGGTATATTCCTTGATATATCCGGCTTCCTTCATAATGCGGAGGAGCTCACCAATCAGCCTGCCTGCTGGCTGGACAATACATTCTGCCCGGCCGGTGTCAGAGGCATTCTTCAGCGTGCTCATAGCATCCGCCACTGTATTCAGTCTTGCCATGAAACTCCCCTCAGTTCAGTTTTTTAAAGCCCATTTTCGGTGCCCATTCGCGGAAACACTGTCTGCAGAAGAAGATATTGTATCTGCGGACAAGTCCCTGTTTCCGGCCGCAAAGCAGACATTCGTGGGAACCACGACCAAAAATCTTGGTCCGTTCTTTCCCAGCCTTAATATTGGCCATTACTGTACCTCCACATTATAGCGATCCTTGAGGAAGAGCTTCGCATCTTCAACAGTGACCAGCTGCTTGAGGGGCAGCTTCTTCTGCTGGATGTGTCGTCTTGCAATCCGGACACCATTTCTTTTAAGAACAACGGTAACATCAAGGCCAAAGATACCGACTTTTGGATCATAACTCTGACCAGGATAATCTGTGTGTTCTTCAATACCAAAGGAAAAGTTACCCTGTTTGTCAAAGGCGCGGGAATTTATTTTATTCTCAACGATCTTAATCGAAGTTTCAAGGAACTTTTCTGCAGCCTCTCCCCTGAGAGTAACCCGGCAGCTTATGGGTGCACCCTTCCGGATACCAAATGCCGGAAGAGTCTGCTTTGCAACACTCCGGACCGGAGTATTTCCGGTGATCTCGGAGATGATACGCTCGGCATTGACCAGTTTGTCACCAGCTTCACCAACACCCATGTGAACAACAACCTTGTCTACAGCTACTGAACGATTTGGGTTCATTCCTCAATCCCCCAGCGATCAATTGCGGGTGACTCCCGGCCGACCATGACGACATACTCGTCAATGGTTTCAAAGGACTCACCAGAACTTTCATCCTTCAGGATGACACGGTTTGGAAGGCTGCCCGGAACCGGGATATGCTCAATAATTCTGCCGACAACACCGGAGTGTTTTCCACCGATGATCATTGCCATATTACCGGGCTGGAATGGGAAGTGATCGATGATCTCGTTCTTCTGCCCTTCCTTCAGGGAGAGAACAATTGAATCACCTGATTTGTACTGCTTGTCTGTCAGAACATTTGATCCGTCTCGAAGATTCAGCTGAATTCTGCCACCTTTTACGATGGTCTTGTTGGTGATCTTCACAAGGCGTGAGGATGCTGCATCTTCATCGATCGGGATGGTTACATGACGTCCCTTCTTGTCACGAAGGATGCGGTAGTGTTTCCCGCTCTTCGGTATGGAAACGATGTCAAAGATGCCGATTCCCATATCCGGGTGCCGTACCGGTCTGCCATTTACGATAATCTCACGCTCACGAAGAACGTGTTTTGCTTCCTTCATGTTCCGGACGATGCCCATCTGGTCACGTGCCCAGACAACAATCGGAAGTGCATTTTTGTTATGCGGGCCCGGGGAGGTCTTTGTGACAAACTTATCAGTCTTTCGTGGAATTCCCCATGACTTTGGTGATACAACCCGCTTGAGGTGATGTCCCATATTTACTCACCACTCAGTTTCTGTTCACGTCGCTTGTCCTCAAGATTCAGATCGGTTATCATCACATTCGATGGATCAACCGGACGGGGAACTTCTGTACCGTCTGCCTTCTTGACTGATACTCCATCAACCACAATGCGTGCATCTCTGGTGATGACATAGTCAACCAGTCCTTCAGTTCCGGCATGATCCCCACGAAGAACCTTTACTGTGTCGCCTTTGATAACGCGGATGCTCCGGCGCTTGTACTTCCCCTGCAGTTCCTTGGAAAGGGCTGCATGCAGGAGTGAGCCACGCATATGATGCGGAGCATTGTACCGGGCTTTTCTCTGTTTTCTGGGTTGACTGCTAATTACTCGTACCATGCACCTGTCCTCACACAATAATGGTGGCCATAGAGCCGATACGGGGGTACCGGATTGCGACTTCACGGGCTACCGGGCCTTTTATTTCAGTTCCCCTTGGTTCGTTCTTGTCATCGACAACAACGACTGCATTATCCTCAAAGCTGAGACGAAGACCACTTGGACGGCGAATCTCTTTCTTCTGACGGATAACGACAGCACGGACAAGTTTTCTCCGCATGTCAGGGGTTCCCTTCTTTACTGAGACGGTTGCAATATCGGCAAGACCGAGCTTGGGCTGACGACGACGGACACCATGGTATCCGAAGACAGACACAACCTGAACAACACGTGCTCCGGTGTTGTCTGCACAGGTGAGCTTTGTTCCGGTACTGACTGCACGGGGGACCTTTATCCCAAGACCCTTCATGCCCGGTTCACCTCAACAACTACGTAGGTTTTTGTCTTGGAGAGCGGTCTGCACTCTGCTATACTAACCATGTCACCAACCCGTGCATGCAGGCATGGGGGATTGTGTGCATGGATTTTTGAACTCCGTTTCTCGTATCGCTGATATTTTCTGACAAAATGGAGGTAGTCCCGCTGAACTACAACCGATCCTGTCATCTTATCGCTCACGACCTTGCCGGTGATCACCTGGCCGCGCACCGGCAAGGTGCCGTGAAACGGGCAGTTTACGTCACTGCAGTCCTTTTCCGGGACCGGGACGTTTAATCCGATATCTCTTGCCATTATGAGCCTCTATCTCTTGATTCGCATGTTGATGCGTTTCTCAGGTGCCATGTCGAGCACCGCACCGGTTACATCCACACGTTTTCCTGAAGGAAGGGTGAACCGGAAGATTACTCCCTTTTTTGCCACCTTTTTCACTCCGGTCCCGGTTTTTACAAAGACCATATGTCTGGTCTCACGAACAACCAGGCCGGAGATTCCGTTCAGGTACTGATTTTGTGCTTGTTCCACCCTGACATCCAGTCCGGTCAGTTCATGCCGGAGGATGTTCTGCGGGGTGATCATGCATGCATTCTACGGTTCTGCTCGGTTTTCATCCGGGCGATGGTCCGGCGGATTTCACGAATCCGACCTGCATTTTCCGTGGAACCTCCGGCACTGACTTTTCCATGGTATTGGATCAGTTCCATCCGGAGTTTGTCAACCTGTTCAACAAGTTCTACATCAGAGAGCTGTGAAACATCCCGTGCACGGAAGATTGCCATTTACTCTTCCTCCATGAAGTCATCAGGCTCATTGACGATTGCATCAAGATCCAGATCTTCCTCGTCATATTCAGAGGGGATTCTGGTGATATGAGCCATATTCCGCTGTTTCTTGGTGACTGCTGCAGTAACCTCGAAGTGGTCAGGAAGCTGTGCACCCGGTGGAATAAGGCGGACCTGAACACCAATGACACCCAGTTTCTTGATAGCAACTGCGTATCCCTTGTCAACCAGTGTGTTCACCGGATCACCGGAATGCTTGATGTATCCTTCAGTGAACTTCTGAACACGACCACGTGCTCCGGTAAGCTTACCGGATATGACAACCTCACATCCGAGTGCGCCGGAATCCATAATACGGCGGAGTGTTGAAGACCCTGCCTTTCTGAAATACCAGCCGCGTTCAAGAGCACTTGCGAGCCGCTCAGCCATTATCTGTGCATTCAGGTTAGGATTGTCAACCTGCTGAACCTCAATCTGGGGAGATTCGACGCCATATGTAGTTGCAAGATCCTGCGTCAGGGTTCTGACAACCTTTCCGCCTTTACCGATAACAATACCCGGCTTTTCAGCAAAGATCGTCACCTGAGTTCCGAGAGGGGTCCGGATAAGATCCATGCCACCATATCCTGCACGTTTCAGTTCATGACCAAGGTGCCTTTCAACACGGACTTTCCTGACACCGTCTGCAACAAATTTTCGTTCTACTGCCACACTATCAAGCCTCCTGCTCGCGGACGACCAGCTCAATATTCACCGTCTGGCGGTCTTTCGGAGTTGCACGTCCCATTGCACGTGGCATAAAACTCCTTCTTCTGATGCCGCGGTTTGCAGATACATGGACGATCCTGAGCTGATCCCCTTCAAGTCCGTTGTATTCTGCATTCTTGCGGACATTGTTCAGCAGCCGGAGATAGACGCGGCTTGCTTTCTGTGGGTACCGGCCGGCATCCCAGCCGACAAGACCCTTCCGGTGAGGAACATTCCGGTTAAACCGCTTGAACGGAATTGGTTTCTGAAGTGCAACGACACCCTCAAGGTATGCAGCTGCATCATCAAGCTTCATGCCCCTGATAAAACCTGCAATTTCAATTGCATGCTTTGGGGAGATCGGAGCTTCGTTCACGCGTCCCCGGGCAATATCCTTCCCGGTTACCTGGTTTGAATAATCAAATCTGGCCATATTCATCACTTCAGCGGAACGAACTTACTCGACCTGGTTGCACCAATACCGGCTGAACCGTGGGTAACCCGCCTTCTGGTTAATGCAAACTCTCCAAGATAATGAAACACTGATTCCGGCTGGAGTTCTACGCGGATAAACTCCTTCCCATTGTAGATCTCAATTTCACGACCGATCATCTCAGGGAGAATGATCATATCGCGCTGGTGAGTTCTGATTCTCGATCCATTGCTGCGGATATCAGAGAGGAGTTTCTCTTCACCGATAGTCCAGCCACGGAGAACTTTACGCCGTGCACGGGAGGGCATGACAGGAAGCAGGTCCTCCAGACTCATTGCACGGAGTTCGTCGATCTTGTAGCCATGGTAGGTAAATTCCTCCTTCCGTCGTGGCAGTTTCTTCTGTACCTTCTTTGCCATCCCGTTCACCTCCTTCCAGTCCGCCGGGCAGCGATATGTCCAACCTTTCTACCCGGAGAGGTTCCACGGCTCACCGTCTTTGGTCTGCCAGCGTGCTGATGCCCTCCACCACCGAATGGATGGTCGATGACGTTCATGGCGAAACCTCTGACACGTGGCCAGTTGCTTGCAGTATTCTTCATCTTGTGGTACTTCTTACCGGCCTTTACGAACGGCTTTTCACTGCGTCCGCCACCAGCAACAATGCCAATGGTTGCACGGCACTGACCGTTGAACCATTTTGTTGAGCCACTTGGCATACGGACTGCAACACGTCCTTCCATCTTGTCAGTAACGGTTGCCTGCACACCACTTGCACGGACAAACTTGCCACCGTCATTTGGATAGGCTTCAATATTGCATACTGAAGACCCGGTCGGTATTTCCTGAAGAGGAAGAGTGTTCCCGTTTCTGATCTCTGCATCAGCTCCCCAGGTCAGCACATCTCCGATACCCATACCCTCAGTGACCAGGACGTAGGTGTTTTCCCCGTCTGGAACGTCGACCAGGGCGATCGGGGTGTGACGTGCAGGGTCATGTTCAATATCGATGATCTTGTAGCTGACGGTCTCCCCTGCGCGACCCAGGTGTTTCAATGCTGCTTTGTACCGGTGTGAGGGTGCACGATATGTCGGGCCACCATGTCCACGACTCTGTGTAGTAATTCTATGTCCCATGCTGGCACCTCACATGATTCCAAGCCGGCTGAGAATCTCTTCAGCAGCTTTCGGGTTTGAAAAACTCACCATTGCTTTTTTCTCTCCCCGGTTGTTCATCAGGGTCCGGACACGGGTAACCGGCTGATCAAACATCTTCTCAATGGCTACCTTGATCTGGCCCTTGGATGCTTTCCGGTCAACAATAAACTGCAGCTGACCGTCACGCTCAACGATCATGCTCGCCTTTTCTGTTGCATATGGATATTTCAGTATCATTACTGCTCGCCTCCGAGTTTTCTGACTGCATCTTCAGTCCAGAGGGTAAGGCGGGCTGAATGCGTACCTGGTGCCAGAAGTTCAACATTCAGGTTGTCAACAAGGCACACATCCACTCCGGCAAGATTTCTTGCTGCACGGAGCCGTTCTTTTCCGGTAACGATAAGAAGACTCTTTCGCTGTTTATACCGGCGGCCACGAAGCTTTCCACGACCTGCACGAACTTTTCGGGAGCGTTCTGCACGCTCAACATCCCCGTAAACACCAACGGCACGGAGTGCTGCGATTACTTCCTTTGTCTTCTTCAGGGATTCAAAGTCGCCGGAAAGGACATAGGGAAGTGAACCGGTGAATACATGACCCCGGGAACGGACCAGTTCGGGAGATATCGTTGCGGCTATTGCAGAGTTAAGAGCTTTTCGTTTCTCTTTCTGGTTGATGTTCCGAATCAGAACCTTCTCAACTTTTGGCGGATGTGCTTCACGTCCACCTTTTGCCTGTGGGACTTTTGCTGCGCGAGAACTGTTTTTCAGACGCGGAACATGTGATACACCACGACCACTCCCCCAGCCGACTGCTGAGGCAGTAATTCCTGCATACACATATGCTCCGTGTGGCTGATAACGCCGGCTCTGCTGGGCGATTACCGCTTTTTTGATAAGATCAGGGCGAAATTCCGAGCTGAAGACCGGAGGAAGTTCAATCTCGTGTGCCACAGATCCGGTAAGTGTCAATACCTGTGCTTTCATCTACTTCACCCCTGCTTGGACTCCAGGCTGATAAACCCGATAGTTGGCTCACGAATCTTGTGTTCTCCGAGGCGCATTGCATGCCGGATACGGACAAGACGCTTTGAAGGTCCGGGAACAGAACCCTTGATGAGAACATACCGTGCCCGCACTTCTCCGTAATTAATGAAACCGCCTTCCGGCGTGATTTCTGCTCCATCTTCTCCGATTTTAAGAAGGCGTTTGTTAAACTCAGTTCTCTGATGGTATCCCATCTGACCCATCATCGGAACCTGCCAACGGACATGGTGCGGAGTCCATGGTCCAAGAGTTCCAACATGCCGCTCCTTCTTTCCACGGGAGTGCTTTCTCTTCCGAAGGTGAACACCCCAGCGCTTTACCGGACCCTGGGTTCCTTTTCCTTTCGTGATGGCAGTTACATCAGTATACTGACCGACTTTGAAGAGTGAACGGATATCAAAGTCCTTTCCAAGCATGGAGAGACCATATTCAAACCGCTCTGTCATGGAACCACCATCAATGCGGGTTTCCATGAGGTCCGGAACTTTCTTTGGAACACCGGTAAGAACGGAAGGACGAGTATACGTCAGCGCGACGACATCCACAATTTTGTCTGCTTCAAGTGCTTCGCGGATCTTCTTCTCTGCCTCTTCGCGTTTGTAGTTCTTTGAAAGGTTCAGTCTCCGGCTCAGTTCCTTGTCAAAGGAGTCAGCCCAGACTTCCGTCAGAACGTGGTTTCCATAGGTATCATGGCGATAGACACGGATTGCGGCAACTCGCATATCCGGAACTTCGATGACCGTAACCGGTACCATGATATCTTTTCCCTCATTCGGGCTGTGGGCATGGTCATCGACCATAATGACATGAGTCATACCCACTTTGTATCCTGCAAAGCCCTGGAGTGCAGGTTCTCCCTGGTACGCGGGCCACGCATGATATTTTGGAACCGGGCTTTTTGCCCTCTTCCTCGGGCTGTATGCCAGAGAACCCATGCGAGGTCTGTGAATTGTTGGCATGTATCAATCAGTCCTTCTTTTCTGTATCTGGGGACACACCAGAATTCCGGTATGCTTCGATGCAGGAAAGAGACACGGGACATGAGCTGTATATGCGCTTTCGCCATAACTGCTGCATGCCGGACATACGATCAGATCTCTTCCTACCTCATGGAGTTCCGTTTCGGATGTGCAGAATACTGCCAGAATGATCCTCACATGTGTAGACAGATCGGATTTGTATCATCCAGCGACCGGTCTCTCGTAAGATGCGTGATACTTCGGCTTATCCTGAAACCAGGATCCGGGCCGCATCGTCCACCCTTGCCGACATCACATCCCACTCTATCAGCCCATTGCAATTAAAGCAATTTTTGACCGCTTCATAGCTAAAAGAAGCCAGAATCAGTACATTCAGACAGTCAGGGAATCAAATCCCTGCTATCGAGGCTTCCCTAATATTCATCAAAATGAGGTATAAAGATTTGGCTGTTATTATTCAAAGTAGAGGTCACCATCATCTTTCAGGTACACCTCAATTTTTTCCCTGACCAGCCGGGATTTATTTTTTTCAGGGATTTCTTCACGAATACGGTTCATCAGCTGAATATTATCATACCGGACCTTTATCCCCAGTTTTTCAGCTTCGTTATAGATCTTCTTTGAAGCCTCAAAAAGGTCAGAACCCTTATCTATTGTACAGAGATGGCGTGCATCCAGGCTGTAAAAAAAATCCAGAGTCTCACGCGCCCGCTTGATATTCTCCATCGCAGACTTCTCTATAGTGCAGATATTTGCCTTTGAAGTCCGGATAATATCAGCAATCTGCTGCTGGGTAAGACCAGATCTTCGGTACCTGAGTACCTCCTTCTGCCGGTCTGTAAGTAACCCTTCTTTCATAAATTCAGTTGATCACTAAAAATTTAAACTGGTTTCGTTAACCTGCTCAATAATAAACAAATGTTAATCCAAACATCCCTTCCTTTTTAAATAAAATATAACACGCGCCATATGAGGTATTTTGGTAAAAATCGATTTCACAATATTTATTATGATATTTTGTCAAAGTATCGTTGAACACACGAAGGTGTAGTATGGTTGTAAAAGTAGGAATTGCAAAACTCGGAAATATTGCCAGCGGCGTTATGGCAGAACTTCTCCTCGATGAGCGTGCAGACCGTGAAGATATGCAGACCTTCATGGCAACATCCGGTACCAAGCTTCAGCCTGAAGATATCGACCGTGTTGTTACCAACATGAAGGCATGGGGTCCGGACTTCTGCATTGTCGTCTCACCAAACGGAGTTCTCCCAGGTCCAAAGGGCGCACGTGAAGCACTTGCAGCTGCAGGTATCCCATGTGTTGTCATTACCGACGATATCACCACCAAGAAGGAAGAATGGGAAGCACTGAAGGCAAGCGAATTTGGATACGTCATCATGAAGGGTGACTCCATGATTGGTGCACGCCGTGAATTCCTTGACCCCATCGAAATGGCTGACTACAACGGAAACCTCATCAAAGTACTCTCCATTACCGGAGCATTCCGCAAACTTCAGGTTGCCCTCGATGAAGTCATCGACCAGGTAAAAGCAGGAAAGAAGGGCAAGGACCTTGCACTCCCCAAGCTCGTCATGACATCAGACAAGGCTGTTGAAGGCGAATTCAGCAACCCATATGCATATGCCAAGGCCCGTGCAGCATACGAAATCGCGCAGGCAGTAGCCGGTGTCAATGTCAAGGGTTGTTTCATGACCAAGGGCTTTGAGAACTACACCCCAATCGTTGCATCCGCACATGAGATGATGCGCCAGGCAATGCTCCTCTGTGAAGAAGCACGCGAGATGGAAAAGGCAACTGACGCTGTCATCCGCAAGCCGCACAAGAACGATGGAACCCGGGTTGCAAAGAAGACCCTCATCAGCAAACCAGAGTAAATTAAACCCTTACGGGTTCTTTTTTTCCCTGATTTACGCACCATTATTCGTACGCCACAGCCCACCGAGATCTTCCGGTAAAGTCAGAATGACCGGTTCAAGATGAAGTTTTTCCATAAAAGCCGTGTCAGATGTTGAAAGCGAATTGGGATTTATGCGTGCTATGAGAATGGCAAATGCAGAAAAAAAGTTACGTTGATTCTCCTGCCCGAAGAAAACAGACAAATTCCAAGCCCCATGACCGATATCCTGATAGAAATCAAGAACACGGACGAGGTCATCAGAAAATGAACGAACCGATTTTTTAAAATCTGACACGGTTACACCAGGAAGGACACACCGTATCTCCTTTTCTCCGACCGGAACAGGATGAGCATACCAGAAAAGATTCAATCCATCCAGAAATCGTTTCGAGGTTACTTCATGCGAACAGAGATCAGACCACCAGGAACGGGCATGCTTCTGAAAATAATCCCGTGAACCCTCGAGATACTTCATCGGAAGAGTATCAGGAACAGGATCAGCAAGACCCTGGAGATGAGGGTGAGGAAGTGATGCACCGGCGGAGGGGAGAAAATTCCAGTTTATTGAGACATATCCGGATCGATTTTCCAGGATCTGTATCTGGGCCATGAGCGCATCATGAATCTGATCACAGGTGAAGGAGCGGACCTGGTGCTCCCTGGTCATCACAGTGACAATGTGATATGATGCGAAGGGATAGAGGTTCGGGAATGTTATGCTCTCACCAATAATCAGGCGGGAACCATCAGGAAACACCGGCGTTACTTCAGTTACAAGACCCTGACAAAAGGGACACCCTTCTGAAGAATAAACCGGAATATCTGGGACTCCGATACCGCGTTTCAAGCGCTCCGGACAGATGCGTGATCTCATACCGGTGAGAGAATCAGTCCTGAACTCAATAAATCCGCTATCGTGTTCATGGCGACTGGTCAGAAACATTTCATCTTCCCAATATCCCCTATGAGGATATCAGTTTTACCCTGATCCAGGAGCCGAGTACATATTCAGCACAATGAATTTTCAAAGAATTATCTAACGATACAGACAGGCACAGGGCGATTAAAAAAAGATATGGTATATGATTTTACACGACGTATTTGCCGAGAAGACGGATGGAGTTTACCATATCCGGACCAAGTGGTGAACCAAAGATGATCTGGGTAACACCGGATTTTAACAGGTCCTCACACTTTTGCTTGACAGTGTCCGGATTTCCTGCAATGGTAAATGCGTCAATAGTTGCATCATCGACATTCTCACCTGCGGTCTTAAAATCAAACTTTGCAAGTGCTGCTTTTATGTTGGCAACCTTGGCAAGATCGAGTCCATGACGCTGGAGGAGAGGTTCTGGTGAACCGGCGGCGATGAAGGCGGCAACAATCTTTGCTGCGTTCCGTGCCTTCTTCTCGTTCATGTCGATAGACATTGCAGTGTATGCACCAATGTCAAAGCCCTTCTTGCCTACCTTCTCACAGGCTGCCTTGATAATTGGGATGGCAACGTCGAAGTCCTTCGGGTTGGATGCGTTAATCAGGGCACCGTCTCCGATGGTTCCGGCAAGTTCGAGAACTTTTGGCCCCTGGGCCCCGATATAGACTGGAATTCCCTTCTTTCCAGGAAGGCTGACACCGGTGAGCTTTGCGCCATCGTAGTCAAAGAACTTCATCCCACTCTTCTTTACTTCTTCTCCGCCCCAGAGTTTGCGCATCTGAACAACTGCCTCCTCGAGACGGCCGACCGGCTTCTCAGGATTGATGGCTAATTTTGGAAGGGTTGAAAGGTCACCAGGTCCGATACCCATGACTGCACGGCCATCGGATATCTCATTCAGGGTACATGCAAATGAAGCCATTGCAGCCGGAGTGTCGGTGAAGGCGTTCATAATTCCCGGACCCATCTTCAGGGTGGTGGTTTCCTGTGCAATTGCGGCAAGGGTCGGGTAGCAGTGGCGGTTGTTATAGTGGTTGGTGATCCATGCAAAATCGATATCTTTCGATTCTGCAAGCTTACAGTAGTTGACTACCTGTTTGACGGTAATGTTTCCCGGAACGAATTCTATTCCATAACTCAAGGTTAACACCTCATTTCTGTATTAATACCCATACCGGTAAAAATATTATCATTTGATATTGGATATTTTGAGATTTTTTGCCAGTGAAAAGGGAAAATCAGATAGAAATGACCCACTCATTGAAAAAATTACTGCAATATTCTGGATAACGCATCGGTTTCTCTTAGATAATCGCACATTATGTGGATATCTCTAGTACAGGAATCAGGAACACTTGTATCAGATGAACAGAATACATATACACAGATCCTCGTGAGCAAGTACGGGCGTGATATAACACTATGAGACTGCTGATTCTCGGGCTTGGGACTGCAGGAAGTAAGATAGCAGACGCAATTATCCGGCCATCTGGTCACTCCGCACGATGTTCAGACCTTCATGCCATTGCAGTTGACAATGACCCTGAAATTCTGGAGCATCTGACCCATATCGGAGAGGAGGCGAAATTTTACTTTCCTAAAGATGATATCGAAGCCCCGGAATTACTCACCACCAGATTTACCATCGATGAAGTAAAGTCGAAACTGAAAGGATTTGATGTGGGTACACACGATGCCGTTCTGGTATGTGCAGGCCTTGGAGGAGGACTGGTAAGTCTTGTTCCACACCTCGTCTCGATTATCAGGGAGACAATGTTTGAACCTGTCTTTGCCCTCGTCACCATCCCAACAGAAGATGAGGGGGAATCACGTCTTTTCAGGGCCATGAAGAACCTGCAAATGATCCGGCCTCTGGTTGACGGAGTCATCATCTTTGATAATCAACTCTGGCTTGACAAGGCACGGGGAGAACTAGCAGAAACGACCCTTGAGCAGCGGCCTGTCGGAATTGCAGAAAAATTCTGGATACCTGGAACATCTGAAAAGAGAGGTATCGAGCCATATGATCTTGTTAACCGGCATATTGCGCGAAGGATTCGGTTACTGGTGCATGCAGGTGAGATACAAAAGGGAGTTCCTCAGACCGTGCTGGACTCCCGCGAGATACTCAATACCATCACCGGCATGTCATACATCACCATCGGCCTTGCAGAAGAAGAGCTGCCGGAGCATGGCAGAATCAGCATTCTCAGGCAACGAAGCGAAACCCGTGTCGGGAGACAGGAACGGGCTGCCCGCATAGTCAAACTTGCAGAAAAGGCAGTGTTCCGCGACATATCATCATATTGTGATTTTTCAACCGCAAAAAAGGCTCTTATCCTGTTATCAGGCCCTGAAGAAGAGTTGTCCATGAAAGGCTACATGGCCGTGAGAAAATGGATCGATGAAAGTATTGACGGGTTTGAGATGCGGGCAGGCGATATACCGGTCTCATCCAGGCAGTCAAACCGTGTTTCAGTTCTCATTGTCTTCTCAGGTCTGAAGACCGTCACCAGAGTTCAGGAACTCTATGAACGCTTTGGACAAAAAAGAGATGATCGTGAATAATTATCGATCGACGACACGTGAAAAGGGGATCGTACCGGCACCAATCTCAGTCTTTAATTTATAACCTGCTTCCACGGCGCCACCTATCGAATTCATGCCAGAATATGACACCAGTGAGATCCGATGAGGATCGGTGAGCAGATTAAAAATCCTCCCCTTTCCCATCATAAGGGGAAACCGAAACCCGCAGGCCTGCATCTCCTGAATGAGTGTTTGACTGCGCTCCTCGGCAGCACCCGGGATCTGGCGGACATTTGCCAGCAATATTCCTGAACCGGTGTTGATATACTGATTGATAGAAGTGAGACCAGCTCCGAGGAAGAGCTGAAGAGAGTCGACCGTTGAGCCCTGGTACCCGATAATATTCATAAACCGAACCGGTTTTTTATCTTCTATCTGAATTGTCCCGCCATAGGCTACCTTTACCGGGATGCCATTATGCTGGAAAACGCCGTCCATGGTAATGCTGCAGACGGTCAGAATACCGGTGTGACCCGAAGGTACCCGTGGATCCCGGTCAATTACCGAATATCCGGAGAAGAAACTACACCCTGCATCCCTGACTTTGTCAAACATCTGTGAGACTGGTTCAAGTATTTCATCAGGGACAATGGTGAGATTATATGCCACATCCCCGGTAGAGGTCGCTGGATCAAAGGTACTTCTAAAGGCGAGCCGTTCAAGTTTTGATATTACAAACCCGATCCGATCGTCAACAAGAGCACGATCGGTCTCCATGATCCCGGATGGGGTGAGAATCCGTCCCTGATTACCAACCTTTTCAGTAAAACCCCGGGTATCAAGATACCTCAAATAATACTGAACTGCACGGTCTGTCATCACATAGCCCCGTTCTGCCAGCATTTCAGACAGGCGTTTGGCTCCCATCGGTTCCTGGTGTTCCTTGAGGATGCGAAGAATTTCGATGTATTTATGCTCGGTCTTGATCATCGTGCTGTTACCACCCCATGACTGTCCTGATACCTGCCGGAATACCCGGCACCAGGTGCGTCTACCTGTTGAAAGACCATCTGCACTATTCTGTCGCCTTCCTGCACAGATACATCTTCTGTTCCACAATTATACAGACATAAGGTGAGATGACCGCGAAAGCCGGGATCCACAAACCCTCCACTGATGAAAATTCCGCGCCGTGCAAATGAGGAACGACACCGGAGTGTGGCTGCAATATCAACAGGAAGTTCAACCCATTCCTTACTTGCAAGAAGCGTCATCATATTCCTCCGGATGACGGAGGGTTCTGATGCTCGCAGGTCATAGGAGGCGGGTTGCTGACTCTCCTCTGCATAAGGCCTGAGAATAATACCTCCTTCTTCAGCAGATAACTGGAGACGGGCACGAATTGACTGCGATGACAGGATCATATCCTACAGGTGGGAGAATAAAGATTATCAGCCTATGGATTATAATTCTGAGGGGATCCATAGGGTAGCGGATATCCTACCGGGCTTCGGACCCGGAGACGTGGGTTCGATTCCCACTGGATCCGTCTCTTTTACAACGATTTTCTTCGGTTGCTGTGACTTCTTCTGCGAGGCCGTTGTCTTTTTGATAAGAACATAAAAAGGCCTGCACCGGCAATAAGGAGAATCAATGTTGCTGCTACAGGAATGAATGGAAAGGGAGCAGAGGAACCATTGCTGACTGTGGCAGGATTATGAAGCACTATGGTATTTGGGTTCGTTTCTGTATTTGCAGATGTTGAATTGGGATAATAGCCTCCTTTTTCTGCTTTGATGCGATACATTTTTCCTTCGATTGCAGGGAGCATGCATGTTCCGTTCAGATCCGTCTCACATGAGTTCAGGGTTTCCTGGGCATCTCCAAGAAGAAACACTGACACTTCCCGCAACGGAGCACCATACGCATCAATGACCTTTGCTTCAAGGTCGATGAACTCACTTTCAAGCACTACTACGAGTTCACTAGTCTCTTTCCCAGGAGTAAAGGTCAGGGTATTTCTTTTATAGCCATCACGGTTCACAATGAATTCATATGGCCTGATCTCAAGTGACGGGATCATCAGCCTGCCAAATTCATTGGTATCACCAATCATGATCCCATCCATCTGAACAGATGCATTGGACAGGGGTTTTTGATCTCTGTTATACACTGAAACAAAAATAGTAGATTTTGCCTTTACCAGGGGGAAATCGACCACCTGATCCTCAAACGAGATGGTTCTGGAAACATGTGACGGCTCATACCCGTCGGCAGAGATATCAAAAATATGTTCTACATTTCTGCTAATATTTGAGATGAGTATCCCCCGATCATTCGTTGTTCCAATCTTAATCCCATCAGCCTCAATATGAGCTGACTGAATCGGATATGAACTCACAGAATCCAGCACTCGAATTGAGATTCTGTCATTTCGGACAAGGGAGTACTGGACTGTTGTTGAATCCCCCCCGGTTACAACGGTATCATGAATTGCCTGAAAATTCGGGGCATTTATCTCAAGGCTGTATACCTGATCTGCCCGTAGACCAAGGGAGGCCTTCCCTTCAAACCCGGAACGGGCCTCATACCTGATTCCATCCTCGCTGGTCACAACGATATATGCATCCTGCACAGGTATGAGCGTGTCAGCATCAAATACCTCCACATGGAGAGTGCTGTTTCGGACCAGAAGCGGAACCAGAATCGCAGTATCATTCTCTGTCGGTGATCCGGTCCATTCGGTATAGCCACCCTTTACAACCCTGATATTTGGCAGATGCCCTTCAAAACTCAGGTTATATGCGCCGTTCACATCAGTTTTCCCTGCAATTTTTCCATCTGCATAAATTATCGCTTCAGGTATCAGCACAGTTCTGTCAGACTGTTCAAATACAATGACCATCACCGAAGAGCCGGAAACAAGGCACAGTGACAGGACCAGACATAGACTGACGATACATACAGCGGAAAAATGCATACCTGATATAGTGTGTTGGTGGTTCTATAAAAAAAGGATACGGGATAACCCGTTATTCAAGATTTCTGGATCTCCCGGGTACCCACTCTCTGACATTGGGGACACGGTCGATTAGCATACCCTCAACCATAACCGGCCTGAGTCTTCGTGCTTCCTCAATTGCTTTTTCAAGCCGCCATTTCCGGTCTGCATAGATCGTGAAGATGGGGTCACCCTTGGAGAGGCTGGTGCCATGTTTAGCATGAAGATAGAGCCCTGCTCCATGATCTGCTGGCGCACCTGCGGTCCGTGCAATTGTTATCAGGGAATGGTTGTTCAGATCAATAACATACCCGGTACTGTCTGCACGGACCGTGTAGAAATGCTCTCCCACCGTTATTTTTTCCGAACTTACATCAGGTGTTCCACCCTGAACTGCGATGATATCAAGGAATTTTTTGAGTGCCTTTCCTGACCGCAGTATCTCAAGGGCAAGGTTTGCCCCCTCACCACGGTTTGCTTTTCCTGCAAGTTCCAGCGCAATACCCGCAATTACACAGCTCTTCTGAATGAGTGACCGGGGGGAATCACTTCCTTCCAGAACACTGAGTGCCTCCTTAATCTCCAGCTTCGGCCCAATCGCCCGGCCAACCGGGGCATCACCGTAAGTCAGAGCACACTCAACCCGCATATTGAGCCGTTCTCCAAGATCAATGAACTGCCGTGCAAGTTTTTTCCCTTCTTCTATGGTATGCACCTTGCAGTATTTTCCGACCGGTATGTCGATGGCAACGACATCTGCACCTACTGCAAATTTTTTGGCCATAACACTTGCAATCATCTGACCGATCTGATCAATCTTAAAAGGGTACTCCTGAATGATGATCTTATCATCAGCAGGTGCAATATTCGTGGCACCTCCCCAGACAATCACCCCACCGGTCTTTATGGTCATCTCCTGAACTTCTGATGCACTAAATTCAACCGGGGCAAGAACCTCCATAAGATCTGCTGTCCCTCCTGCTCCGGTAATTGCCCGTGAACTGGTCTTGGGAATTAAAAGACCGCTTGCAGCAATAATGGGAACGACAATAAGTGATATCTTATTGCCCGGCACACCCCCGATTGAATGTTTATCGACGATTGGTCCGGCATGGAATGAGAGCTGGTCACCTGTCTCAACCATGGCACGGGTAAGTGACTCAATCTCATCCATGTCCAGTTGATTGATATAGGAACTTACAACAAAAGCGGTAATTTCACTCGGGGAGAGTGTATCCTGAACAATATCAGCAACAATAGCCCTGATATCCTCACGGGTCAGTTTCTCTCCTTCCATCTTCTTTTTTATATAATCAAGAGAAACCGGACGGTCTGCAACCCTGACCTCGACAACCTCATTTTCGGTAAGGGTCAGTTGCTCATTCGTGTGATGGTACACGCCAATACGGCCCTGGTCGATAAGAGTGCCAGTTGTCTCCACATAATCTACGGTAGCCTTGCCGGTAACAGGAGAAGAGATGACAATCCGGTCACCCGCAAGCACTCCGAGTGATTTTGCATCATTATGATGTAAGAGAATTCCCCGTGCAGCAATATCCACCAGTCGGACGGTAAGTCTCATACCCGGTATATGCAGCCTGATCCTATTTATGGCCGTAGGATTTGGATATAGAGATTTGAAAAAAAGGAAGTGTTAGTTGGTTTAGTTCCGGCGCATTACAAAGAATGCGACTGCACCAAGACCTGCAAGGGCAACCAGTGCACCAAATCCTGGGGACTGCTGGGTCGGCTCAGGGGTTGGTGGAACGGTGGTTGGCTCAGGGGTTGGTGGAACAGTGGTCGGTTCCGGAGTCGGGGTTTCATTGACTACCGGTGCTTCGGTTGGTGCAACAGTTGGTGCTACGGTCGGGATAGCTCCAGCCTCAACAACGTTGAAGAGTGCAGTCTCGACGGTGTTGGTGGTCACACCAGAGACACGGACGATGTACTCATCCGGCTTGAATGTGCTTGCATCAACATTGAATGCCCACTTGTTCAGACCATCAGTGCCCTGCTGGACCTTGACAGTTCCGGTTGCACCGCTGAACTCACCACTCTGTGACTTGTCGGTCGGCTTGAATGAGGATGAAGTTACCTCGACAAGCAGATCATTGTCGTCATACATGAGGTTGGTGGTTCCGGCGATCTCGAACTTGGATCCTACAGCCTGCTCACCGATCGGGTTGATGGTGATCTTGGGCTCCTCAACGAGGAACTGCATCTTGGTGTAGGTATCGTCGACCATTGGAGAGTTGATTGCCTGGATAAGTGCTTCTGCAGCGTCAGTTCCCTGAAGTGCTCCGGATCCGCCAAGCTTGAACACCTGGGAGTTCCGGGTCGGGTAGGAACCATAGACGTACTGTGGCTCGAGCGGGTTGTCTGGATAGACATCAAACTCGTTGTTGTACATCGGGTGCTGGACTACGACGAAGTACTGTCCTGCATAGAGGGATGAGGTCGTTGCACTCTTGATCTCGTGCTCGAATGACATGTCATCGTTCACGGATTCTGTTGCATAGAGAACCTTGTTCTTTCCAAGAATCCAGATTGCGACACCCTTGGACGGATCGCCTTCTGCAGTACCACGGAGGTACATCTTGTCACCCTTTGCAACAACACTTGCAGATGCGGTTGCCTGGATGTATGGCTTCTTGATAACGAGAGATACGGTGTCGTACTGTGCGTCGCTCAGGTGATCCTTGTCACGTGGAGCGCTGACAGCATACACGGTGTAAGTTCCTGCATCAATCTCAAGGTTGGCAGTCTGCCACTTGAACTCGTAGGTGTCGTCATCCTGAACGTCAGCCTGATCAAAGGATGCCGGCTGGTCGTTGTTGACTTCCTTACGTGGAGATTTCAGCATTCCTCCTCTGGTTGGGAGGTTTGGACCGGTAATATACAGATAGGTAACGTCAGTCTCGGAGTTGGTACCGGAGAGTTTGACTTCCTCACCAAGGTAGTAGCTCTGGTCTCCAGATGCAACGATAGTAACATCGCCCTTTTCTACCTTGACATCGACCTCATCAGACTTGTACTGACTTCCGGATTTGCGTTCTACACGGATAGTGTACTTCTTGTCCTTGGTGTCCTTGGAAGTCTTCCACTCAACGGTTCTGGTTCCACTGGAGTTCAGTTTCACAAGTGCGTAGAACTTGGTTCCGTGGAATTCTGGGTCGTCGGGGACATCCTGCTTGATGCTCTTCCCTGCTCCACCTTCATACTGGTACTTACCGATCTCGTATGGTCCTGCTGCAGCGTCCTGCTTGACATCAACCTGTGCGTCGAGGATCATAGGTGGCTGGTCATCAGGCTGGCCGGTCATTGAGCCAGTTCCCTTTGCCCAGACATAGTACTCAGCATTTGGGACACCAGTGATGGTTACAGAGAAGGGGTTGCCACGGACTACTGTGTCCTTGTTGGCTTCGATCTTCACCTGGTCGGTGGCGATCTGAACACTCTTTACCGCAGAGATGGTCTTCCCGGTGTAGTCTGAACCGTCGGGTGCAGTATACTGATCCTTCATGCCGTTGGCGTTACACTCTGCCCAGACGGTGTAGGTACCTGCCTTATACATGCGGTTCCCATACTTGTCCTCGGCTGCAGTGTTCCATCCATCGTTGGATGCCGGCTCAGTGTGCTTGTTGTCAGGGCTTACCCAGTACCAGAGCTGCTGGTTGACAGCAAGATTCGTCAGCGAAATTTCCTTTCCGTTGTTTCCGACAAGGTTGGTGTAGACACCACCATCTGCACTCTTTACTTTGATCTTGAAAGGTGCATCTGCAGGCTGGTACCCTGGACGGGTGATGATGCTCTGCATGTTGGTCTCAACGACAAAGTTCCCGTAGTTGCCGACCGGAATTGCCTTACCGGTGACGTCTTCATTCACGGAGCCGTCCCAGATCTTCAAGTTCAGAGAGGGTTCCTTGATGTTGAATGCGAGCGGGCCTTTTACGCTGCCGTTCCACTGATACCAGTTGCCGGTCTTTCCGACGAAGATATCAGGAGAAACATAAAAGTTCTGTGCATTCGTAACCTGCTGAATATCTGCAGGCTGTTCAGTCTCGGTGTTGGTACCTGGCTGCCACCATGCGATCTGGCTGGATCCACCGGTTGCTGCAGAAACATCAAGTCCCTTCTCACCAAGGAAGACTTCTCCTCCGGCTGGGATCTTGTTGATTGCTGCAGATGCCGGGAATGCAACAAGTGCAAGTGCAACAAGCACCATCATGACAACTGCAAATTTTGCGTTCATTACATGTCCTCCGAACAAACGTTCGATTCGCATCTATCCGCCGATCAGCCATTGTTATTGGTGACTGTTCACCGGACAGATACTCTATACTCCGAGAAATCGAAGTATGACTAGATATTTGTGAAATGCCTTTTATATCCTTTTTGGTATGGAACCCTTTGAAAATAATTATCAGAGACCCCATTTTTTCATATTCTCAAAATTTCATCGGATTTCCTGATCGCCATCCGGATCCAGGTTAACAGAACCATTATGTATCATCTCACAAAGGCATCTTTTCGCGCATTGAATACTCCGATACTCAGGGGCATTCTTCAGATGTAAAAACAATTATATGGAAGAAAAGATAACATATAAAGGCTTCAGCCCGATAGTGTAGAGGTCAATCATACAAGGCTCTGGACCTTGTGACAGCAGTTCGAATCTGCTTCGGGCTATCATTTTTCAAAATTTTTACTTAGAGAATATATTCCCCATACCGCTGTATGACCAGTATGGTACCTGTCCAGATCAAGAACTGCAGGATCGGTGATTCCACCATGTTCAAGCAAATTCACCACCTCAACAATTCTATCCTCTCTTTTTTTATCAGTCCCCATTGATAACAATTTTAAAAAGAGTATCAGATGTCCTCCTTGCTTGAGAAAAATGAGATTTCTCAAGGCAATTTCAGCCTGGTCACGCTGGGCAATATCCTGAATGAGAAGATCCACCGGCTCGACGAAGGGAAGATACCGTTCGGGATATCGTGCATCTTCAAATAATGGGATAATGTTTTTTCGTGCCCGGGCAAGGCGGATAAGACTTCGTACCGGCCGGGGAGAGAATTCCACTGCATACACGACCTCCGCGTAATCAGACAGGAATGAGACCGTTGACCCGGCAGCGGCGCCAAGATACAAAATACGGGCGTTTCTGACAGGAGGCTCACCATGTATATGGCATAATGCAGCAACCTTACTGTGGCCAGGATCCCATATCCGCATACCATGATACACACGGTCTCCAGGTAAAACTGCTCCGGGAGATAATAATTTTCCATCCTGCCAGATCAATCCGTCTTCCCTGCCCGGCATATCTTCTCACCAGCTTTTCTGATAAACTCATCATCTAAAGCTCCCCTGAAATAATCTATCCTTGCAGCGATTGCCAGCTGACATGCAAGTACTCTGCTCACTCTTCCTCTGACCCGTCGTTTTGCATGATGGACTCCCTTATACTGGTATATGATACCATGTTTCGGGGGATTTGTCCCGCTTGTCAGATGCATAAATAATGATGGTCCAGCTCCCAGTACCTGAATTGATGCTGCGGGCATACCGGCAAGATGATATTTACTTCCCGCTCCTGCAAGAAGACGGGCACTCACAAGTGGGCCGCATAAGGCAGACATATTTGGCAGGCATTTTGTTGCGTAATCACGAACATTCTGTGAGATAAGAGTCCGGGATTCACGGAACCGCTGGATATTTCTTGCAAGGTGACTCATCGGTTGCGTCTGATCTTTTGCCAGACTCTCGATAAGAGAACTGATATTCCTTTCATACCCGGATAGTCCGGCGGGGTGCAGTGCAATATAGTAATCCTCAATCTTCTCCGACAGACGGGCAATAGATTGATCAATCTCATCAAGGATTCTGATAAGATGGATGAGTGCTGCCTCGTCTTTATCACATCGCTCTTCTAGGTCACGAATAGTCAGCCCGATTGCAATGTCCTGAAGGATTGACAGATATCCATTCCGGTCAGGAACAAACCCGGCGCTGACTGCCTCCTCCCAAAGAGGTAAGGGGAGTAATTCCGATTTGCCACGGCTCTCGCGTATAGTGTCGATTATATCCGCCAAGGATGAAGTGGCAGGAGTCAAAAAATCCGCCGGTCCCTGTTGAAGGGCCTCATACCAATACTGAAATGCCCGATTGACCTGATTTTTGGCCATTTATATCACCATACCCCAAATGAATAGAGTATTACCGGAATGGTAACAACCCCCATGCAGGGAACCCGTGAGACCGCAATCATCTCAGGTATCATCCCGATTCCCGTTGCAAGTATGAGAATTACCAGCCCGAAGGGACCGGTCAGAATACCACACACCAGAACAAGCGTGATTGCAACCCCGGTATTCAGATACGAACTATTCAGACCGGATAAGGATGAAGCCGTCCCGGCAAGACAAACAGTAATTCCGTACGCACCAAGGGCAGCAAGGCATGCGATTGTCAGAAGAAAGAGGATAGGTGGCGTTTCAAACCCGGAAAATGCGGCCATCACCCCGTTTCGCATTCTTCCAATGGCAACAAAAACTGCGATACCAATAATACTGTTTGCGAGAGTTGAAGCACCAATCGCAGCAAGGTAATGAAATCTCTCCTGATCATACGGAATCCAGCCGGAGATTACGGTATTGGCACTTGCAGTTGATAAGCCAGGAAGCCATCCAACAACCAGTCCGGCAAGTGTCCCGGGAAGAGCAGCACGAGCCACAGTCCTGGTCGGGATTGAGAGACCTGAAAACCGCTGCCTTGGAATGGTCCCTTCAGACGCCGTCAGAAGGAACGGGAGACCAAATAAACCGGTCAAGAGTGGCATAAGGATGCTCCCCGCTCCAAGGGTGTTCCATGAGAGGTACTCAAACCTGAAGGCAAAGAGACCAAGAATGCCAGACACAAGGCAGATGGCACAGAGCCAACCTGCGGCTTCACTGCGCACGATGACCATCCCCATTATCAAAACCAGGAGTGAACCGGTCAGGATATCAACAGAGGACTGAAGAAAGGGGATAAACCATAGTGCCGCAAGAGCCAGCGGGATAGCAAAGATGACTCCCCATAGACTTCCAAGGGCTGATATTCGGACCGCTTCTTCCCCTTTTCCATCAAGCGTGAGAGAGTGAGCCGGCAGAACCGAGAGGGAGGTCCCGTCATCCGGCACCCCGAGGAATGTAGCCGGAATTATTTCAAGAAACGAATGGGTGATGAGCGTGGCAATAAGGATCGCTGCCATTCCCTCCGGTCCCAGGAGAGGAAGGAGAGCAGGAGAAAATCCAAGGAGAAGGGCTGCTATCATGTTTGCATGGATTCCAGGGGTCAGACCACTGATTATCCCACACATCATCCCCCCCGTTATACCGGCCAAAACATGAATCATCTGGTTCTCATGGATTTAAGTGTATAGAACGCATAAAATATCCGCATCCGTTCTGAATAAGAGGGGCCAGGGGGATGATATGCGGATTGCAATTACACGTCTGAAAGGAAAAGAGGGAGATGACCAGGCAAGGTGCGCACGAAGGGGGCATGATTGTTACCCGGTCTCTCCACTCATCGGAGAGATGAATCCTGACCAGATTGATGCATTTATTCAGGATGTAAAGGACAGGAGATTTGACTGTATATTCTTTACCAGTGCCCTTCCGGCCCACCAGATTGGACCATATCTGCATGACCTGCCACTTCCCAGGGTCATAGCAATCGGTCCGCAAACCGCGAAAGCTCTCAGAGAATTTGGCATCATGTGCGAGGTGCTCCATGAATTTTACTCACGGGCATTCGTTCCCTTCCTGGGGGACTGGATCGTAGGGAAAAAAATCGGCATCCCCCGATCTGATGCACCAAATGATAAACTCCTCCAGGGAATACGGGATGCCGGTGGTTTTCCAATTGAATTTCAAATTTACGCACTCATCCCGACGTATGAACTGCTCAACCTTGACAAGGCGGAGGGCATTCTTTTTACCAGTGCCTTGTCATTTAAATCGGCTATCTGGAAACGCCGGGAGGATCTTATCCTTATGGCTATCGGAGAGGTAACAGCGGGGGCCATGGAGGAAGCAGGCCTTATGCCTGATGTCGTAGGGGATGGATCTCTCGAAGGGACACTCGATGAACTCAATCTCTTTCTTCTCATGAATCCGGGTGGATAATGGAACGATCCTCTTCATTTCTGGCACATATTGCTGCACACCAGGGATCGATCATCCTCATCGATAAACCCCGTGGGCCATCCAGCCACCAGGTAGCAGCATGGGTCCGGGAGATTACTGGTGTATCATCCGTTGGTCATACCGGAACCCTTGATCCCCCGGTCTCCGGAGTACTTGTCATTCTTCTCGGGCGGGCAGTCCGACTTACGACCATTCTGCATCAGGACGATAAGGAATATGTGGCACTGCTCAGGCTGCAGGGAGATGTATCAGATGCAGAACTTGCTGAAGTCATTGAGCACTTCACCGGAAGGATCTACCAGCGGCCACCCAAGCGGAGTGCAGTAAAACGTGCCCTTCGAATCAGGGAGATCCATGAACTGGAGATGCTGGGAAGGGACGGAAGACTTGTTCTCTTCAGGGTGAAATGTGATTCAGGCACCTATATCAGATCACTGTGTCATCATATCGGCATGGCCTGTGGGGTGGGGGGAGCGATGGTTGAGCTCAGGCGGACCAGATCAGGTCCCTTTTCCGAGAAGGATTGTGTCACCCTTCATACCCTCCGCGATGCAGTTGAGAAGGCACGTGCAGGCGATGATACGTATCTTAGGAAGATTATACGATCACCTCTTGAAGCATTGCACGGGTTTCCAAGGATACAGATGAAGGAATCAGCGGCTGATGCGATCTGTCATGGTGCCAGACTCTCTTCACGAGGCGTTGTCAGCCATGATACATTCCAGATGGAGGATCTGGTTGTCATGTTGGCCGGAGATGACTTTATCGGAATCGGTGAGGCTCTGGTTTCAAGTTCGCGGATTGTGCCTGGTGAAAAGGGACTGGTTGTCGCACCTCGCCTTGTCATGCAGGATATCGGAGTATACCCTGCAGTCTGGAAAGCTCATAAGCCAAAGAGAGAAAAGTCTTAAAACAACTGACTGCCAACATATGTAGGCATCTTTTATTTGCTGAGGTAGTCTAGTCTGGGAAGGCGCAAGATTGGAAATCTTGTGGGAGCAATCCCTCGGGAGTTCAAATCTCCCCCTTAGCGTAAATTTCTTTTAATTCTGTTTTAGATCTGTCAAGATATTTTTATTGTCTCCACAATGGGTTTCGAGAGTTAGAAATTTTAGGATCGATTGGGACTTTTTGTAGACACTCTCTTCATTTTTTGTTCCTTACCTTTTGTCCTGTGATATTAATCTCTGGAATATCAAGAATGGAAATTCTGGCTCATGTAAAAGAACATTTAGGAATCATATAGATATAGCATTATACGATTTATATTAGATTGGAAGCCCAATACAACCTACTACAGAGAAACTGGCGGAGATGAGAGAGACACTATGCATGTGAATGTGAGCGGCTCTTACATCCAAATCCAACAATATGGAAGGCTTGACAACTCAAGAAAAAATATCAGGTGACTGATAGACCAGACTGGTAATCAAACGCTTTTGAAAACTTGACTATCCCCCCACTTACTTTTGCCTTATCTTTCATTGAGTTTGTTGCTGATGTCCTGTTCCATGATGCCCCATCATCACGGGCTTCCATGATATCAGCAGAAAACTCTGTTGCCACTGTCCCGATTGCATACCCCAGACCAGATACAGGATTTGGTGTGAGATCGATCTGGTATGATAGAGCGGACGGAACTGATCCATCAGCGGCTACTATCCTGGCTTTCGCTGACGTTGAATACTGGGCACTGTTTACATTGATCAGTGAACTTCGTGCCCTGACCGTATTACAGAAGGCCGGAACTGTAGCCGAAGAACCGGATGAAAACACACACCGGCCGATACCATTCGTATCTGAATAATTCCCACCTGAGTTTATGACCAGGGATTCGTCTGCTATGAGGTGACTGCCATCGATACTCTCATATGTTACTACTTTGTCTGTTTCAAAGTTATAGAGACCCTTTGTCTGATTCCTGGAATCAAAATCAAGAGAACTGCTCAGCATCAGATGCCCCCCGTTCGTCATCAATGAATCTTTGTAGAGTAAGGACGCCATTGTCTCGTTCGGTCCAAAGATTCGATCTTCTAGTGTTCCGGATGAAATTGTCCAGTCGAACGAGGTATCAGTGCTGACGTATCCGATAACGTCGATCAGAGTCGTGATCGATATCTGCTGGTTTTCAGGCGTTGCATTCGGAAGAAAGTCGGCCCCTATTGGAGATGATACTAAAAATAATGCCATAACGGCAATTACAGCTATTCGTATCCAAAACATAAACCCCACCCACCAATGCTAACTGTATAGTTGTCAGGATAGTATAAGTACCTAATCAGGTACTAAAAAAGAGGAAAACTGAGATAATTATGTATAGTACTTCTCTATCTGTGATTCATCAACATCAATAGTTTGGTTTGTTTCTATGATACGATAGGGCCCGGTTGTTTTGACATCATATGGGGAATTCGTAGTTGCATAGGGGAGAGTAAAGGTGCCATTCTCACTCTGCTGACGGTAGGTGAAATGACGGCCCTGGTTCGTTACGATGGGGACTTCGATGGTTCCGGTTCCGGGGATGGTGTATCCCTTGACCCGTTCGAAGATCTTGATGTTGTTGAGGGTTACGTCGCCAGGGAAGGTTTGGGTTCCATTAGATTCATAGATGAGACGGTAGTTTTTGAGGGCTGGGGTGTCGGTGATGGGGGAGGTGTACATCAGAGATATTATCTCTGTGTTAGACCAAGGTTGAGACAAGAATTGAATTGTCTGGGTCTGATCAATGGGATACATCTTTTGAAGGAGAGGAACTTCTTTACCTGACACGATTGTGCTTTGATATTGAATAACCACACTGCCATTGGCGTGCACATACGACCCATCATTAGCGTGAAGCTTAACAAGAGTAGTATTAAAAAATGCGGGTTTCATTCCTAGCATCGGAGTAAGTATCGAAGAGGTTTTACTTGCTCGATTATAAAAAACAAAATAATAAGGATCTTCATCTGGTTGTGCAGGTATCCATTTTTGAATCATGGGAAAATCGTTAAATAAATACTCATTTGTAGTAATAATATATTTTCCATGTAATTGTGAGGCGATCATTTCTGCTTGAATATTAGAATCAGCAAGGAGGAACTTAGCTACAGGAACGATATTATCCTGAAAAGGAGAGGTTGCAGGAATTTTATGAGCCAAGACAAGGATCCAGTGCCCACTAGTCCACCAAGATATTACCGTTGATATATTTTGGGGATATGAAAAAGATTCCTTATAGATTGAATAATAATCAGGAACATCGGTGTTATTTTGCTGAGATAACCATTTTAATGATTGAATCCATTCATCATTTATAGAATCTTTAGGAGTTTCATTTAATCCAACCTCCATCGCAACAGGAATAGAGAGAATAGTGATCATAGTTATTAAAAAACCAATGCAAAGAATACCCTTGTTATTAATAAAAATTATTTTCCAGAAAAATTTATTTTTATTATCTTTTTGAATTTTATGATGCCTTACCTGAATTTTATCGTACAGTGCGGAAAGAAATACTCCAGCCAATATGACAAAAATTTCACCACTATAATATTGAAATCGGACAACTAGTAAACTTATTACTATATAGACTGATGCCCATATAATAACAGCTAAATTAAGTGGATTTTTCGTCCGATAAAATTGGAAACATAATATTAAGAATCCAAAACAGGAAAGAATTGCAGTAATATTAAAAACTTTTAGAAACGTGAAAATATTGGATGATTGCATCTCTTGAATTGTTACAGAGGTACCATTTAGCGCAAAAAATCTAGTTACCATATTTGTAAAACTATTAGAAATTTCCGAATTAATTAAAATTAATAAGGCCGAGAAAACAAAAAATATCATTAACAATATTCCTGTATAAAAAAACCTATTTTTTGCAACTATGAATCTCGATAATATATAAAGAATACCTGATTCAGCAATTATTCCTGCAGGAATGAAAAGATGAATTATCGAATATTGCCCTAATGACCACCCTGATACCTGGATCCCGCTTAAAGCAAATAAAATTATGAACAGGCCAAAAATTATCCCATTCATTACAAAAATCCGACTATAGTCTGATTTTTCTGTAATAAGAACTGGTAGGAAAAATGTAAATAGGGCAATAATTATTGCAATTAAGGTACAAGTAGGCATCGTCATAATAGCCAGGTAATAGAGAATGCCACAAATTATTGAAAGTACTATTACCAGATTCTGGATTTTAGAATTCCCAAAATAGTGATGTGACCAACTCTTTGTAGATAAAGGTGCCTTCCATTTGGTTCTGTTATTATTATTAGCATTAAAGTAGGATAATAAGATAAAATAACTGATAAAAAAAGAAGAAGTTACGACAACCTCCATTATATGATGATCGACATCACCAAAAAATGACCTGAAGAGGGTTTCTCCCCCGACAACACATATTAAGATCGCAGCGAACCAGCCGGCTTTAACATCCCAAATTATTTTACCGAACATATAACAGAGAGGAATGAGAACCATACCCAAAATGACAGGAACCCATGAAATTGCACGAATAATATCGCCCTGGATAGAAGCATTTAGTATTAAAGCAATTAAACTGCTAAACAAAGGGAATACCGGCCCCCAATCAACAATCTTACCATTTGGATAAGATAAGAATGGATCAAACCATGAGTAATTCGGAAAATGATGAATTATTTGTTCTACTTGTCGGACGGTATACCAAGGATCTGTCGATGAGACTATGGGCTGTATCGACTCTAGGAGAAAATCCGATGGCAATAATCGAATCCATAACCCTAATATCACAAAACAAAAAACAATTATACCTAAAAGGATATTTAAACGGCTAATTGAGGACAAATTCATTTCTATCTCAATTATTTTTCATCTACAACATCATTAAATCATCTTTCGATGAGTGCATTCTCTAACCAAAAATCAGACTCATTCGTTGGAAGAATTACAGATAATGGATGTAATAATTCCAGATATGGTAAAAAAAAGATTGAATTATAGATTTACTAATTAGAAAGTAAACCCTGATTCGTAGTTAAAGGTCTTCTGGAAGTTCTTGATACCGCCAGTGACGGATGCAGTGTCCTTCCAGTTGTTGGTTGCGGATGGAACCTGGTTCTTGCCACGTGCTTCCATGATGGAGCCGCCGAAGAGGGTCTTTACAGTTCCGTCTGCAAATCCACTGCCAGAGTTGCTGTCAGGGGTGACGGCGATCTGGTAGTTGAGTGCTGCTGGGATATCACCGGTTGCTGCTACTGCACGTGCTGCACCCTTGGTTGAAACCTGTGCACTGTTGATGTTTACAAGTTCGCTCTTTGCCTTGACGACATTACAGAATGCCGGGAAGTACTCGGTAGATGCTGCTGCAAAGACACAGCGGATGCTGTCTGCAGTCTTCTCCCAGTTACCTGCTACATCAAGAGTCCACTCTTCTGCACCAACGAGGTGTGCACCCTCGGTGCTTGCATAGGTCAGAACCTTCTCAACTTCGAGGTTGTTCAGGCCTTTGCCCTTGTTGCGTGAATCAAAGTCAATGTTCTCATTGAGTGCGAGTTTACCACCGTTTGAACGGAGGGTGTCAGTCCAGGTCAGAATTGCGATCTCTTCACCTGCATAAAGCTTGCTGTCGTGAATTGCTCCCGGAATCTTCACTGTGCTGTCTGCATAGTTAAAGTTTGCCTCGATATATGCTAAGTAATTTGCATAAGTGGTGCTACCGAATAATTCTGGATCCATGTAGTTTGTGTTGACATCTACTGGAACATTTAATTTAGTAAGGTAGAAAACTCCACCGATGTTCTTGTATGATAAGTAATCAGAGGCTGCATTTCCATACAGATTTGCCCACTCAGTTGCTTTGGTCTGAAGATAATTAAGCTGTGCAGGGGTCAAAACAACTGCATTGCCTGCAAGGGCATCAAAGTTGTTATTATCAAAGATTACTCCCTCTGCAACAGAATTCTGAGAGTCAATGGTCCACTGCATTTCGCTTTCCTGGCTGACTGCGCCAGTGACATCGATAAGGGTGTCAATGGTAAAGATCTGGTTCTCTGGAACCTGCTGCGGGAGCCGGTCTGCAGATGCAAATCCGGTGACTGCAACAAGTGCAACCAGTGCAAGAACAATTGCGTATCCGAACTTCACGTAAATTTCCTCCTACATTTCATGCTGATACTCTCAGCATCAACAAAACAAGGTTGTGTGTAACCTCATAAATAGTTTCCCGGAAAAAATGTCGTTGATTGACGATAAATCTATTCGTTTTGATCTTTTTGGGAAAAACCTTTTCTGATAAAATAACCCATATTTCTTCTAAAATCTCGAGATTATTCAATTTTTTCAGGAATCGTAAAATCATATAAGGACAGCCGTGTCGAATTCTCATTTCCATCGCCCTCAACTATCTCTGAGCGAGAATCAGAATGACATCATATTTGAGCTTCAGCAATTTTTCCCTCTTCACCTTCAATCACAATGACTACATCTTTTGAAGAATGGTTTTGAACATACCCCGCTAATTCAAGACTATCAGCAATATCCTCAACTTTATCCCGGAACCCTACTCTTTGGACTTTCCCTTTTACTGAAATGTGAAATTGTTTCCTTATTGAATCGGACATGATATACAAACACCAATCAATTTATATGTACACTACTCTGCATATATCTTCTGTGCAGCCTGAATCTATACTCTCTTCAACCATAAATGGCATAAACAATACACAAATGAGACAAACTCACTTCCTCGCAACCGTCAGATACCCACTATGACACACCTTTGTCGAAGGCCTCGTCCCTCTCTCGCTCCGGTCCATCTCCCGCATAATACTCTCATGGGCAGTAACCTCTGAAAAGAGCCCGGAGGCCGTATCAAACACAATCCCCATCTGTTCAAAGAACGGTGTATAGCAGACCAGGTACCCACCTGAACGGATCAGGGAGAAAGCATGGATGACATGCTCTTTCGTTACTCCAAGGTCAAGGTGGACAATATCATACTGCCCGTCCATCTCCAGGACATCCCGGTTCACCACCTCAATATTTGAAAGCCCGGTCTCCCGGATACTCTCTTCTGCGATCCGGAAAAACTCCTCCCTTCGTTCACAGGTCGTTACCTTTCCGGCAACTCCGGCAAAAAAGACTGCCGCAACTCCGCTCCCGGTCCCGGCATCAAGGACATGATCATACTTATTCATCGCAGTCAGGCCAATCACCAGCCCTATATCCCGGGGAAGCATGGGTGCCCCGCTCCGTTTTGCCTGCTCAAAAAAGTCTGTTGCCCGAGGAAGGCGTATAACCAGTTCCTTTCCGGATTTGGTCCTGATGATATCGCCCGGCTCCTTTCCGGCGATGTGGGAGAGATCAACCATCCCAAGATCGGTCCCGAGACTCCCCTCCCCGGCTCGGACAACATAGATCTTACCTTTCCCGGAGAGGATCACCCGGTCTCCGGCTGCTATCATGAAGACAGACGAAGGATCGCTTCTGCAATATCTCCTTTCGTCTCAACAAGAGCTGCCTTTGCTGCTTCCGGTGTCACATGTGCCTGCCCGGCAACAAGCTCCACGTCCTCATCAGGAATGACCGCTTCAGCCTCTTCAAACCGTGGCTCACCGGTTATCTGCCAGGTGACAGTGCCCTGCATCTTCATGATGGCAACCTCGGCCTGGTCAAACACATACCGGCCCTTAGGGGTGGTAATGACAATCTCCTGCACATCTTCAATCGGCTTGATATCCATCCCAAGCTGTTTCATCATCTGTTTCATCTTGCGGGGGTTCATTCCAGGTATCATGATTATTCCTCTTTTTGTATGCCGTGTCTGACCGATACTGCCATCCCGGTTTCACAGGCCATCATCTCTGTGCCGGATACGACAGCCTCGCCAATTGCGATAAACCGTCCGTCTCCATCGATCACAATAACCTCATCACCGGCGTGGATACCCGGATCAGCATCGGTAACATGCCTGCAGAAGAGGTTTTTTCCGGCTGCGATGAAGTTTACCACATCCTCTCTGAGCTCGACCCGACCCGTTTGGCCGGGCAGGGCTTCATGGAGCCGCTTTCCCCCGGCAAGCCCAAGGGTCAGACGACCGTCATGAGCACGAAGGGTTGCAAGGCGTTTTCCATCAAGGAGAACCTGACGGACTCCGCCACGTCTGGATGTGATAAACCTGCAGGAATCAGGAAATAATAGTACACCTATACCCCTGCCAAACTGGAGATCAGCGATGGTCCTGACACGACTGAGCATATTGCTGCGCTAATATTCGGTTGACATCTTCGATAAATGCACGCTCTTCTTCCTTAGGTATAAAGGCTCCGGCAGCGATCCGGTGACCTCCTCCGGAACATCCCTCACGTCCCTCGCATGCCAGAGTGAGTGCCTGCTGGAGATCAACTCCTTTACTCACCACCTCCGGACGGGTCCGCATGGATATCTTCGTCATCGACGGGTCAAGGGAGTCCTCGCACATGATCAGGATAGGTTTTTCTGGATTAAGCCGGGAGAGTGCCATTCCAGCACCTATGCCCACAATAGTATCCGGGAACCGACCGCCTACATGAATGTAGAGCATATGGGAGAGCTCTGTCACACCCGTTTCGGTAATATAGAGCATGACCTCGCGTATCTTGCTCCGGTGATTGCGGAGCATATGTTCCGCCTCCCGGTAGGCAACCATCCGGTCACCACGACAAATAGCCCCTCCAAGCTCAGGTCGCTGCCACCTCCCACATGAATTCAGCATCGTTGCAAATTCTGAGGCATTCCGAAGTGATGCCTGATGCCGGTCCTCGTCAGGGAAGAGATAGTGGTCGGCAAAGAGTCGCCCGGTGTCCTTCCCATGAGCAACCATCTGTTCAATGACTGCACAGCATACCTGCTGTTTCTGATCAAATGAGAGATCCTCCCAGACCGGCCACCGGTTTGGCTGGATGGGGGTAATACCGATCCGTTCAAGAAACTTCCCGGCACCATCCGGGTCCCTGCTTACTCCGGGGATATCCATGTCATCTGAATATGCCAGGGACTGGGGAAGCGGCCGGGTGGATATCCCGTAAATATTGAGATCATGCTCCCAGAGCTCCACAGTACCCTGCCTGACCCCATCCTGCAGGATCTCCCGTGCCGGGCCGGTAAGGCAGAGATGCTCCCTATCCATCATATCACCGATATTACCGATGATTGCAAGCTTGGCAAGATCAGTATTGATCGAGTCCAGCTCCCTTGCAAGCAGATATGAGACCCCCGCAGCACTCATCTTCTCATGTCCATGGTTCAGACAGTTCACCTCGATGAAGGGATCGCCATGTTCTGCCGGCTGGCTGACATGATGATCGATGATGATCGTTCTGGAGGGTTCAAGTCCCTTCTCAAGAAGCATCTGCTGCTGACCGGAGCCGAGGTCGGAGAATATCTTCAGGGAAGAGTCATCCGGGATCTGGTCAAGGGTCAGGGGATCGAGCTGACGGACAAAAGTAGTGGAAACGCGGATGCCATCACGGCTGAGAGCCTGTGCCAGTATAGCCTCACTGCTGATCCCATCCGCATCAATATGAGAGATGATGGTCACCTCCTCACATGAACGGACTGCATCAGCAGCAGCCCTGATATCCTCAAGAAGACTCATTCAGGTACTATATGGAGGTATGAGAAAAAGAGGAATGTGCAGGGAGTAAAATAGTAGAGGAGAGAGAGGAGGATTTCATGACTGTCATCATTCAAGGCAGATCATTTCCGGATGACCTGACACAATATGCAGAATTTATCGGGCAGGGATTATTATCACCGGAAGAGATGCGACGGATTGATCAGAACGCACAGGCCCTTGGCATCAGTGGACTGGAACTTATGGAATCCGCCGGGACCGGACTTGCGATGGCTGCACGCCAGTATCAGCCCGGAAAAATACTCATTCTGTGCGGAAGCGGAAATAATGGCGGTGACGGAATGGTGGCAGCCCGCCATCTTGCAGGTGAGGCAGATATTACCGTCTTCTGGTATGACTCGGGAAGACAGACCGACTCAACAAGAACACAACTTCAGCGTCTTCTCTCTTGCAGTGTCACATCCATCCCATTCCGCAGCAGGGATGACCTGATTGAGCATACCCGGATCTTTCAGGATACCGACCTTATCATTGATGCTCTTCTTGGAACCGGAGGAACGGGTTCGGTCCGGGAACCTGTCAGAACCTGTATCGAATTTGCAAATAATGCAAAGGCACCGATCCTCTCTGCCGATCTCCCATCACCAGGTATCATCCCGGATAGGATCTGTGCATTTCATCGGGCAAAAACCGAAGGAGCACATATCTATGGCATCGGGATTCCTCTTCTCGCTGAAATTAGTACAGGACCTGGAGATCTTCTTATCCTCCGGAACCGGAACCCGGACAGCCACAAGGGCGTGGGAGGCAACATACTTGTTATCGGGGGTGGCCCATACCAGGGAGCTCCCTACCTTGCCGGGCTTGCAGCACTCAGGGCTGGTGCAGATATCGTCCGGGTTGTAAGCCCCCATTACCTGCCTGAACCGGATATTATTCATGTTCCTACAGCCGGTGATCGAATTACCACAGCAGACCTTGCCACCATCATACCCTTGTGTAAACAGGCTGATGTCGTCCTCTGTGGCCCGGGTCTTGGTCCCGAATCCCATGATGTCATCACATCCCTCGCCCCCTATATCAGAAAAGGAGTCTTTGATGCTGATGCATTGAGAGATCCTCTCCCTGTTGCGGGAGAATCACTCTATACACCCCACGCAGGAGAGTTTGCCCGGATGTCCGGCCTTAGCCCTGGAAAGACACCACGGGAGCGGGCACATGCAATAATGAAGGCACAGATATTAGGGACAGTTCTGCTCAAGGGAGCGGTGGATGTCATCTGTGACGGATCACGGGTCAGGTTTAACCAGACCGGCACACCCGCCATGACGACCGGTGGGACCGGGGATGTGCTTGCCGGAGTATGTGCAGCTCTGATGGCTGTTGTTCCTGCATTTGAGGCAGCGTGTATCGGAGCCTATGTCACAGGGCGCGCAGGTGAACTCATCACACAGACCTGTGGGTATGGGATGACAGCCCGTGACCTCCTTACGGCAGTACCTCAAGTATTGTTCAGGAGCACTTCTGAGAGAGAATAATGCCGGTATTTACTCATCTTGATGATGACCGTGCCAGAATGGTGGATGTATCCGCAAAAGGGGAAGTCTACCGGAAAGCGGTCGCTACAGGAACGATAACCCTTCGTCCTGATACCCTGTCTGCGATCCGGGATGGCACTGTTGTAAAAGGGAACGTTCTTGCAACTGCCAGAGTAGCCGCTACACTTGCGATTAAAGATACTCCGCGGCTTATCCCGATGTGCCATGCAATTCCCGTTCATGGGATTGATATCACCTTTGATTACACAAAAACGGGAATCACAGCCACAGTTACGGTCATATCTGCCGGCAAAACCGGGGTTGAAATGGAAGCACTTGTCGGTGTGAGCACCGCCCTGCTCACCATCTGGGATATGGTAAAATCTGCCGAGAAGGATGAGAAAGGGCAGTATCCGGTTACCGGCATCTCTGATATCAGGGTACTTGAAAAAGTAAAACAGGACCTGTAAGGCAGTCATCAAGAGCAGATATATATCCTGTATGAGAGACCTGTAATGGACTTTCGGGATCCGTCCCGTTAGGAATGTAGCCTGATTCAGGCTGAACCTGGTGAACCGCATGACAAAATCTATGTATGCATATGTCAGGGATGCATGGAAGATCCCTGATGATACCGGAGTCAAAGCCCTCCTGTGGGAACGAATGCAGGACTGGCGCCGGGAAGGAAGTATTGTTCGTGTCCGCAGACCAACACGGATTGATCGTGCCCGTGCTCTTGGATACAAGGCAAAACAGGGTATCGTTGTAGTCCGTGTGAAGGTCCGCCGTGGAGGCCGCCGGGCATCCAGATATGTTCGTGGACGTCGTACTGCACGTATGGGTGTAAACCGGAAGACCATGGGGAAGAGTATCCAGCGGATCGCTGAAGAGCGCGCCTGCCGGAAGTACCCAAACATGGAAGTCCTGAACTCATACTGGGTTGGAGAAGACGGACGTCAGAAATGGTACGAAGTTATCCTTCTTGACCCGCATCACCCGTCTATTATCAATGATAAAACCCTGAACTGGATATCAAAACCAGGGCACCGTGGCCGGAGTGAGCGTGGACTGACCAGTGCTGGTGTCAAGGGCCGTGGCATGCGCAGACGCGGGAAAGGTACTGAAAAGTGCCGTCCATCTGTCCGGGCTAATGCAAACCGGGCCAAATAACCTTTTTTAAATGCACGTCTTTGACGGTTGCGTTTTTCCTTATCCTTCCGGAACGGTAAGTATTGCCAGGTATGCACGGGAGCTTTCTTCACTTGGGTTTTCTGGGTGCGTTGCTGCGAGCATGGCACCGGTAAACAGGATATATGACATCCCGGTCTGGACAGCACGATATCTGACGGAGGTTCCGGCCCGTCTTCTCAGCAGAGAAGCAGGAAGATCCGTACAGGTGAATGATCTCGTGTATGTACAGGCGGGAGATGCCGGATATAACCGGAATATCCTCACTACGCAGGGCGTCCATGTCATGACCAATCTGCATACAACTCCGAAGGACGGGTTTGACCGGTACTGTGCACAACTTGCCGCCGAACGGGAGATTGGGGTGGATCTATCAGTCAGACCCCTCATTGAACTTCGTGATGGTGCGAGGCAAAAAGTCATCAGAAGATATGAAGAGATTTTTACGCTTCAGAACCGGTATGAATTCCCGATTGTGCTGTCAAGTCATGCCTCTGATATAACCCATCTAAAAAGTCCCCGGGAAATGATACGACTCTTTTCACTTGTATGGAAGGATGAGAACCTATTATGGGAGTCTCTGGAGAGCATCTGCCGGATAAAAAACCGGACCGGACCGGTTGTGGAGATATAAATGCGTCTTCGCCCGTCCATGCGTGAAAACTTCAGATATGTTCTTGTTCGGATTACTTCGGATTCTGTTTTTGAATCGCGTGATCTGTACCGATCGATTGCAGAGTCGGTTGTCAGCCTGTATGGTGATCGTATCACGGCGCAGATCTGGCCGTCTGTCATGCAGGTATCTGGTTCTTATGCAATTATCAGATGCAGGCGCGGTCTTGAGCACGATCTTGAGACTGCTCTCTGTGCGATATCGCAGATTCAGGGCACACCAGCAGCAATACACCCGCTCAGAACATCAGGAACGATCCGGACACTGAAAGAAAAGATGCCGCTCTGCACCGAGAAACGAAGCGCAAAAGCCGTGATATCAGGAGTTCCCTGTGATGTTGTTGTTTCTATGCAGGGAAGGATAGATCTCAAAGAAAAGGGGATTTATCATGAGATACCACGGTACATAACAGAAGAAGATACTGAGGACCTGTACTATGATGAATAATAATCAGGCCGCATATGATCGCGCCATTACTGTTTTCAGCCCGGATGGGAGATTATACCAGGTTGAATATGCACGTGAGGCGGTCAAACGCGGCACAACTGCAGTTGGAATAAAATGCCAGGAGGGCGTCGTCCTGATAGTTGATAAACGGATCAACTCCCGCCTTCTTGAGGCCAATTCAATAGAGAAAATTTTCAGGATCGATGAGCATATCGGAGTTGCGTCATCCGGGCTTGTCGGCGATGCACGCGCACTGGTCGACCGGGCCAGAATCGAAGCTCAGATAAACCGGGTCACCTATGACGAACCGATCGATGTCGAGACCCTTGCAAAGAAACTTGGCGACCATATGCAGACCTATACCCAGTTTGGCGGGGCACGCCCCTATGGGACTGCACTCCTTATTACCGGTATCTCTGACGGCCAGTTCCGTCTTTTCGAAACAGATCCGAGTGGCACCCTTCTTGAATACAAGGCAACCGGAATCGGAACCGGCAGACCTGCCGTGATGAAACTGTTCGAGGAAGAATACACTCACGAATGTTCCATAAAGGATGCCATTACCCTTGGTCTGAAAGCACTTCATGAAGCAACGGAGGGAAAGTTCGACGTGAACACCGTTGAGATCGGAGTAATTACAAGGGAGGAGGAGCAGTTCAGGAAGATGTCACGTGAAGAGGTTCTGTCCTATATCGGACAGCCACAGTAACTGGAACAGGGAGGCAGACCGGTGATATCACTCGATGATGCAGTTGTTGCAAAACTTGAGAGCCATGGTGAGCGGTTTGAGATCCTGGTAGATCCGGATTTGGCCGCAAAAATCAGGCAGGGTGAAGATATCCCAATTGAGGATGCGGTTGCAGCACTCCAGATCTTTGAGAACGCTTCCCAGGCTGAACGGGCATCAGAGGAGTCCCTCAAAAAAGTGTTCAAAACAACAGAATTTGAACCGATCGCATTACACATCATCCGCAAGGGAGAGATTCACCTTACCTCAGAGCAGCGAAAGGTCCTGACCGCGGAAAAACGCAGACAGGTCATCACCTTTATCGCGCGGAATGCAGTTAATCCCCAGACCGGACATCCTCACCCGCCACAACGGATTGAACTGGCAATGGAAGAAGCAAAAGTCCATATTGATCCATTCAGGAGTGTAGAGGAACTGGTAAAGGACACGATGAAGGCACTCAGGCCTCTTATCCCGATCAAGTTTGACGAAGTCAGGGTTGCAGTCAGGATCCCGCCGGATTATGCACCCCGGGCGTATGGTGAGATCTCAGCCGTAGCTGCCATCGAGAAAGAAGAATGGCAGAAGGACGGGTCATGGATCTGTGTTGTGGTAATCCCTGCCGGAATACAGACCGAGTTCTACGACCTGATTAACCGGATCAGCCATGGGAACGCAGAGACAAAGATCATCAAGTAACTATAAGTGTATTTGAATCCAACAAAAAAGGACATCTAGGTAGGTTTTGAATATGGCCAGAAAAATGGTAAAGGCAAAGGGGAGGGTATCCGGCTCTACGGGCAGATTTGGTCCGAGATATGGTCGGTTTATCAGGAAACGAGTACGTGATGTTGAACTGATTTCAAAAGCAACACACACCTGTCCCCGCTGTGATACCGTTTCAGTAAAACGGAAAGGAACGGGCATCTGGGAATGCAGAAAATGCTCATTCAAGTTTGCCGGCGGCGCATATGTCCCGGTCACTCCGAACCTGAAGGTTGCCCTGCGTACTATTGAGCGGACAGTAAAGGAGGCGTAAAGCTTCTATGCCTGGGTCGTACAAGTGTGCCCGGTGTAAACAAAAGGTCGAGATCGATATGAATGTCCGGTGTCCCTTCTGCGGGCATCGGATCCTTTTTAAAGAACGGGGAGCAGCAATCAAAGAACTCAAGGCCAGATGACTCTGGTCACTACTTCCCGTCGTTCCACTTTGGCAACCAGATCGATAGCCAAGGATCTCGCATTTGCAACCGGGGCCGGGTATCTGTCACGGGGAAAGCACGGACTTCGTGAGATCTCCGATGAGCATGACCTTTTCATCGTATTTGAGCAGCAACGGGCAGGAATACTGATGACGCTCTATCGTGAGGGCGAACCATGCCTCATGCGAATCATCAAAAAGCATGACACGGGTGTTCGTGAGGGGCATCTGTATAGGGGTATCAGAACATCAGACCATGAACTGGGCGGGATTCTCGAGGGGACATGCACCGTTGATTATCTTGATCACAATGATCTGGTACTTGCCTTTGACGGCCCACAGAAACGGTGCATGACGCTCATACTCGGCAGGGTACTGGATGATGCATGAAGCAATCTTCACCTTTGAAACACCCGATACCGGAGTAATTGTCAGGTCGTTGCTACCTGAGGCAGAAACCGATGGAGCGGGCAGATCCTGGGGAACAATAACAGAGACGTCTGAATCATCATTTGAAATCCGCATCAGGGCAGAAGATCTGACCGCGCTCAGAGCGGCTCTGAACACCTGGCTCAGACTGGTTCAGATAGCTGAAGAGATGGTACAGACAACTAAAAAGGCGGGAAGAACAAATGAATAGGAGGAGTTAAGGATGCAGAATATTTCGCCAAAAGTGCAGAACCAGATAAATATGCTTCAGCAGATGCAACAGCAGATGCAGACCATCCTCTCTCAAAAGAGCCAATATGAACTGGCTGCGCAGGAAGCACGAAGAGCGGTTGAAGAACTGAAGGAAACAGATGACTCTGCTGCGGTATATATGAACGTGGGAACTGTTGTCATGCAGAAACCTAAATCTGAAGTCATCTCCAAAGTCACTGAGAAGATCGAAACACTGGAGATCAGGATCCGATCAATAGAGAAGCAGGAGAAGATGCTTCAGGAAAAGTTTGAAAAACTTCAAAGTCAGGTTCGTTCAGAAATTGAGGGACGAAAAACCCCCGACGCAAACTGAATCCATATCTTTTTTGAGCGAGGATTGCCGAGCCAGGTCAAAGGCGACGGATTTAGGGTCCGTTCCCGAAGGGGTCCGGGTGTTCAAATCGCCCTCCTCGCATTCTTCATGAAACTGTGCCAGTTGATATCACTACGTTTTTTATTCACGGAAATCAATACTTCTCCAACTGCTCATTATAGAATTGGGATTGTGGGGATTGTGATGTGGCACATACAAAAATCGGAAGTGTGTACCCGGCAACAGGATATACTCAGAATTGTCCGGGTAATAGTGCTGGGAGTACTTCTTGTAACAGGTATTTTTGTTGGGGTGGGATCTGGCAAACCCCAGGCAAAAGAAACTCTTGATTCAGGGCCTGATGTTGCAATAATTGATGCATCAGTCAAGATGGACATCTCTGAAATGGGTGAGATCACCTTGGGAACGATCCCTGATGAACGATTAATCGTTACCATCACGGTTCAGAATACGGGGAACCGGGAAGCTCCCGGATACAAACTCCGTGCATATCTTGTACGGGTTGGCAGAGAGGATGAGATCGGAACTCAGATCGGGGGTGATATTACCGACACCAGACTTGGCGCAGGTGAGACCCGGACATATACCAAGAGCTGGTCTCTGCCAACACACCTGAAGAGGGGGGAATACCGGGTCATGATCGTCCTTGATACAAGCAGTTATTTTATTGAGCCTGATACTGACAACAACCGCATGACAAGTCAGCAGCCCGTCGTTCCCGGAGCGCTTACCGGACCGGAAGGATCAATTCCGGTATATTCACCTGCAGAGATTACCAAGCCCGGGTATTATGTATTAAAGCGGGACATCGACGGGCGAAAGAAGATGAATGTTTTTGAGATAAAAACATCAGGAGTAACCATCGACGGGGGAGGCAATACTATCAGAGGCTTGTCATCGGGATTTAACTCTGGAATATATATCAATGCAGGAACCGCAATCCGGGATATCACCATCAAAAACGTGGTAATTGAGGGAATGGATGCAGGCATCTGGATGTACAAGGTAAGTAACAGTGTTATTACAAATTGTACAATCAGAAACACTGCTAACATGGGTCTCCGGCTTGATCAATCCAATCAGAACCAGATTTTTGATAATACGTTTGAGAAGAATGCCATAGGTATCGGAATTTTCCAGTCCAAAGATAATCATATCTTCAATAACCTCTTGAAAAACCCGCATAATGCAGTCGTGAATGAAAATGAGCGGAATATGTGGAACACCGATCTCAAATCAGGAACAAATATCATCGGTGGTAGTATGATTGGAGGAAATGCCTGGTTTGATGAGACGGGTGAAGGAGGATTTTCTGCATCCGCTCAGACCTATTCCCACGAAGGTATTTCTGATTCACCCTATTCACTGAATGCAAACAATATAGATCTCTACCCACTCTCCCGGTCACCCTCAAAACCATCGGTTGCTACAACTCCGGTACCAATATATACGCCAATCCCGACAGATACTCCTGTTCAGGAATGGAGTGATTCAAAGTCAGAGACCCCTCCTGAAGAACCAGTATCTGACCAGGTGAGTGAGCCATTAATGCCGGATGTGGTTAATGCCAGTACCGAAGAAAGCACACCTCTACCAGAACAAAGTCAGAATATCCAGACTGAAGAAGCAGGAAATACAGAAGAACCTGAACCAGCCCCTCCGTCACGTCCTCTTTCACCCTATGCAGACATCAGTGTAAAAGAGATCACAGGACCTGAAACCGGCTGTCCGGGAACCGAATTTAACCTCTCTGCAGTTATTGAAAACACCGGCGGGTATGATGCTGATGCATTCCAGGTCAGATTCTACCTGACTGAAGATCGTCAGATAGATGGGAAAGATATCTTTCTTGGAGAGAAGACAGTTCGTAACCTTCCATCAGGGAGCGAGCAGACTCTCACAGAATCTTTTATCATCCCAAAATTGATCGGGCTCAAAAATTATTACCTGGCAATCGTCACGAACACAGATAATTCAGTGTTTGAAGATAAAAAAGAAAATAATAACGGATATTCATCCATTCGGATGGCAATCCGGGATTGTTAATTACTCTTTCTTTTCTGTACTATTCTCTTTTTCAAGAGTGATTGGAGTAATATTCCGGACCGTTACTTCAAAGGTAAGAGCTTTTCCTGCAAGAGGACTGTTCAGATCAAAGGTGACATTGGTTGCATTCATATCAGCAATAGTAGCCTGGAAGAGTTGTCCACCGTCAAAGAGCGTTACACGATCACCAACAGTTGCGTTCTCGCCAGCCGGGATAAATTCAATCGGCATCGAAACGATCTTTGCCGGATCATATTCACCATATGCCTCTTCAGGGGAGAGGGTAAACTTCTTTGTTTCATTCACCTCCATGCAATGAAGGGCTTTGTCAAAGCCGGGGATTGCCCCACCAGAACCAAGTATCAGACTGAATGGCTGACCACTCGTATATGAACTGTCAAATTCTGTTCCATTGTCAAAGGTTCCGATATAGTCTACCTCGATAAGATCTCCGGTCTGTGCACCGCCAGTACATGCAACAGCCTGGGTTTCTGCTGGAGGTATGGTCTGGACCTGTTCAGGCGGGGTTGTTGTACACCCGCAGATGAGTGCTGCTGCGATAAGAAGAATTGCACCTGCAATACCAAGACAGGTACTGCATCCGCTGATGCTGAAACGTTTCTCCATACTCAGCTCTTGGAGGATGGCCGGGAAAAGAGTTCTCTCAAAACCCTGATACTGGTGGCACGAGCATCTGTTAAAAATCCGGGGTGATGATCAGGTCTTCTGGTTCATGCGCAAGGCCGATGGCAGCAAGAGAACCGATAATCCCTCCACCACCATAGGTATAAATCCCACACTCACGGGCACACTGGCGCGCCTCCTGACAGGTAATCAGACTGGTTCGGGCCCGAAGTCCATATTGATATAATAAATCCGGGATCAGAAATCCTGTCTTAATCGCGATGCCCCACCCGTCTGACACACTTTCATCGCCGATAAACCGGACGGCTGCCTTTCTGATAAGGTCGGCTTTTTCAGGAACCACTGCCAGTTCTATGGCACTACAGGAGTTCCCTGCAGTCTTCTCCGGAAGATCCTGCCAAAGCATGGCGATGTGATGGCCAATGGGAAATGTGCCCGACAATTCTGACAGGTAATCAAGAAGGGCTATTGCAAGGGCAAAGGTTGCCCCCTCTTCAAACCGGTCGGTATTGTCAATTCCAATGATAATATGCACGAGCGCCTGCGTTCTGATACAGCCCTCAGTCGCCTGCTCATGCCTGACCGTATCAACGTTGATGACCCCTTCTGCCCTACCCATCATCCCGGTCAGTGAGAATGCCGGACCCCCCACGGAACGGATTCTCTGCACAATTTCATCCCCCTCCTGCCATATCCCGGTTACCGCGACGGCCGATTCTGGCCAGAGTCCTACCGTACTCTCATACTGTCCCATCCGAACAAACTCACGAAGGATCGTCCCCTGACGGATGATCCTGATCTCCGGGTTGGCTTTGGCATGATGCCTCGCACAAAATGCAGCACAGGCACTGGACAGGCACTCATGCACAATCTCCACCATATCACCATCGACAGCGGTGAAGATCCTCCGGCATGCGGTTCGGGGTATGGCACTGACAGCAGCATACCTGCTGGGAGCACGGCCATGAGGCTGAGTGAGCACCGTCAGACATCCCTCATCAGATAACCGGACAATCCAGTCCCGTGCAGTACTCCGGGGGATACCGGCTGACTGTGCAAGATCATCCACCGTAAAAGAACCCTTACGGAGGGTCAGCTTTCGCATCAGCTTCAGATACGAACGTCTGCGCTCAATTACCCCCTGCATACCTGTCACGAATTGAAAGGATATCTCCAAGGACCGCACTTGCTGTCTCAAGCGATCCGGCCCCTTTCCCTGAGAAGACCAGATCCCCGGCAAGATCGGTACGCAGGATGATTGCATTTAAAGACCCGTGAACAACAAGCGGATGATGCCGGGGAATGATCCGTGGTGACAGCCGGTAGAGATTCTTTCCGGGGATTATCTCTCCGATGAGCCGTATCGTTGCATCCTGCTCTTCTGCAAGCCTGATTGCTTCTTCGGTCAGGAGATCAATCCCGGTAATATCAATATCTTCAAGCGTTATCCGCTGGTTCAGGACCGTATTTGCTAATATTACCAGTTTTATTGCAGCATCAATGCCTTTTACATCATACGTCGGATCTGCCTCAGCATACCCCAGAGCCCGTGCCTCGTCAAGTGCCTGCTTATACGACAGCCCCTCTTCAGCCATCCTGGTCAGAATGTAATTGCAGGTCCCGTTCAGAACTCCATACAGGGCCTGCACCTCATTCCCACCAAGTGACTCAAGAAGCGTATGCAGAATGGGGATCGCTCCGGCAACGGTTGCTTCAAACCGGAAGGAAACCCCTGCTTTATCCGCCTCCTGTTTCAGCTCATGATAATGCAATGCGACCGGGCCCTTGTTTGATGTGACCACATGACAACCCCTGGATAATGCAGTCCGGATATAGGAGGTTGCAGGCTCCCCGGTTGCTGCATCTGTCGGGGAGACTTCTACCAGTACATCATAGGGAGCCGTCCGGACAACGTCATCAGCAGTAATGGAGACATCGCCGCACAGTCCGGTCTCTCTCTTGCGGGACAGGAGATCTGACGGTGAGATACCATCCGAATGAATCATTCCGGACCGTGAATCTGCAACACCGGTCAGCACAATCCCGAGATCTTTTCTGGTTATCGCTTCCAGGATACCCCGGCCAACAGCACCGGTCCCGATAAGTGCAATACGGATGGCCATATCAGAACTCCAGGGGCTCTATCATCAGGATATCCTTCTGCTTTGACACATCACGAAGGATTTCAATCGCCTGATCCATATGTTCCCTGCTCAATGCTTTGATGGTACACTTTGCCGAGCTTCGTTCATGTATGGCAGGCATGGCAAGACTCATCCGCGTAACCTCTGCAAAACCGGTACTATCAATCCGATCAACCGTGTCACCGAGGTTTGTATGAATCAGATGGCCGATGAGAATGACCGATTGCTGATAATGCATCCGCTCTTCTCCAAATCTGATGACGGTTATCCCCCGCTCCTGAAAGAGTTTCAAAAGAGCGTCCAGCCGCTCCTGGGGGATTTCAATAACAACTTCCACCCCAAGGGAACCCTTGTCTGATGAAAAGTCATGTTCATGAATGACCGTCTTGATATTTCCCCCGGCATCGGAGATCGGCATCAGTGCTGCAACCAGCTGACCTGGCGTATCACGGATTTCAAGTTTCATCGAGACCTGCATACATCTCCTCCCTGCATTATTAAACCAAAATTCTGCATTTTTTTCACCGGAACGGGGTATTATCACTGGTAATGATCACCGACATCGAAAATCCGTCGCCAAACGGATCTTCATCATACAGTGTTGTAATCTGGGTCCTGTTTGTCCCGTTCACTGATGTATTGTTCCCGTAAATATCCACCGAAACACCTGCTTTACTGAATGAATAGAGCGGATCGCCGAGCGGGATAGACATATCATCCTGATAACTGGTATTACTAAAGACATGAAGACCGGTCTGGCTCTCTATTCCTGCATTTTGCAGATTTATTCCGGCAGGCGGAAGAGAGAAACTGAACGTGGTCTTTCGTTCAGGTGCAACAAAGACCTCCATGGTCTGATTCTGATATCCGGGCTTTCCTATCTCAAGAATGTGAGGACCTGACTCAATTCCGTTCAGGGCGAGGGGCGTTACACCGCGCACCTCACCATCCAGAAGAACGATGGAGTTATCCGGACTGCCGGTCAGCATAAGCCCGCCGGTTGTGCGGGAGGGATGAGTGCCGGCACCATACACCGCTGCGTTATGGACCGGTACCGCTTCGCTTACACTTCCCTGATACTCGGCATTTCCCAGATAGGATACACGTATATATTCAGCAGGGGTGTGATTCCCCCTGAAAAATTCAAATTTCCCTGTCCGGTCTGTCGCATCAACCGCAATTCGCTCAAATGGATATGCCGGATCACCATCAGGAGAAGACTCCAGGCTTACCCGTTTGTTCCCAAGAGGAGAGCCGGATGCATCAGTCAGTGTTCCGGTCACGGTAAAGGCGTACCCTTCCGGAGGGTTTTCAGGTGTCACTGTTATTGATATCAGTGTCTCCTGTTTATCTGCGGCTGCCCAGGAACATATAAAGCACGTTACCAGAAAGAAGATGAGAAGCGGGATAGAGATCCAATGCCCTGAACATATCCCCGAATAGTTCCCCATATCAGATTTCATGAACTGAGGGATTATTTCGTGGCAAAAATCATGAACATACCGTTCTGAAGATCAGTGCCCCAATCCAGGTCTCTTGAAAAAATTTAAAACGCGAATCCTGCTTTGCCACTTGTTGGTACAAATTCAGGATTGCCCTTCTCATACTTTATGATGATGGATGCAAACTCCTCGGCTGCCTCAAACCCCATGGCAGTGACGATCCTGTCCTTATATACAACCGGTTTATTCTGAATGATTGCATCCTCTTTCATCATCTCACGGACAGTAAGACCAGGGGCCACTGTTGCAATCTTCTTCTTTAGTATTCCTGCTTTTGCAACTACAATCGGAGCATTATCAATAGCCGCAACGACCTTCTGTCTGGTATTGAAGATCGTAACTAATTCGATGAGATGCCGGTTATTCCAGAGATGTACCTGGGTTCCCGGGCCTCCGACGATCATCAGGGCATAATAATCATCAACACCGGATAGCAGAACATCTTCAAAGGTCCGGTTTACTTTCGCCTTCTTGCCAAGGACGCCCATTACCACTCCGACGTGCGTCGATGCAAGTTCATACGTCACCCCGGCCTCCTGAAATTTTTTAACCGGAATCAGGAGTTCCTCATCTCTGAACTTTTCAGGAGGAATCGCGATGAGTACCTTCATATCATTATCACTGTTATCAGAAGCATATTAACCATATTGAATCCTTCTGCTGAAACTATCAAATTCACAGACAACGCTTAGATACTGATGCCAAATCTCAATATCGCCTACCTCGGACCAGAGGACCTGGTAAAAGAACTGGGGAAAAAAGGCACTTCAACCGACATAACCTTCTATAACATGAAAAAAGGGGGAGTAACATTAACGATTATTGAGCCCTCCCGATACCCGGAAAAGTTGTCATCCCTCTTTTACACGGCATCCCTTGCAGATCTTGCTGTACTGGTAATTGATGCCCTGAGCGCGAAGCTGGGAGAGATAATTCTGATGCTGAACGCGGCCGGGGTGAAAGACGGTGTGTTCATCCTGAGAAATTACCTTGACAAGGGACAGATTGCACCGCTCATCCGGGGTACTGTCCTGGAACAGTATACAGAACTTCCAGATGATCCGGTCGTGCTGCGTGAGTGGTTGTGGAACCGTGCAGGAGAACAAAAATCTGCGCGGAATACTGAAAAGGGCAGTGTTCCCATCGATCATCACTTCAATGTGAAAGGAATCGGGACTGTCATTCTCGGATGTGTGCAGGAAGGGACTATAAGGCGCCATGATCAACTGACAGTCCATCCCTTAGGAAAGCAAGCCCAGATACGTTCAATCCAGATGCATGATGATGATGCAGAGGAGGCATCTGCCGGAGACCGGGTCGGGTTGGCCCTGAAGGGAATTGAGGCTGACGATCTTGACCGCGGATTTGTTCTTTCATCAGATCCACGAATCATCTCATCTCTGAAGATCACTGGAACCGCAGATATCATCCCCTACTGGCCACAGCCATTGAAAGAACAGATGGTTTTGTATGCCGGACACTGGATGCAGTTTCTCCCCTGCAGGGTATCAGCAGTGAGTGATGCAGGTGATTTCAGAAAACCGACCCTCACCCTTGAGTTTGAGCGGGAATTGATATACCTCCCTGGTTCGGTCATCATCCTCCATTACCTTGAGAGTGAAAAACTGCGGATTGTCGGGACCATCACGATAGGCTGACCCTCATGAAACACCCCAAGCAGCCTCATTTTTTACCAATATCCCATGAGGAACTTCGGGTACTCGGTATCGATCAGCCGGACATCATCATGGTATCTGGTGATGCGTATGTTGACCACCCCTCGTTTGCAGCAGCGCTTCTTGGCCGTGTTCTCTGGGATGCCGGATTTTCTGTTGCGATAATACCACAGCCGGATCCAAAAAATCCGGAGACATTCCGTGAGTTCGGAGAGCCAAGACTCTTTTTCGCAATCTCCGGGGGGAGTGTTGACTCCATGGTGAGTAACTATACTGCTGCACGAAAGAAGCGGTCAGATGATGCCTACTCGCCTGGCGGTATACCACGAAGACCGGATCGGGCAGTCCTCGTTTATACCGATATCATTCACAGGCTGTTTCCCGATATACCCATCATCATCGGCGGGATTGAGGCATCACTCAGACGGTTTGCCCATTATGATTACTGGTCTGACTCTGTCAGGCAGTCAATCCTGGCAGATGCACCTGCAGATCTTCTCGTCTTTGGAATGGGGGAGACCGCCCTGTGCACTATTGCCCAGCATGCAGATGCCGGAGAAAAACCTGGAGATATGCATAATATACCCGGGACTGTCTGGAAAATTCCCCCTAAACAACTCCATGCTCTTCATATACCTGATCTGTGCACTCTACCGGCATATACAAAAGTTCGTGAAAATCCCGATGATTTTTGTCTGGCGCATACCCTTATATCACAAAATCAGAACCCTTTTGTGGGCAGGCCCCTTCTGCAGCAACATCCAAAGACAGTAATAATCCAGAACCCTCCATCACTCCCGTTGAGTCCACATGACATGGACCGGATATATGATCTCCCCTATACCCGGGAAAAGCATCCCTCGTACCAGGAAGATATTCCTGCACTCACTCCGGTCAGGTTCTCAGTGATTTCACACCGGGGATGCTATGGAAATTGTAGTTTTTGTGCCCTTTCCATGCACCAGGGAACAATCATTCAGAGCAGAAGCCGCAAATCCATTTTGAAGGAGATTGCATCATTTCAGAACATGCGTGGATTTTCAGGGATCGTCAGTGATGTCGGTGGACCAAGTGCAAATATGTACGGGGATTTTTGTCAGAACTGGGAGAAGAATGGTGCATGCACCGATAAGGAGTGCATCCGCTGCCCGGTGGTCAGATCAGGCATTCATGACTATCTTGACATGCTTGATGAAGCTGAAAAACTCCCCAAAGTAAAACACGTATACATCGGCTCCGGGCTCCGGTATGATCTCATCCCCCTTGACACAGACTGTTTCAGGCAGATTTCCCGACATATATCCGGACAGATGAAGGTTGCACCTGAGCATATCATAACGACAGTGACCGGGTTGATGAACAAACCAGACCAGGAATGTTTTGACCGGTTCAGAATATTTTTTGAGAAGAATCAGAGGGGGAAACAGTCACGGCAGTACCTGATTCCGTATCTGATGTCAGGCCATCCGGGCTGCACACTTTCAGATATGATCTCCCTTGCCGAATATCTCCGGGATACCGGCCTATACACTGAACAGGTCCAGGACTTTACACCAACACCCATGACTACCTCAACCTGCATGTATGCAACCGGACGTGATCCCAGGACAGGAAACCGGGTACATGTTCCAAAAGGGGAGGAGAAAAAGATCCAGCGAGCCATTCTTCACTGGAAAAACCCTGCAAACTATTCACTTGTTCTGGAAGGTCTGACCCGTGCCGGGCGAAAAGACCTCATAGGTAATACGGGCAGATGCCTGATTCCGGCACGAAAAACGGGGGAGATTAGGGCGACGCGAAAAAAGATCAGTCCTTATGAGCATTATCAGGGATCTTCACCCCGCAACTGATGCATTCCTCAATCGTATCTGAATAGGTCCGGTATGCATCAGCAAGTACGGTAGACTGGGACGTGAGTCCGGCAATCATGATGGCTTCAAGGATCTCATCAGGATTTGCACCTTTCCGAAGAGCTGCCTGGACATGATAATCAGTACAGTGATTACAGCGGAGGGCAGCAGATACAGCAAGACTGATGAGTTCTACAATCTTTGGATCGAGTGTTCCGGTCTTCAGAACGGAGTTTTTATACAGCAGGTGGGAGATGAGCACTTCAGGCCGCTCTGACATCCGTTCAAAGATGAGTGGAGCCCGTCCGTAATCCTTGCGGATCGCCTCAACCCATCCCTGTGCAGTTTCGGCAGCCCCCTTTTCGAGGACCTCTTTGATGATTTTTTCAAATCCGTTTTTTGGTTTACCCATAGAAACAGCCTGACCAAAGGTCTGTCCTGAGAGATGTCATACTTACCGGTCATCTCATTCTTTCAGGATAATAATTTCATTACAGCAGGTGGATCTCTTATACTATGAATGGAAAAAAGAGCCTCATCCTCATAGTACTGGTTCTGACCTGGTGTATGTTCCTGGCCGGGTGTACCAGTTCTCCCCCTCAAAAGGAGCCTGCAACACCATCTCCAACAAGTACCCCGACCCCGGCTCCGCTCCCCCCCACAGCTGAAGAGACACCGGTTTCTGAACCAGTTCCCGAATATACCATCTTCGATGGTCCGGTGGCTGAGCCTCCTGCAGAACTTGAGGTATCAGTATCAGCACGAAAAGATCCGGTGTATAACCTTATCACGGTTGTTTTTGACGGTGGCAAAGGCCAGCAGCTGGTGCAGTCCATCAATGTCCGGGTTACTACTTCAGATGGGATCGTGACCGAACTACCTCTTCCGCCAAACCGGGGTGCAGAGATCGAATTTACCGGTTCAAAAGCGGTTGATCGTGTGCAGGCCGCTGCATATTACAAAAACGGGGCATCCTACCTTATTCTTGACCAGAATGTCGGACAGACACGGGCAGGTATTTTGACCGCAACACCAACGGTGCCAAGTGCCCCTGAAACCTCCTCGAACAGCTTGTATGATGGTCCGGTAACTCAGCCACCCAAGAATCTGATGGTTCAGGTGGATGTTATCAAGGATCCCGTGTACCGGGTTATTACCGCAACATTCAGGGGAGGTCACGGGCAGTCCCTTGTCAGAACAACTCAGATACATGCCCTGCTCTCAGATGGATCAGAAGTAACCAAAGACCTTGCCAGCAATATCGGGAGCATCGCAGAGATTCAGGGGACAGCAGGAAATGATAAAATTCAGATCGTGGTCTTTTACAAGAACGGTGAACAGTATAAAATAAGTGAGAAGGTATTCGGCCCAAGAGGCTGATTATCTCTTTTTTCGAATGAGTGCCACACCACCAAGGGCGCCAATCACTGTGCCGATAAGCAGGGGACTTTGTGTCGGTTCGGGGGTCGGTGTCGCCTCCGGAGTGGTATTCACCGGTTTCGGAGTCTCTATTACGATCGGAATTAACGTTCCAAACACCGGAACAGTCTGTCCGATCATGACAGAGGTTTCACCATTCCAGTCCTGATATCCGGGAAGTGTGAGTTGTATCTGGACAGGTCCTGCCGGGAGATCCGGTATGGTAACCGGCGTGATTCCCACGGGAGCACCATTCAGGAGAACATTTGCCGAAGAAGGTTCTGATGAGACCTGAAGTGAACCGGTGGTGATCGGGGTGAGGGTCACTCTGATCTTGGTGTTCATATTTGGCTCAACATATACCCGTTCAAACCAGTCCTTGTATCCAGCCAGGGTTATCTGGATGTTACGATACCCGGCGGTGATGTCACGAAGAACATGTATGCCTGACTTGTCGATAAAACCGGATGAAATACCATCAACAATAACCTCCCCGCCTGGCGGGCTTACTGCCAGGGACAGAGTACCAGTCTTTGCCGGGGGAAGGGCAGTCAGGGTACCACGGATGATATTACTCTTTCCTGGCTTTGGAGCCTGAACCAGTGTCTCATTGTATGTGGTATATCCGGGAGCGGTGATCATCAGCTGATAATTCACCGGGCGGTTACTTGTTTCGGCCTCAACAAGCAGCGAACCTTTCTGGATGGTACCGACAAATTCACCATTGAAATACACCGATGCATTCTCTACATTTGACCTGATTTCGTAATACGAGGTCATAGCAGGAGATTCTTCAGCAACTCCCGGACAGAAGAGCGTGAGTAATCCTGCAATCAGGAATAAAAATAATATATTGGATTTTTCCATAGTCATTCTCATAGAACTTTTCCTCACCATATTTCTCCTCAATCTACCATGAACCCTTATCTCCTGCGTATCTGCCCATATGCAACCATAACTCCGGCAACAATGAGAAGCATTGTTACCAGAACCGACGGACCACCTGAAGCAGAAGAAACCGGTGTTTTGGATACTGGAACCAGAGTTCCTGAGAGGACAGTTGTCTCCCCGCCGGCAACGTCAGTTTGTGTTGACCAGTCCTGGAATCCGGAAAGACGTAACAGTACCACATGTGATCCGGCCTCTACCTCAACTACTGCGGGAGTAATGCCCTTGTACAGATCATCCACATAAATCTGCACATTTGGAGGAGATGACGAGATATCCAGTGATCCCATCAACTTCCTGCTCAGGTCTATTCTGATCTCGGCAGGGAGACCATCTGGGACATTTACCCACATCTCCTGGCTTGCATACCCTGGAAATGACCCTGTTACGGCATGTTCACCAACTGTGATATTATCAATGATCAGAACCCCTGACTCCGGAACCTGTCCAGCCACTCTGCCATCAAGGGCGATATCCATGCCGACCGGGCTTCCATCAACATGCAGGGTTCCGGTCGCCTGATAATCCCCACCGGTCAGTTCTGGAGATGCTATCCCTGCTACCGGAAGAATAAGATGAAAAAGGAGAAAGCAGGAGAATACTCCGGCCATCACAAGAAAATGAATGGATCTCATTGCTTTACAGGCTCCGTCACATCTGCTGTAACCACCGGTTCAGGTGCCGGAGTGGAAACAAGGACTGCCTCAACTGAACCCAGGCTCCCCCCTAGCACAGACACATTGGCAACCCAGTCCTGATACCCGGCCTTCCTGATCATGACCGTATGTTCACCGGTTGTTATGTCTTTCATGCGTAACGGAGTCAGTCCGACCATCCGGTTGTCAACAAAGATCTCTCCCCCATCTGGATTTGAGTAAACATTCAATTCACCCAGCGGTGAAGGGATCATCTCAACCCGGTAGGTTGTAGCGGCATTGTCATCTACATAGAGCTGATCCGTGATCGTCTGATCACCCGGTTTTTGCGCGTTGACGACATACAATCCCCGTGGCACCGTGTATGCGATCAGGATTCCTGAATCAGGAGTTGTACCCATACTTTTATCATTTAATAGAAATTCAGCTCCGGCAGGTTCGCTGATAAACCGTACCATCCCGGTGCGTTCATATGAGGTCTTACTCAGGTCTATCTTGTATGCAATCGTCTTTCCAGGCTCGGTCTGGACATATGGCCCTGCATAGGGCAGATACCCGCTGTACTCCATCCGGACATTCTTCCATGACGGTGCAACCGTCGTATCGACCGGGATTGTTAATTTCCCGTTTGATATAAACCCCATATAGAGGGTATCAAAATAGACCCGGGCACCTTCCAGATCTGATCTGACTTCAATATAACCGATTCCGGGAGATGAAAACCGCTTCTCATCTCCGAGTGCCTGACAGCAGAATATGGTGGAAAAGAGCACCAGACTTGTCAGTAACATATGCCAGTTCACTTCACATCAACCCCTTATATGTGAGCATGGGCGATGAACGCTCATAATTCTTTGGAATAGTCATCCTCATACAATAATCATGCAGGGGAAGAGAAAGAGGAGGTTTACGGATTTAAAAATCAGAGAAATTCAGATAATGCATGACTTCAAGCTGGTCCAGAAACCGGTCATCAGATTGTACCAGGTCAGCGATGGCACTGCCTGGTTTATCTGATGATACTTGGGCGGGAGATTCTGTCGTCATGGTAAGAGCATGGAATACAGGTAAATCCAGAAACCCGGACTGGTGCGGGATCACGGTCTTGGAAGGGGAGTACCACACAGAGGGAACATACGGAGCATCAGTGTAGGAGGACATGAATGACTGCATTATATTTCACCTGTGTTTTTTTGAGGAGGATACGGAGGTTCGGATCATTCGATCCTGCTCACAGGTCTTCCTGTGACATCACCATCGTTGGCTGAAACTGCAGATAAGGGTTGAATAAGAAATTCTGTTGAATCCGTTCAGACTGATTTCGATACGGATGATCCTGACCCGGAGGGATCATGCAGAGAAAAACATTCCGATTGCTGGATCAGCACATCTGTGCGGGTTGAAAATGACTGAAACAGGTCACAGAATCCATCTAGATCTTTGAGCCATTAGAGAAGGTATTATCTCGAAATGGTAAAGTAAAAACTATCAAAAACTGGTTGCAACCAGTTGCAACACCATAATTTTTGATTTTTTCAAGAGCGGATATTCTCCTTGTGCGGAGGTTAAAAATAATTATCACCTGAAAACCAGACATGATTGTATGACGGAGGAAGTCCTAAAAATTCAGTCAGTGCATCCCATCTCACTCATACAATGCCTCATACCTTTTGGTGCCCTAATTGGTATGATCTCGGGAATTTTTCTCACACTTTTTGGTTTTGGAGTTTTTTGGCTTCGTTTTCCATCCCATTTGGGTCTCCAAGAGATTTTTGATCCTCTCATTATCTTTGGGACGATAACCGGGGCATTTTTTGGTGTTGTGATGGGTGTGATCAGTTCAATAATCCTTGGATCGATAATCGCCATTATATTCAATCAGACATGCCGAATAACTGGTGGGCTGATATTAAAGGTAAAAAGGGGAGAGGATCTAAACGAGCATTCCAGTCTCTGAAAACGGCTTTACTTTCAGCAAAATATAATCCCGCATTCTGGATGGCCGGATATCACAGACATCGGCAATTCTGATCCCGGCCTCAATCTCGATCTCCCTGATCTCTGCAGCATAAGGATCATACGGAAGTTTTATCCTTGTGCCGTCCATCTGCACAACAACCGGAATAGGTGAGGTCACTTCATGGATAGCAGGCACGTTCTCAAGGATGATATCCATAAGTCGGGCAGGTGTGACAGACAGGGGATCTTTAGCAATCCCGATTCGCTTCTGATCAATAACGCGGGAGACCTCCTCTACAATCTCATCAAGTCTGGCCAGCTCATGCGGTTCCTTGGTCCGGTGCATAAACCTGCCAAGACCGCCGATATATCCTGCAACCGGTGGATCTATTATCTTCATCAAGGTTTCTTTTGTCGGACCACCACAGACAACAATCGGCACCTGTATGCCCCGCCTGAAGGTAGGCATCTTCTCTTTTATACAGGTTTCAAAGTTGCCAAAGAGGTATATTGCAAGATCATGCTCATTGATGATATCCCGCTCCTCATCAGACAACAGACCGATTCGTTTGCCAAATCCGCGTGCAAGCCCGATCATGTTGGTCTTTGCACCGGCTGTCCGGAGATATTCAGCAACATCACATGAGGCATGAGGGAGATGATGAATCTCAAGTGACATCGAGACTACTGCAATCTCAGTCCCGACAAGCGGGGCTGGTTTAACCTCGCCGGCAAGGGGACGGGAGACTGTTTTTAAAATCTCAATATCTTCCTTCGGGATTAGAGCCTGGAGAACGACTTCCTGGGCAATCATATGTTTCTGAATGATATACCCGCCCATATCCTCGATAAGGTCCAGGATCTCATCATGACGAAAGACGCCCCCCTTGTAGGTTATAGGCACCAGGATCATGATGCAGCCTCCATTATCCTGAACTGCTCATCAACAAGAGGGGTGACATCTTCAGGCAGAGTATTTTCACTTGCGACAAACCAGAACCTGCCATTATGAAAGTTCTGCTTTTTCACCCGGAAACCCTCCGGACAGATGACCTGCATGGAGTAGATGAGATCCTTAAAGAGCCCCTCGGTCGGATCTGCAACCGCCAGATCTTCAATGCCGGATGAGGCCGCATCCCCGGAGGTCAGAATCTCGATGGTAAACCGGTCCGGCTGTGATACCTGATCTTTTCCATAACTCTTCCAGAGGATTTGCAGAAGATCTGCAAGGAACGTCTCATCTGCGATTGCCAGAGTAATCTTTTGCCCATCATAGGTAACTCCAGCAAGATCTGACACGGTAATTGTTCGGGGCACAGTTCGTGTGATCCCCACCGCCACAAAAACAGGAACAGATGGATCTATAAAAATCCGAAGTCTCTCCAGGACTTTGAGGAGATTATGATCCGTGATCACCGTTGAAGCGATCCGCCGGTAGAGCTGTCCTCCAACCGGTTCGGTTGAGTCTACCTCAAAATACTCCAGCGTCGACATACCAATCAGCTCTTCTCCACAAATCCTGAAGACAATAATGCGGCTCCGACCGAACCGATGTACTGGGAATGATGAGGAACAACAATCTCGGTCTGGAGCAGGTTTCCCATGGCCCGTACAAGACCCTGGATTAGTGACGTCCCTCCGACCATGACGACCGGTTCTTTAATATCTATCTCTTGGAGTTGCTGCTCAAAGACCTGTTCGGCGACAGAATGACAGGCGGCGGCGGCAACATTCTCTTTTGAGTGCCCTTCTGCAAGGGCATTTACCAGGCTCTGTGTCCCAAAGACGATACAGTAACTGTTCATTGGGACATCTTCTCCCATCCCCTTCATGGCTAACGGGCCCAGCTCGGTAATATCTACTCCTAACCGTTTTGCCGTCATCTCAAGGAATCGCCCGGATGCCCCGGCACAGATACCTCCCATGGTAAACGTACCCGGGATACCATCAAGGACAGATATGGCTTTGTTATCCATACCTCCGATATCGATCACAGTTGACGGACCATGCTGACAGTCGGCGAGGAAGACAGCACCTTTACTGTTTACCGTCAGCTCTTCCTGAATGAGGTCTGCCCCGATACGCTCCCCTATGAGGAACCGGCCATACCCGGTTGTCCCAACAGCATCAAGATCCTCACGTGTGACGCCGGCTTCTTCAAGTGCAAGAGCGATGACCTCATCTGCACTGGTCAGTACTTCAGTTGTCGGACGCCAACCGGTTCCGATGATCTCATTGTCCTGCATGATCACCGCCTTTGTTGTGGAGGAACCGGAGTCTACCCCCATGGTAAGACCGGTCTGACGCTCACGGGCTAGAAGGGCACGCCGCCGTGCAATCGTCGTCAAGGCCTCCATCCTCGTAAGAAGGGTCCCGGAGGTTGTCCGTTCGGTGAAGGAGTAACTGACCACGGGAAGCCTCGAGTGTTCATGGATGTACCGCCGGAGTTCATTCCTGACAATCGCCGCCTCCGCACATCTGAAACATGATGCAATAAATACTGCATCTGCTTCTGCTGAACCTTCTACCAGGGCAACGGCACGGGCGATGGCAAGTTTCAGATCACCGGATTTGACATCAAGTCCGAAATCCCTGAAATTTCTCCGGATATCGGACAGTGAGAGATCAGGGAAGAAGACCTCTGCCCCAACGGCCTCAGCTGCTGTGTAAATCTCTTTCTGGACTCCTGAATACTCAGGTCCGCAGGATAACTGGGCAATACGGACAGTCTCTTCCTTCATGATGAACCTCCAAGACCGGTGAGGAACTCTTTGACCCTCCGAACAAAGATGATCCCTTCTTCCTCATCGGCAGGATAGTCAAGTTCAAGGATGGGGACCTTCTTTTGTTTCACAAGGAATTCCACCAGTTCATCGGTTCTGGCACATCCCATACACCCAAAAGCAAAATCCGGATTCCTGACAATAATGGCCGCCTCAGCCCTGTCAATCAGGGGACCAAAAAGAGACATACGCCCCCTGACACCGGATGGCACTTCAACAGCAGCCCACCGTAGCCCCTTCTTTGCATCATCAGGAGTCATCTGAAGGGGTGGAGAATCAAGACCTGCTGTCTGGATACGTTCCCGAACCGAAAGAGCGGTTCCCAGAGGCTTATGACCAAACCGTGCGACAAGATCTGAGAGGATAAGACTTGTTGCCGGATAGATAAACACCTCTGCCATTCAGGCCTCCTGTTCGATCAGTTCCATCAGTCTTTTCACCGATAATCCTTCCGTTTCTTTTTGTTCTGATCCATGAACCGGTCTCTCAGATGGCGATTCCAGCTCTTCAAGTCCGATTGCGATTCTCCTGATAAAACCCATCTCATATTCATGTCCAAAATATCCTGGTCGTGCTCCCCCGAGATTTGCCCGGCACCGGCGGGGATCACCGGGTGGAAAACCCCGGTCCTTTACATAGATATGTGCCGGATCAAGCGCTCTGATATGTGCGATAACCCGTTCCACCTCCTCTTCTTCGCCGGTGATCTGCAGGCCAAAGCAGGTCTCTTTTATCATGACCCTGCCTGATACCTCATAGGCCCGTGCTGCAATGTCATCGGGTGTTGCCTTATACGATTCAATAAAGACGTATTTCGTAACGGTCCCGGCATACAGTGGCGGAATTGTTCCCTTCATGGCCTGACCTCCCTGAAGAACACAACCTCTCCTTCTTCCAGCCCTGCAATCTTTTCCATATCGATCACGGTACCGATGATATTTGTTCCGGAGAACGGTTCAGAAGTCGGACCGAACTCTGATGAAGGAACAGACCTCACCCCGACGATTCCAACCCCCTTACAGGAATCATTCGTCATCGCAAGCACACCTGCTTCAACTGATGAAACTGGAGTGTTCTCAGGGATCACATTTGTCGTCTTCGGAATTTTTGCTTTAAAAAGGGTGACTTCATCAAAGGAGAAGAGCATCGGAAGTCTTCCGACTGCGTGATACTTAAGGCCTGAGAATTCCCTGAAAATTTTACAGGTCCGGGGGGCATTCACATCATCAAGAGTGATAGATATAACTTGTTTGTCAGGTATGGTCTCGACCTCTACAAGACCCTGGGCAAGTACCTCAAGGGTAGTCGCTGGTTTTTGTTTAATGACTACACGGTCAGGACCGTCAACATCAGGGGTGAGCGTAAGATGAAGCGCTTCTGCCCGTTCCCGTGCCATCGCAAGCGGCAGTCCAATCAGGTCGACCTGTGAGGGTTCAATCTGAATGCTCAACCGGTCACCCTCCTGCGCAATTTTACAGAGTTCGATACCATGGACAACATGGCCGACGACGGTATGAGCAAGACTTCTTGGGAGATCCTGAGTATAGATATATAGTGATCCGCGGTTTTTCCCGGATGTCCGCATTAACACTGTTCCTTCCCGTCTGCCTGAACATGCTTCACAGGGAACATCAGTCCCTGTCAGGACATCGCATCTGATATGAGTGCTCAATCGTTTGTCAACAATAAATACCCGGTTCAGGAGAGCGAGAAGCATCCGATCAACGCTGACCGCGGTTTTTGGATCATACCCATCAAGAGTTTTTCCTTCGGCCTGAACCCTGATATGCGTGATGATGTGCATTCCCTCTTCAAGAACAACTGAACCATCCGTTGTTGTTCTGGCGTCAGAAGACTCAGCAAACGAAATAACCGGCTCAATGGATATAATCTGATCCGAATCACTGAGCCGATCCAGAACACCCATCCCGGAGATGACTTTTGCAATTATCCCATTCTCTACAGGACCGCCGTGATCTGCGGCATGTGTCTTTTTACAGAATACCAGAAATGACCGTGCAGGGTCATATCCTCCGCATCCGAGTGCCAGATCCCCGCGTTCATACCGGGAAGGTTTTCTGGAAGGAGTAAAAGATGAGGGGAAAGGACCAAAACTTGCAACCTGCAGATCATGCCAGCCTGATTGTATACCGGAAAGACCGGTCAGGATCTCCCCCGCACAAGTCCCGGGCATAGTTTCCACAACCACTTCGCCAGCGGTTGTTTTTATAAGAAATTCTTTCGTCTCTGCCTGACTGACGGTGACCGGCCGTAGTATGCCAATGCAGAGACTCCGGTCACGGTCTGGCAGAAGATCATCAATTGTGAATCCGTCTGGTACTGTGGTGATCGTTCCATCAAAATGGATTGTGGGCATTGCCACTCCTGTTACTCTTGTGCCATCCGTTCCCGTTCCTGCTCGGTAATCTCTTCCAGTACCTCAGCTGTCGGTCCAATCTTTACGATCTTACCAAACCGCATAAGGGCACACCGGTCACAGATATCCCTGACAAAATCCATGTCATGTGAGACCACGATGAAGGTCTCTTCCATCTCTTCCCGTGCGTGCATGATGGAATGCTTGACATCGACCTTGGTAATCGGATCCATTGTTCCGGTTGGCTCGTCTAATACAACAATATGTGGTTCACGAATAAGAACCTGAGCCAGAGCGACCCGGTGCCGCTCACCTTCACTCAAAGTTGATGGAAGACGTTCCAGTACCTCACGTGCTTTCTCCTCAGTAAATCCTGCCATCTTCAGAGTAATGATGGCTTTCCGCATTGCAAGTTCCTTTGGAAACTCAAGTCCGATTGCATCGGTCAGATTATCCAGAATGGTCCGGTGGGGGAAGAGATCATATTCCTGGTGCAGAAGACCAATATACTGTTTTGCCCGTCCACGAAGGTCAAAGCCGGGTTTTGTCATATCAACCCAGTCTTCTCCGACAAGAACATTGAGTTCACCGGCTGTCGGTTCAATAACACCCGCTATCATCTTGGAAAGAGTGGTCTTCCCGGCACCTGATGTTCCGATGATTCCAAAGATTTCCTTGTGAAATACTTCAAACTGGACTGAATCAACCGCTTTTATTAGCCCCCGATCAACGGAAATATACCGTTTTGAAAGTTCACGTGTCTTGAGGATCTCCTTACCCAGTTCAATCTCACAGAACTTTTCAAGGTCAGAAAATCCTTCCATAAAGACCTCTATAACCTCATCCGGAGTCCCGATCTTTTTTATTGCACCATTTTCAAGAAGAATTGCCCTGGTCACCACATCCTCAAGGATCTGGGTAAAGTGTGAGGTTACAACCATGGACATGTTCGAAGCTTTGGCAGCAGCTTCAAGCATATTATGAACAAGATTTGCCGTTTTGGGGTCAAGAGTTCCAGTCGGCTCATCGGCAAAGAGACAAAAAGGTTCCTTTGCAAGCTGACGTGCAAGCACCACCCGCTGTTTTTCTCCCCCGGAGAGATCTCGTGCGATATGCATCATCCGGTGTGAGAGATGGACCTGATCAATAAGATCTGCAGCACGTCCCACAGATTTTTTTGCAGGATATCCAATATCCTCGAGGGCGCGGAGAACATTATCGATGACCCGGTCGTTCCCATACAACGCAAAAGTTCGCTGAAACATGATCGCATTTCGTTTCATGATCCGTCGTTTCAGCGCTTCATTTGCGGGATCCCAGAAATCAATATCCTGGGGAGTCATTGTCCCACCACACACCGGACATGGCTCTCCTACCTTACTCTGTATCCCGACATATTCACATGATTCACAAAGAGCCATGTGGTAGATGATCTTTCCAGAGGTGGGAGGCTGATCCACACCCCGGAGCAGGTGCATGAGCACTGTTTTTCCAGCACCGCTCCTGCCGATGATACCGAGTATTTCTCCTTCCTCAAGAGTGAAGGAAATATTTTTCAGGACCTCCTTTCCGTCGAAGGCCATAGTAAGGTTATCAACCGTGATCAGGGGTCTCATCTTGCAAACACCTTTCGTAAGGTATGGTTAGCACTGATGCGTATTACATCTTTATTTCTGCATGTGAATTTTCACGATCGGCAAATCCCCTTCAGGATTACGACTTTTCCAAGACATCATACACAATATCAGGAACCATCCGAAGGTCACGAATACAGTAATCGGCCTCGGAGATCAGTTCATGAGGTTTAACTGAAGGTTGTTGATTACTCAAAATCGCAATATCTGCAGCACGCATTGCTTTCAAATCATTGATGGAATCACCTACCATCATAACAATATCGTATTGCTGTTTCAAATCACGGACAATCTTCTCCTTGATCGCAGGAGTTGCCACCCCGAATACCCGGTCCCGTGGAATACCCAGATAATCTGCCATGCGTTCCAGCTTCGCCTCCCGGTCCCCTGATGCAATGTACGTAAAAACTCCCCGGCGGTGAAGAGCACTGATGGTCTCCTGTGCTCCTGGAAACGGAGTTCCACCTGCCGTCACACAGAATTCAATGATCATAAGACCGGTATGAACGATGAGGCCGTTATTTAATGCAACTATCTCCTGCTCCTTGATTTCTGACCAGATAATCCGCATACATTCCTGCATATCTCCGATTTTCGCCTGCCTGTCATCATGAAGGATGGTTTTCACAGCCTCTTTTTCAATAACCTTCCTGGTGCAGGAGATCCCAAATGCGATATCGTGATCCCTGATGAAATCTGAAACCAGAAGGTCAGGAGATGCCTTCATAAAATCCCGGGAATGGCCATGCAGGACGCATAATACGCGATCAGGATCTGCATAGGTAAGCATGGTGGTCTCGACGTCTACGAGCAGTTCGCCGGTCCGTACATCCTTTGCAATCCGGTACGTCCGCAGCAAAGTGCCGGCACTATCAAACACAACAGCGACGTGCATGAAGGCTCTATCAGATAGGAGTTACGCAGTTAACTTTTATTATAGAAAGATCTATATATATTGACAACGCCTATAATATACGTGCCTATAACGAAGCAGCCTTCAGATGTAGATTATATCAATTACCTCATCGCAGCTCGATGCGACGTTTCTTGTGTAAAAGTCGCTGATTGTTATTCGACGTCTGAATTCTCGATATCACATGATACCTTCAATCGATTCCTAACAAGACAGTCTCTAACTCCTGAGACGTTGTGGGCTGAAGTTGAGGCATATGTTGACAGAAAAAGGGGCTGGTTGGTTCTGGATGACACTATTCTAGATAAAAAACATTCCAAAAAAATCGAATGTACATATTACCAGTGGAGTGGAAAAGAGCACAAAGTAATCAAAGGAATAGGATTGATTACCTTAATTTGGACAGATGGAATCACTTCATTTCCAATTGATTATCGAATTTATGATAAGGATGTTGATGATAAGACCAAAAATGATCATCTCCAAGAAATGGCCTTGACAGCTTTCAAAAGAGGATTTACTCCTGCCTTTGTCATGTTTGATAGTTGGTATTCCGGAAATGAAAATTTGAAGTTGATTAACCGTCTTGGATGGTTTTATTTCACACGAGTTAAGAAAAATCGTATGGTCAATCCCGATGCCCAAGGTAATGTTCAAGTGTCATCATTAAATATACCAGAGGAGGGATTAGAAGTCCATTTAAAGAAATATGGATTTATTCGTCTTTTTCACTCACTAAATCGTAAAGGTGTAAGTAGATATTGGGCAACCAATTTTTTGCCGATGAATAATGAAGATAGGCTGGTTTTACAATCTATTTGCTGGACAATCGAGAATTATCATAGGGCTATCAAAGAACTATGTGGTGTCGAAAAATGCCAAGCTAGAAAGGGAATTATCCAACGAAATCATATTAATTGCTCACTTCGGGCATATTTACGATTCGAAGTCAATAAATTTTTGAATGGTGTTACTCCGTACGATGCTCAATGGCAAATCATAAAAGTTGGAATTTCAGAATATATTCAGAACCCAAAATATGCGCTATAAATTTTTTAGAGGTTGTTCTGCGTAACTCCTATCAGATAATACAGAAGGAGAACAGATAATACCCGATGGCCAGATTTAGGATCTGCAAATGTCAGGGATATGCCAAGAATTATTCTGATAAGAAAAGATAACAAGAGATATGACGCTTGAAGAGACTGCCGGAAAGATCAGATCCATGGAAATAAGGGGTGCTGGCAGGATTGCGAGAGCTGCTGCCAGAGCCCTCTATGAACATTCCATGGAAGCGGAAAGCGCAGATCTCGCCCAATACTGTCAGAGGATGTATGCAGCTGCAGAACTTCTTGTTTCAACACGGCCGACTGCAGTCTCACTTCCCAATGCAGTCAACCTGGTCATGAAACCACTTAAAAATGAATCCGACCTTTTCACCGCCAGACATAATCTGGAGGAACGGGCCCTTGCATTTATCAAACGTTCTGAAGAGGCAGTCTCCCGGATTGGAACCATCGGAGCCAGGCATATCAGGGATGGTGATGTGGTCATGACCCATTGCAACTCCGAAGCTGCGCTTGCCTGCATTCTCAAGGCCCACCAGCAGGGAATGGATATCGAAGTCTATGCAACGGAGGTCCGACCACGCAACCAGGGGCATATCACCGCTAAAACCTTATCTGATGCAGGCATAAAAACGAACTTCATCGTTGATTCTGCAGCCAGATATTTCATGAAAGAGGTGGACATCTGTATTACCGGGGCAGATGCAATCACCGTCAATGGTTCAATCATAAACAAGATAGGGACATCACAGATAGCTCTTGCCGCCCATGAAGCACGGGTGAGTTTTGTGGTTGCAGCAGAGACATACAAATTCGCCCCCTGTACGATTCTTGGAGAGCGAATTCTCATAGAAGAGCGTTCACCAGATGAGATACTCTCCGGTGATATGAGAAAACAACTACCGCATGTCACCGTGAGAAATCCTACCTTTGACATTACACCAGCCGATTATGTTGACCTCATTATCACTGAGGCCGGTGTTTATCCCCCGGAGATGGCATATACCGTTATTAAAGAACAACTCCACTGGGATACCGAGGATATGAGTTTAGAGCTTCCCTATTGCGAGGAAGAATAACATGACAGACGTTATTGCAACATATTATTTCAGACCACGAGAAGGAGTCACTCCTGAATGGGCTGCACAGGCTATCGCAGAAGAACAGACGACCGGAACCTGGACCGACATCTCCACACGGCAAAACTATGTCCACTACCTGGATGGCGTTGTGGACGAAATTCATCCCAGTGGTGGCGGGTACACCTGCACAATTCGGTACCCGTCAGAGATATTTGAACCTGGAAATATCCCCCAGTACCTCTCGGTTCTTGCAGGCAACCTTTTTGGTCTCTCCCGGATAGCAGCAGTGCGACTGGTGGATGTGGAGTTTTCGCGTGACATTGTCCCCTTTAAAGGACCGAAATTCGGGATAGAAGGGGTCAGAAAACTGGCAGGCACTGTTGACCGGCCTCACGTGGGAACAATCATAAAACCTAAGGTTGGTCTGAACCCGAAAGATACGGCCGCAGTCGCATATGAGGCTGCGATTGGTGGCGTGGATCTGATCAAGGATGATGAAACCCTCACCGATCAGGCATTCTGTCCTCTTGGAGAACGGCTTCCTCTCATTATGGAACAACTTGACCGGGTGAAGAGTGAGACTGGACGGAATGTTCTCTATGCAGTAAACATCTCTTCTGCAGGTGACAAAATCGTCCAGCGGGCACGAGAAGCGGCGAGGATGGGTGCAAACATGCTCATGATTGATGTCATCGTGTGTGGTTTCGATGCAGTCAGGGCAGTCGCAGAAGAGCCTGGAATCAATCTGCCCATACATGTTCACCGGACCATGCATGCGGCAATTACAAGAAATCCGGAACACGGGATTGCTATGCGCCCCATATGCCGGCTTGTGCGGATGCTTGGCGGGGACCAGCTCCATACCGGGACAGTTTCAGGAAAGATGGAGCACGATGTCACGGAGTTGCGCGGTGATAACCTGGCCCTGACTGAACCATTCTTTGATCTGAAACCGACATTCCCCGTTGCTTCAGGCGGACTCCATCCGGGAGGGGTCCATAAAGAGGTCAGCATGCTCGGACGGGACATCATTCTCCAGGCAGGCGGAGGAATTCACGGCCATCCGGACGGGACACGGGTAGGTGCAACAGCAATGAGACAGGCAGTTGACGCCGCCGTTGCCGGGATTTCACCAGCGACATATGCAGAGGACCATCCCGAGCTGAAACGGGCACTGGATAAATGGGGAATTGCATAACTAATATACATGGAAATACCATTTGTCAAACTCCACGGAAACGGGAATGACTTTATCCTGATCGACGAGTACGCAGGTGAAAAAATACCTGATGACATGAAAGGTCATTTTGCTGCAGTCTATTGTGACAGAAAGTTCGGGATTGGTGGGGATGGTGTTCTGTTTCTCCTGAAATCGAACGATGGTATCAGGATGCGCCTCTTCCAGCCTGATGAGAGTGAGGCAGAGATGTGCGGGAATGGCATCAGGTGCCTGGCCAAATACGCCTTTGATGCCGGATATGTGAAAAGCCCCTGTACTATCCAGACTCTTGCCGGACCGGTCATGGTTAGGATGGAGTATGATGAGGACGGCGACTTTATGGCAGAAGTGGAGATGACACCGCCCATATATGAAAGTCCGGGGATACCGGCCAAAGGGAAAGGTGATTTTCATGAGATAATCAACGGGTACGAAGTATTTGCCGTCAATACCGGTGTCCCTCATGCAGTCATCTTTGTCAGGGATCTCGACTCCCTTGATCTCATAAAAATGGCCCCTCCAATCAGGCACAGCCAATTCTTCCCATCCGGAGCAAACGTGAATTTTGTGGAGATAACCGGAGAAAATTCGATTCAGATCCGGACCTTTGAACGGGGCGTCGAAGCGGAGACACTCTCCTGTGGGACCGGTGCCACGGCCTCAGCTGCAATCGCGTACCGCCTCTCTAAAACCGGTCCTGTTGTCGAGGTGGAGACTATCGGCGGGCCTCTAACTATCACCATAAAAGATGGAGCCTTCATGAAAGGTCCCGCAGATACGGTATTTACCGGGATGCTTCATCTTGACGGGTAATTTCCCCTCTGTTTTTTCCGCAATACCCTGCGATTTTTCCTGCGGAGAGTGCCAGAAGTAAAAATCCGCATACAGCACCGATCATAAGCAGTACCGTTGTCAGGGGTGATGAGCCAAATGAGCTCTCACCACCACGAATAAGAAGAAGGACGCCTTCAGGTATCGCTTTCGCAAAGGAACTGTGAAGAAGAGCAGGATCATACACTGCGGTTCTGCTTACCCATCCGGAGAGGTGCAAACTTGTGCCAAGCATAATCCCCCCGGTCATGAGCAGGGCGGTTGTTCCACTTAAAATATCCATTATCCCGCCTTCAGAGGTTACCAGTTCCTGAAACAGGTATCCTGCCTGGTGACCCAGGAAGAGGAGAAGAAAAAACTCTGCGGGCAGAAAGAGAGAGGATGCCGCCGGCCAGACAGACACCCAGAATGTCTCTGTGGCAATCAGGGCCAGTATGCATGAGAGTAAAAACCTCCGGCGGTTACCCCTCATACCATATATGCCAGTAATGAAAAGAAGTGTCAGAAATAGTAGAATAACTGGTCGTGCTGATGGGTCAGAGGGCAGGACAGGCACAATGATCACCATCGGAATGAGTGCAAGGAATAATATCGGCAGATCATTCCAGACTTTTCTGCTACCCTTCAATACATATCCATACGTATCCGGATTTTGCCGGATGATATCCATAACAATATTTTTTCCTCTCCGAAGATGAACTACACGGAAGAATTGATGAATATCTTTAATGCACTCTGCGGGCAATCATGTGATACCGGAATCAGGATGATCTATGGTCGATACTATCAGTGACAAGGAGGCAGAACGCTGGAAGTCTGAAGGTATCCGTTATGCCACAAATCAGAAATTTGAAGACGCAATTCACTATTTTGAGAAGGCATCCGCACTAAATCCGGTTGATGAGGAGATATATTTCCAGAAAGGCCTTGCGTTTATGAACCTCATCCGGTACCAGGAAGCAGTTGAGGCCTTTGAGGAAGCCCTCAAATTAAACGATAAAGATCCCCGGTACTGGCTCTATATGGGAATAAACTACTTTTTTATGGGCCGGTATAGTAAGGCTATTCCCTGTTTTAACATGGTCCTTGAGATAGATCCGACCAATCTTCATGCATTAAGCAACAAAGGTTCCGCTCTTGCGGAGATCGACAGGCACCAGGAATCTGTCGAGTGTTTTAACCGGATCCTCGAACTTATACCAGGGGATGTCAATGCACTTTTTAATAAAGGGATCAGCCTGATGAAACTGAAAGACTATAAATCTGCAATCGGATGCTTTAAAGAGATATTAAAGCAGGATGCAGAGGACTCCGATGCATGGTTTGAACTTGGAAACTGTCTTTCAAAGACTGACAACTGCAAAGAGGCTATCAAGTGTTTTGACCGGGTTATCAGGATTGAGCCTAACCATGCGGAAGTGTATGATGCAAAGGTGGAATGCCTCCGAAGTCTTGGCCTGAATGATGAGGCAGATGAACTCATTGCAAAACGTGAGATGGACGACTGGTAGGTCCATCGATCACCCGATAATCTAAATCTTTATTTCTCCCGTTCTCCTATGCAATAGGTTGGATGAGTTGTACAATAATCGTGGGCGGGAACTTTGGTGATGAAGGGAAAGGAAAGATTGTTTCTCATGTTGCTCACCAGGATCGCCCGACAATAATCACACGGGGAGGTGTTGGTCCGAATGCGGGACATACTGTTATGGTCGGCGAGAAAAAATTCGGCGTCCGCATGTGTCCGTCCGGATTTGTCTATCCTGATGCCAGACTGATGATCGGAACCGGTGTGCTGGTAGATCCGCGTGTATTCAAACATGAAATTGAGGTTCTCGGAGTGGAGGGAAGGATATTCCTGGATAAGCGGTGTGCAATCATTGAAGAAGCACATATTCAGGAGGATAAAACCAACACGCACCTGTCGAAAAAGGTCGGATCAACCGGCACCGGATGTGGCCCTGCAAACCGCGATCGTGCCATGCGGGTTGCCAGACTCGCGCGTGATATTCCTGAGTTGAGTTCATATCTTGTCGATGTCCCACTTGAGGTGAATACCGCGCTTGACAATGATGAAAATGTTGTGATTGAAGGGACACAGGGGTTTGGAATTTCTCTCTACTTCGGCCATTATCCGTTCGTTACCAGCAAAGACACCTGTGCTGCACAGATGGCGGCAGATAATGGTGTCGGGCCGACCAGAGTGGATGACGTCATTGTTGTGTTTAAGGCTTTCCCGACCAGAGTAGGAGAAGGTCCCTTCTCAACTGAGATGTCCAGTGAAAAGGCACATGAAAAGGGCATTCAGGAGTTTGGAACGGTTACCGGCAGAGAACGGCGGATTGGAACCTGGGACGGAGAGATGGCCAGATATGCTGCTATGATAAATGGATGCACCCAGGCAGCTATCACCGGAATTGACCACGTGGATCCCTCCTGTTTTGGTGCTACCCAGTACTCACAGCTGACAAAGACTGCGAAGGATTTCCTGAAACAGGCCGAAGATGACATCGGTGCACCGGTAACACTCATCTCAACCGGACCTGAACTCTCCCAGATTATTGATATACGGGCCGAATACGAATGAAACGCGAATTATACGATATACTCTGCTGTCCGGTCTGCAAGGGCGACCTTGAACTGAAAGTGACAGAAGAGAATGACATTGAGATCATCACCGGGTCACTCATCTGCCACGCCTGTTCAGTTACATATCCGATAGAAGACGGGATTCCAAACCTTCTTCCCCAGAACATCTAATACAGATGATAATCCAACTACCTGTCCTTTTTTTTGCACTCCTGATCGACCGGGTGTGCGGTGATCCCAAGACCACCCTCCATCCGGTGGCCCTGATCGGCCAGGTAATTGGCTGGTGGGGAAGACCGGAACAATATCCGAAGCCATTTCACCGGTTTATTGGTGTTA